>JANXTX010000299.1 GCA_025352165.1 Caulobacteraceae bacterium | reverse complement strand
CCAGGAGAACAGCACAGCAAGGCTCGCCCAGAGCGCTGTCATCGTGCGCCGCCGCGGCAGACCGGCAAGCAGCGCCACCAAAAGCGCCGGCATAAGCAGCAACTTGGTCGGCGCAGAAAGCCACTCGGCACCGCTGGCCAGCGCGACGAGATGCACCACCCCGATGACCACGTATGGGATGAATCCCGACCAGCGTCTCACTCGCCCAGCGTATGTTAGAACCATGGCTGCAACCGCACCATGGCGAATTCTCTCCTCCACGATGCTGCGCGCCGTGGCCTATGACGAGCGGTCACGCCAGCTGCGGGTGCGTTTCGCGAGCGGCGCGCTCTACCGCTACTACGCGGTGCCGCCGGATATTTTCCAAGCACTGCTCGACCCGCCAGACCACTCCCACGACCGCTTCTTCACCCGCGCCGTGGCCACCCGGTTTCTGGAAATCAGCAAGGGGAGACTGGTCGAAGTCGAAGACGCCGAGGAATTCTTCGACAGCTGGGTGGATTAGCGCTTCGCTTCTCCCTTTGGGAGAAGGCGCCCCGAAGGGGCGGATGAGGGTATCGCCGCGACAACTGTGCTCTCGACGTGCAATGCAAAGCGGTTGCGGCAATACCCTCATCCCCGGCTTCGCTGGTACTTCTCCGAGGGGGAGAAGAGAAAGTTATTCTACCTCAGTTGCTGCCGGCGATCGCTTCTTCAACGTCGCGCAGCCTGTCTTTGCCGAAGTACATTTCATCGCCGACGAAGAAGGTGGGAGAGCCGAATACGCCTTGGTCGACGGCGGCGGCGGTGTTTGCCACCAGCTTCTCCTTGATTGCCGCATTCTGCGTCAGGGACAGGAGATCGGTGGCCGGCAGGCCCGCTTCCGAGAGCGCGGCGGCCGCTACAGCCAAGTCGTCCATCTTCAGCCCCCGTTCCCACATCGCCACGAACATCGCCTCGACATAGGCTTCGAACACCCCGAGCGTCTGGGCGGCGACCGCGCCGCGCATGATCGCCAAGGTGTTGACCGGGAAGTGCGGGTTGGGCGCGTACCTGGTCAATCCGTGGCGGGCGACGAACCGGCGGGTTTCCAGGGCCTCGTAGGCGAGTTTGCCCTTGATGGCGCCGAACGCCTCCATCGGCGAGCGGTTGCCGGTGGCCTTGAACACGCCGCCGAGCAGCACCGGTTCGTAGACGAACTTCGCCCCCGTGCGCGCTTCGATGGCCGGGATCACGCGGTGAGAAAGATAGGCGTTGGGACTGCCGAAATCGAACAGGAAGCGCACGTCGGGCATGGCCATCACCAGGTTTCTCCATAGGGCCGCAGGTCGAGCTCGAATGTCCAGGCGTCGCGAGCCTGCTGATGCAGCATCCAGTAGGCCTGGGCGATCGAGGCTGGATCCATCAGGGTGTCCGGCGGCAGACCTTCCAGCGCCCCGGCGCCGCGCGCCGCGGCGATCCGCTCGCGCACGAAGGCCGTGTCGACGCCGGCGTCGATGATCAGATGAGCGACATGGATGTTCTTAGGCCCCAGCTCCCTCGCCATCGTCTGGGCCACCGCCCGCAGCCCCGCCTTGGCGCTGGCGAACGCCGCATAGCCTGGGTTGCCGCGCATCGACGCCGTCGCGCCGGTGAAGAAGATCGACCCTGATCCGCGCTCCAGCATCCGCCGCGCCGCCTCGCGTCCGGAAAGGAAGCCTGCCTCGCAGGCCATCTCCCACACCTTGCGGAAGACCCTCTCGGTCGTGTCGAGAATGGGGAAGTTCACGTTGGCGCCGACGTTGAAGATCATGACATCGAGCGGCTGGTCGGCGTCCGCCTCGGCCATGAAGGCCGCGACCTGGTCTTCTTGTCGAGCATCAAGTGTTCTGGCCTCGAACCGGCCACCGGCCGCCTCGATCTTGTGTTTGAGCGGCGCGAGCTTGTCGCCGTTTCTGCGCCCACCGAACACCCGATATCCCTCGGCCGCGAAGCGCTCGGCAATCGCGCCGCCGATGAAATCGCCGGCGCCGACAACCGCGACCGCTGCTTTGCGCGACGCCGGCATCTAGGCCTTGCCCGCGCGCAGCTGCTCGTGATGGCGGATGACCTCGGTGACCAGGAAGTTGAGGAACTTCTCGGCGAACTCGGGGTCGAGGTCGGCGGTGACCGCCAGCGAACGCAGCCTCGCGATCTGCCGGGCCTCACGTTCGGGATCGGCCGGGGGCAGGCCGTGGTCGGCCTTTAGCCGGCCGACCTTGCGCGTGCACTTGAATCGCTCGGCCAGTAGATGCAGCACGGCGGCGTCGATGTTGTCGATCGAATGGCGCAGTTCGGCCAGCTCGGGCGGGACTTCAACGATGGGTCTGGAGAGTTCGGTCATGCCTCCCCTCGATGCGGATGATTGCGTCCGCGGTCAATACGTACGCGCCAGCCGGCGTGCTACCAGGCGCCCGGACCACCAAGCCGTCGGCGAAACGCCGTGAATGAAAGTTTCCGCATTCCGAAATACGCGACTTGGGTCTGCTCGACCGCGACGTCCCTGGAGATCATGGCGTAGCGGGTTGCGTGTCGCTCCGAAAGCCAGCCGCGCGTTCGACTGAAACTGATCAGAAAATCACCATCCGGGCGCAGCTGCGCGACGTGTCCGGAACCTGCCTGCGCCTCGGCCACCACGTAGCGTCCATTGCTCGCCGGGCTGAGCACCCAATGCCAGTTCTGGATTTCGCCATCGTCGTAGGTCATGATCTCATCGACACAAATGGCCGAGATCGTCGGCCGCATGGCGCCCTCGGTCCGGATGGTGCATCGCCTCAGCGTGCGACCGAACGCGTCCCGATCAATTCCCACACCTTCGGTTTGCCCAAGAAAGAAGACCTCGGGACGAAAAGTGAGGTCGTGCGAGTGTCTTTCCCTCGCCTGCAACGGCCACCTCGTGTTCATTTTTCCAGTCGCCATTGTAAACGCCGCCCCCCACGGGAGGCTTGTCATTTGCGATTGGATCATCGATTAGCATACATGACCCCGGCATGAACGGTCCGCGTGGCGAACGGTCGCAGGGCGATCCTGCTAAACCAAGGTCCCAGGCGCAATGGCGCATTGCCGGGATCGTGCCAGGAGATGAAAAATGTTGCCAGCCCTGATGCCGCTCGCGGAGGATCTGGCCGAACGGCTGAGGCAGCGCCGCGAAACCTTGGCGGTGGCGGAATCCTCGACCGGTGGCCTGATCAGCGCGACGATGCTCGCGGTTCCCGGCGCCAGCGCCTACTTCCTCAGCGGCGCCGTGGTCTATACCGCGAAAGCGCGCATGAGCCTGATGCACCTGCCACGCGAGGCCGTCGCCGGTATGCGCTCGGCCAGCGAACCCTACGCCCTGCTATTGGCCCGCACAGCGCGTGAAAATGTCGGAGCCACCTGGGGCCTCGGCGAAACCGGCGCTTCGGGTCCAACCGGCAATCCCTACGGCGACGCCGCGGGCCACACCTGCCTGGCTATTTCTGGTCCTGTCGAGATGGCCTTCACCCTGGAAACCGGCCAGACCGACCGTCAGGCCAACATGCAGGCCTTCACCCGCGCGGCCCTGGAGCTGCTGTCGACCGCGCTGGGCGATTGACCTGATCAGGCCTCTATTGGAAATCCGCCTTCTCGCCAGGCCTTCATGCCGCCATCGACGGCCGTAGCGCGCATATAGCCGAGCCTGCGCAGCGTGGCGGCCGCCAGCGTCGAAATCTTGCCGAACTCACAATAGACGACAATCCGCAGGGTTGGATCGGGTATCTCCTCGTTGACCCGCAGTTCGAGCTGGCCACGGGGCAGGTGGCGGGCCCCGCGTATATGGCCGGCCCGAAAGGCGCTCTCTTCCCTCACATCGAGGACCAATAGGTCGTTGGGTCGGCTAACGAGACGATCATTCAGCTCGGAGAGACCGATGAACGGCACTTCGGCGGCTGCTTCGGCCAGCATTTGGCTGACCGTCTGGCCGCCGGTCATATTGGTGCGCAACGCTTCCGTCAGATGCATCGGCGCTGTCAGGTTGAGTTCGCGCATCATCCGCGTGAAATCGGCACGGTCGCGCTTTTGCAACCTCGGGTTCTCCGCGATTTCGACAGCCAGGCTCGAATGCGAACGCCCTTTGTAGTCATGCGCGGGATAAACCAGCAGCGTCTGATCGAGAGCCAACAACTTGTCGAACAGGCTCTCATAGAGCTGATCGGGATCACCCGTCGGCAGGTCGGTACGTCCGGTGCCGCCTATCAACAGTGTGTCTCCAGTAAAAACACGGTCTTCCACCACCAGGCACATTGAGTCCCGGGTATGTCCGGGCGTGTGAAGGGCGCGCATGCGAAGGTCGCCGACGATCAGCATATCGTCGTCGTCAAGCCGAAGGCTTGCATGCGGCGCGGGGCTGGACTGATGCATCACGATGGTGGCGGCGAACATCGGTGCGAGCTGCTTGGACGCCGAAAAGTGATCTGCGTGCGTGTGAGTGTCGATCAGATAGCGGATGTTTAGCCCGTGGCTGCCAGCCAGAGCCTTGTACCGGTCGATCTGGCTGTTCTCCGGATCTATGATCGCGCCGGCGAGCGTCCTTGGGCAGCCAACCAGATACGACAGACACCCACCTGTAACGACCTGTTCGAAGATCATGGCCCTACGTTCATCTTTCAGCCTGCCATTGCAAACCACGGCAAAGCCCATTTGAAACGCAAAGACCCAAAGACGCAAAGTGAAACAATAGACGTGGGGACTGATATCTCCTTGGTGTGCATCGGACTTTTGCGTTTAGGATCGTCGTTTGTTGGGGACACGCCGGCGCTCGAATTGCCACCCACCCTGGCGGTGGTTGGGTAGCCAGGAAGGGGAGTATGGCCAGCGATCTGGAAACCGACGCCCAGGCGGCGCGTGAGATTTTTCATTCGCTTGACGCCATGGAGGGCCTTCCGAGCCCGTCATATCCCGCCGTGCGGCGCGCCATCATCTCCGACCTGATCCCCATTGCCCGGACAATTTATCCGGGCTTCCTGGTCGCCGCGACCATCGCCCTGGCCTCCACCTGGCTGTCGCAGCAGTACAAGGCGCCGGTGATGCTGTTCGCCCTGCTTTTCGGCATGGCGTTCCATTTCCTGCATGAGGAGGGCGCTTGCGTAACCGGCATCGAGTTTTCGTCCAAGGCAATCTTGCGAATTGGCGTGGCGTTGCTTGGCGCGCGAATAACGCTGGCGCAAATCCTGGGTCTTGGGGCTATGCCGATCGCGACGGTGGTCGCCGGTGTATTCAGCACCTTGGCGCTTGGCTGGCTGGCGGCGCGGTTTTTGGGGCAGAGTCGTGCGTTCGGGGTGCTGTCGGGGGGGGCGGTCGGCATCTGCGGAGCCTCCGCGGCGCTGGCCATCGCGTCGGTTCTGCCACGGACCGAGGCGAGCGAGCGTGACACCATCCTCACCGTGGTTACGGTGACGGCGCTCTCGACTTTGGCGATGATACTCTATCCGCTGATCGCGACAGCCGTGGGCCTGGATCATGTCCGTGCCGGCATTTTTCTCGGCGGAACGATCCACGATGTCGCGCAGGTCGTTGGCGCCGGCTACACCATCTCTCCGCAGACCGGCGATGTGGCCACCTATGTGAAGCTGCTGCGAGTGACGATGCTGCTGCCCATCGTGTTTGGCATAGCCTTCCTGGTGCGCCGCGGCGTGGCGGGACCAGGACAGGGCCCAAGGCCGCCGATACCGCTATTCCTCTTCGGCTTCACGACGCTTGTGGCTCTCAATAGCTTCGGACTCCTGACAAAGCCGCTGGTTGACGTTGCTGGCGACGTATCCCGTTGGTGCCTTGTCACCGCCATCGCCGCTCTTGGAATGAAGACTTCGTTCAAGGCCCTGGTCGCAGTCGGCTGGCGACCCGTGGCCCTGATGATGCTGGAGACGCTATGGCTGGGCGGATTGGTGATGGCCGCTGTGCTGCTGGGCGGAGGGCACGTGTCGATAGCAAATGAAGATGTCCGCTTTTCGTAGCACATCAAATGTCCGCTACCTTGTTGTAGCTGGGCTTGTGGAGTTGTGGTCGGCGGCTTTCTTCGCCGTCCACAAATCCACAGGCCGGCCGCTGAGCGGGCTTAAGCGGCTGATTGTGTCGTCGAGACCTCCTGAGTGATCAGTGCGCCGGTTTGGGTGTAGTCGGCCAAGCGGCGGGGACCGTCGAAGATGGCGAGCTTGCCGTCGTGATACTGATGGACGCGCACGGCGGCTCTGACGAAGTGGCTTCGGTGGCGCTGCTCTGGGATCTGCAAGGACAATCCCTCGAAGCGCACGCAGTTGTCATTGCCGACGACGCGCTCGTGCTTGGCGCACAGGATGTTGGCGAGGTCGCCGACGAAGGGGACGAAGGCCGATCCTGGCTCGCTCGCCGCCACGGCGAACCTGGCGTTGTGCTCGGCGATATAGGTGTCCCGCAAGAACCGGTTCGCAGCCTCCACCGTGGTTATGCCCAGCAAGCGCAGGACCGGCGGCAGGCGCAGCTGCAGGGTTCCCCAGAGCCGCTCCATGCGCCCCCGGCCCTGGGGCGTGTAGGAAGGAATGTGGGTGATGCTCAGCTCCGCCAGCGCGCGGCCCACCTGGGTCAGGCGATCCTTGTCGACCTTCTCGCCGGCCTTGGGCGTCCAGAAGTAGTGGCTGCCCCGGTCGGTGTAGAACGAGCAGAACAGACCTCTCAGGGCGATGGTCTCATGCAGGCCCTGAAAACTCGAGGCCGTGCCCTCCTGCGGTGTCAGGAACAGGGAGGTGACTTCGCTGGTGGCGTCGTCCATCGTGCCGATCAGGTCGAGGTCCGGTTGGCCGATCAGCCATTCGTGCATCGAGCCGTCCTGGAACAGCATCATCCCCGGCAGCGGCTTGCGAGGCCGCTTCCTGCGATGCGCCGGGCGGCCCTTGGCGATGCCGGTCAGGCCGCGCTGCTGAAGCAGGCTCTTGGTCCAGGTATAGCTCAGCGTGAAGCTCGGCTTCTCCACCCGCAGCGCCTCGTGGAAGTGCTTGGCCGTGAAGTCGAAATAGCGCGTGCGGTATTGCTCCAGCACCCACTCGATCGTGTCCACCGGCGCGCGCCGGCCCGACGCCTTGCCCCGACGCCGATCGATCAGCCCTTCGGCTCCCTCAGCCTCGTGACGATCCCTCAGACGCCGAAAATGGCGCTCGCTCATCCCCAACAACTCGCCCGCCTGGAGGCAACTCAATGTCCCGGCTCGATAGCGTCCAATCGCCTCGCCAATCCGTGCCATCCGTATCTCCGCATGCATCCGATCCGCTCCGGGAAAACCGGACAGATCGTCTGCTACGAAAACCGGACATATCGTGTGCTACCCACACTGGGCGGAGGGCACGTTGGCTAGCACTATGTCAGGCGTTAAACTGAGAAATCCCGATCATAATTTTCGCGCGGCGTTTGCGGCGACATCCTGGCCATAGCCCCGCGGCCTGATGAACACGGCCCCCAGCAGCAGTCCGCCGAGCCCGACGATGCGGGTCAGATTGTCGAAGGTGGTGAAGGCATAGATCGCCAGCAACACCAGGGACGCGGCGCTCAGCGCGGGAAACACCGCATAGGCCATGAATGCGCCCGGATCGCTCTTGCGGCTGCCCCGAAACAGCCAGGCGGAGGCGAAGCCGGCGACGGCGTAGTAATAGCAGACCTGCACCGCGATCGCTTTGACCGAGTCCGACAGGATCAACCCGACGGTGGGTATAAAACTGGCCAGGATGATCATCGCCAGTCCCAGCCCCAGCAGCAGGTACATGGTCCGCACCGGCGTCTGCGAACGTTCCGATACGACGCCGAAGGTTCTCGGCATGGCGCCGTCCCGGCCCATCGCGAACAGGGTGCGCGAGAACTGCAGCATCTGGGTTTCCAGGGTGGCGACACTCGACAGGATCACCGCGAACGAGGCCACCAGGCCCCCGGCCCGGCCCAGTCCGGCGCGCACGGCCAGATCATAGATCAGGTTGTCGCTCAGTCCCTTCGCGTCCTTCAGGCTGAACAGGAACAGCGTCGAGGCGGTGAACGCCAGGAAGTAGAAGGCCGTCACGAACACGCTGAAAAAGCCGCCATTGCCGGCTGCCTGGTGCGCGGTGTCGGTTTCCTCGCCCAGATTGGCGGTGACGTCCCACCCCCAGTAGAAGAACACCACTATCAGCGCCGAGTTGCTGAAGGCTCCTGGCGGGTAGTTCAGCCCGAACCAGGACCATGAAAGCGGATTGATCGCGCCGAACCGCAGCGCATGGATCCCCGCCGCCACGATCACGGCCGTCAGGATGATCAGTTCGATCGAACTCATCACCATCTGCACCTTGCTGGTCAGGCTGATGCCGGTGATCAGCACAAAGCCGATCGCCAGGAACCACAGCGCGCCCACAAAGGTGGTCGCGAAGACGTTGTTGACCAGGCCCGGATCGGGAAAGAAGCTCAGCGTCGCCGTGCCGAGCGGCACCGCGCCGGTGACCATGAATACGGTCGAGGCCACCAGCAGCGCCCAGCCCGAAAAATACCCCAGCGACTTGTTGAAGATCCGGCTCGTCCACTCATAGGCCGCGCCGGCGTTCGCCATCTTGGCGCTGAGCCCCTTGTAGGCCAGGGAAATGCCGATCATCGGCACGGCGAAGATCAGCAACGCCCCCGGCGCCAGCATGCCCGCCGAGGCGATCAGCGCCGCCAGGGTGACCGCGATCGAGAACCCGGGCGCACTTCCCGCGACCCCCATCACCAGCGACTCGATCATGGAAAGCGCGTTCGCCCTGAGCTGTGCCGCCATGATTCTGCTTCAACCGTGATTACCGGGGAAGTTGCGCCATACACCCAAACCGGCGTTGCAACATGTGCATATCGCCATCACGCGTGGCCGCGGAGGAAAAGCGGGCGGGATGGGGAAAACCGGTAATAAACCCCACAAAACCGATAAAACCGGATAAAACCGGGACATGATATATTTTAACCTAATAGTTCCATCGACGGCGCATCGGCCGCCTTCGCCGGGCGGCCGCGTCCGCGCGCCGTAACGACCCGCCCGAGGGCGCGCTCGACCGCGGCGACGAAGCCGGCGTCGCCCGCCGGCCGACCGGTCATTTCCGCCCGCCTCAGCGCCTCGAACCGCTGCGGATCGTCGTCATCGGTCTCGCTCAGCAGCAGGGCAAAGTCGGGCGCCCGGTCGAGCAGCGGCCGCACCGTCACCAATGCGTCGTCCTTGCCGGCGAGATGGGCTCGCACGCTCGACCATTCCCAGTCTTCCGGCCGCGTCGTCAGCCGGGCACGGACCGGATTGAGGCTGACATAGCGCGCGGCCGCCAGCAGATGCGCTTCATCCATCGCCACGCTGGCGAACCGACTTTGAAACAGATGTCCCGTCCACCCCGCGCGGGCGTTGACGAAGTTGCTGTAACGGCGGTGCGCTTCGCCCACGGCGAGCCCCAGGGCGTCGCCCGTACGGGGCGTCATGATCAGATGAACATGGTTGGGCATCAGGCAGTAGGCCCACACGGCCACGCCCCGCCGCCGCGTCTCGCGCGCCAGCAGCCTTAGATAGATCGCCTGGTCGCCCGGCTCGAAAAAGATCGGCGCGCGCCGGTTGCCGCGCTGAGTGACGTGGTGGGGTTCGTCCGGCGCGACGATGCGAGCTTGGCGGGGCATGGCCCTTTCTAGACCGCCGACCTCGCCGGTGCAATTATATCATGTCCCGGTTTTCCCCGGTTTTCCCGGTTTTCCCCGGGTTTTCCCCGGTTTTCCGCGGTGACGGGGCGGCGTCCGGCTTCATTGGGCGCCGAAGGAAATCACAGTATCTCGAATACCTGGTAGGTCGGATCGCCAGTTCCCGGCGCCCCGCCGTTGGCGACGGCGATCACGCGATTGAGCCAGACGTAGCGCTCGTCCGCGGTCTCAAAGCGCGGCGTGGTGCGGATATAGGTGTCGCGGTAGTCGGCGGGCTCGCCGTTGCGGAACTGCCGGCCGGCGGTTCCGTTCAGGCATAGCAGGCCGGTATAGGTCATGGCGATGGTCGCGCCGTCATCCGTGGCCAGCATCAGGCGCACGTCGATGGCGGTGGCCCCGTCTCCGCGCCGGACTACCCAGTCCGCCCCGCCGGGCAGGACCCTGCCGCGCAGTCTCGCCCCCTCGAAGTGACCGCCGTCCACCGGATAGACACCCCGCCACCCCGCCGTCGTCGCCCCGATCACCTGCACCCGGTCAAACGCCACATCCAGGTAGAGCGCGAACAGCGGCTCGGCGCGCAGGACGCCGACGGTGGCGGCCGTCAGATCTGTCATCGGGGAGGGGCCTTTCAATCCAGATCAAGCGACGTGAAAAAGCCGCGGTTCAGAAGATCACGCGTCATCGCGCCATGTAGGCGTCCAGGGTCTCATGGAAATGCCGGATGCGGCTTTCCTGATAGCGCGCCAGAGTGACGCCCGGCTTCTTGCTGGCGCGTATGCCGCGCTGGATGCGCTTGAGATTGTCGGTGTCCTGGTCGGCGACCATTCCCGCCGATCCCAGTTCCGGGGCGCTGGACCATGGCTCGTCGGGACCCAGCCAGCGGATGGCCGCCGGCTCGGGATGGCTTCCATCGGGACGTTTGGCGAACAGGAACATGATCTCCATGATGCACTGCTCCGGCTCGTCCCCCAGCGGCCGGAACCGGTAGCAGATCGGCAGGCTCTGTCCGCCCCACGGAACCATGTTGGGGAACAGCGAATACTCGATGAGATCCAGGGACTCGGCGTCGGAAAGGTCGGAGAGGTCCTTGCCGGTGGATTTGGCGATGCGCCGGCGCGCCCGGCTCGCCAGCTTGGCCCGCGCGGTGTCGCCCGGTTCGTCCTCGATCGGCGCGCCGGCGAAAAAGGGCGCGTCACGGCGCATGTGGGCGATGGTCGTGGCCGGGTCCAGGTCCGCGACAGCCGGGCTGGGCACACCCTGCACGCTGATCATCCGGTCTACGTGGCGCACGCCGGGCCAGATGTCGTACTGGGTGTTCTCGTCTCCATAGTATCCCAGCACCTGAGGGTGGGCATAGGCGACGTGAAACGCCTCGATGAACGCCTCCATGGCGAATTTCCAGTTGCAAGGCATCATCTTGGCCACGTGGGCCGCCTTGTACCGATCCTCCAGTCGGAAGGTCTTGAAATGTTCGGGCAGGATCTCGAGGTAGGTTTCCAGAGGCTCGCAGTCAGGGTCGAGATTGACGAATATGAAGCCGCCCCACAGGCCGACCCGGGCCTGCGGCAGGCAGAATTTTTCCGGGTCCACATGCGGGAAATCCCATGCCGAGGGCAGATGGGTCAGCCGTCCCTCGAGGCTCCAGGTGAAGCCATGGAACGGACAGCGGAACTGTTTCACGCAGCCGCCCTCGGTGCGCAGCTGGGTTCCGCGATGAAGGCATGAGTTGACATAGGCCCGGATCTCGTCCGGTCCCGTGCGCGCGACAATCAGGGAATCATGGACGATGTCGTAGATGAGATGATCGCCGACGTTGGGGATTTCCTCAACCCGGCCGGCCAGTTGCCAGGTTTTGCGCCAGACCTTTTCCACCTCCTGGTCGTGCCAGGCCTTCGAATAATATCGCTCGGCGCTGACGTCTTCGAGCCGCGCCCCGTCGGTCGGTGATTCCTCCCGCAGCACCATCGGCGCGGGATTGACGTCGGCGGTGAAAACATCCTGGACCGATGGCCCGGGGCGCCCGCTCAACACATCCGTCCGTGGCATCCCGCTCTCCTTCAATGTCGGGACTGATCGTTCAACATCCGGCATGACTTTGCAATCGATGGCGGCGCCGGGCCAGGGCTTCGAACTCGGGTTAACGAAGGTTTACGATAGACATTTCGGCTGAATCTATGGTCGCTCACCGATTCGGAGAGCCGCCATGGACCTGTCGCCGTCTGATTTTGGAGAACGCTCGCGCCTTCGGGTGCTGTTGGAGCATTTCTCGATCATCAAGGATGGCCGCGAGCCCCATCGTGTCGCCTACCCCCTTGCGGAGCTTCTGCTTCTGGCGGTGTGCGGTACGATCGCCGATTGCGACGACTACGACGACATTGCGGCCTGGGGCGACGCCCACCTCGATTTCCTGCGGCGTTTCCTGCCCTACCATCATGGCGTCCCGTGCGGACGCTGGCTGACGATCATGATGAACCGGGTCAACCCGGCGCTGTTTTCGGCCTGTTTCACTGATTGGGTCCGCGCCTGCTGGCCTGAGCGCCCCGATCTGGTGGCCATAGATGGAAAGACCCTCAGGCGCAGCCACGATCGCGGCGTGGATCAGCCGGCCCTTCACCTGGTGTCGGCCTTCGCAACGACCGCCGGCCTGGTGCTGGGGCAGGAAGCCGTCCGCGACAAGTCCAACGAACTGACCGCCATTCCAGTGTTGTTGGAGCGCCTGGGCGCCGACGGCGGCCTCAGAGGCGCCATCGTGAGCATCGACGCCATCGCCTGCAACGGCTCCATCGCCAAAAACATAAGAGATGAGGGGGCCGATTACCTGCTAGCCGTGAAAGCCAATCAGCCGACCTTGCGTCGCGAGATCGAGGACTTCTTCAGCCAGGCGCCCCAGACCAGCCTGGATCATTTCCGCGATGTCGACAAAGGCCATGGCCGCATCGAGCAACGCGATGTCACTCTGGCCCGAGAGGTCGACTGGCTCAACGCCGAGCGGCGCTTCCCAGGTGAGCTCCGCCTGCCCGATGTCGCCGCCATCATCAAGGTTCAGAGCAGAACACAGCTGAAGGATCGATGCCGCTTCGAGACGCGATACTACATCACCTCGGCGCAAGCCGCCGCCGAGCGTCTCGCACAGGCCATCCGAGCCCACTGGCTCATCGAAAACCAGCTGCATTGGACCCTGGACGTCACCTTCGATGAGGATCAATCCCGGCTGCGAAAAGGCCACGGCGCCAAAAACATGGCCGTCGTCCGCCACTTCGCCATCAATCTCGTGCGCCAGGCTCCAGAAGATGGCCGCCCACCACGAACCGGGCTGCGTCGCAAAACCAGCAAGCCCCCCGCACCAGCCAAAACCAGTCTCAAATTAAGG
>JANXTX010000259.1 GCA_025352165.1 Caulobacteraceae bacterium | reverse complement strand
ACTCTCATCTCGCGACGGAATCCAAAATTCGACTCCGCCAGCCTAATACGTCCGCAATTGGGCGTCTTTCAAGGTGAAGACGTTTAAGTCGTCGATTCTCATGCGCCGGACACATCCAGGGCATGGGATAGGTACTACACTATCTTTCGGAGTACGCGCCCTTTCATGTCCGATTTTCAGCCGCCCTCGCAAACCCAGGCATCGCGACCGCTATCGGTTTTGGTCCTCGGCGCGGCGGGAACGGTAGTCCCCCTCGCGGTGGCCGCGATGACGGGCGTCCGGTGGTTGCAGGTCGCCGCCGCCCTGATCGTGGCCGTATTGACGCTCGTATTCTATTTCCGACAATCCGTTTCGCCGCCGCCACCCGCGGTCGCGCCTCCTCCGCCGCGACCGCAAGCGGAGCCGGCGGAACCGTATCGCGACATGCTTGATCGGCTTTCCGATCCGATCCTGCTGGTAGCGGCCGGTGATCGTCAGGATCTCAACGCCCGCCGGTACCAGTTTGCCAATGCGGCTGCGCGCGATCTGCTGCGGATCAACCGGCCTACGGGTCCGCTGACGACGGCCATTCGCGCGCCCGAGGTTCTCGGACTGGTCGATGAGGCGCTGTTCGACGGCAGGTCGGGGGATGTCATGTATGAGTCAGGCGGGAGCCAGGACCGCGCCTGGCGCGCCCGCGCGGCGCCGCTGGGCGAGACAACGGCGGATGAAAAATACGCCGTCCTGGTCCTGCGCGATGAGACGGAGTTCCGGCGCAGCGAGCAGACGCGCGCCGATTTTCTGGCCAACGCAAGCCATGAACTGCGCACCCCGCTGGCCTCGCTGTCCGGCTTCATCGAGACCCTGCGTGGACACGCCCGCGATGATCCTCAGGCGCGGGATCGCTTTCTGGCGATCATGCACGTCCAGGCGGTGCGCATGCGCCGACTGATCGATGACCTGATGAGTCTCTCGCGGATCGAACTGGGCGAACACATTCCGCCCTCCGGCGTAGTGGATCTGTCATTGGCGGTGATCGACGTCGTGGATGCCCTCGGGCCGCTCGCCGAAGAAAAGGGTGTGACCTTTTCGACTAGTCTGCTGCCGCTTGGACAGTCGCTGATTACCGGCGAGCGCGACCAAATCCTGCAGGTCATTCAGAATTTGGTGGAGAACGCCCTCAAATACAGCCCGAACGGCGGCGTCGTTTCGATTGAGGTCGATCGGGATCTGGACATGTCGCGGGCGAGCGCCGCGGTGACGGCTTTCGAGGGCAGGCTCTCGCTGTTGACGCCAGACCACGCGGCGGGCGCACGCTTCGCCGTGTTGCGGGTTCGCGATGCCGGGCCGGGTATCCGCCGCACTTACCTGCCAAGGCTTACCGAGCGTTTCTACCGGGTCGAGGGTCAAAAGACCGGCGAGATGTCTGGCACCGGGCTTGGGCTGGCGATCGTCAAGCATATCGTCAACCGCCATCGCGGAGGCCTGATCGTAGAGAGCGAGGAAGGCGGTGGAACCATATTCAACGTCTACATACCGATGACCCCGGAAGTCGGCTGAGCCGGCGGTGCTTGACGGCGCAAGAACGTTCGCGCCAAAGCGGCGGACATGAACATCCTGCTTGTTGGTTCCGGCGGGCGCGAACACGCGCTGGCCTGGAAGATCGCCCAATCGCCGCTGCTCGGACGCCTTGTCAGCGCGCCCGGTAACCCCGGGATGGCGGCGCTGGGTGAGATACGGCCCGTAAAGGCCGACGACATTGAAGGTTTGATCGGGCTGGCCCGCGAAATCGACGCTGATCTGGTGGTGGTCGGGCCCGAAACGTCGATCGCCGCCGGCCTGGCCGACCGATTGGCCGAAGAAGGCATCTCCTGCTTCGGGCCGACCCGCGCGGCGGGACAACTGGAGACCTCAAAGGCCTTCGCCAAGGCGTTCGCCGAACGTCACGGTCTGCCCAGTGGTCGCTTCGGGGTCTTCGACCAGGCGGCGCCCGCCAAGGCGTTCCTGGACAATTTCGAGCCTCCCTACGTCATCAAGGCTGATGGCCTTGCCGCGGGCAAGGGCGTGGTGATCGCCCCGGCGCGAGCGGAGGCGGAGGCGGCGATCGACGATGCGCTGGGCGGACGCTTCGGTGTTGCCGGCGCCCGTGTAGTCATCGAGGCGTTTCTTGAGGGTGAAATCGCCTCGCTGTTCGCGCTCTGCGATGGTGAAACCAGCCTGCTGTTCGGCGGCGCGCAGGACCACAAACGGGCTTTCGACGGCGATCAGGGGCCCAATACCGGCGGAATGGGCGCCTATGCCCCGGCGCCGGTGCTCTCTCCGGGCACGGTCGAGGCGGCGCGCACACAGCTGATCGAACCCGCGTTCAAAGCCATCGCCGCCGAGGGCGCGCCTTATCGCGGCGCCCTGTTCTGCGAGATGATGGTCACCGAGGAAGGCCCCAGGCTGGTAGAATTCAACGTCCGCTTCGGCGATCCCGAATGCCAGGTGCTGATGCTGCGTCTGGAGAGCGACATCGTTCCTTACCTGGATGCCTGCGCGCGCGGCGGCCTGGCGAAACTGCCGCAACCGGTCTGGAGGGACGAGGCCGTGATCTGCGTGGTGCTGGCCGCCGACGGTTACCCGGACGCGCCGGTTACCGGATTGGTGATTGCCGGCGCCGACGCCGACTTCGGCGAGCATGTCGTCGTGTTCCATGCCGGTGTGCGGCGCGAGCCGGATGGCTCGCTCGTATCGTCGGGAGGGCGGGTCCTCAACGTTTGCGCCAGGGCGCCGACCTTACGCCAGGCGCGAGAGCGAGCTTACGCCGCCATCGACGCAATCGACTTTCCCGGCGGGTTCCATCGCCGCGATATCGGCTGGCGTGCGCTCGCCTGACGCTACGTCGTGCCGTCACCGACCTTTGAAACAAAGCGGCCCACCGCTAGAGTGACCACAATAGAAAGACCCGAGGAACGCCATGACTGATGACGAACTTTCGCCCGAACAGATCCGCGAAGCCCAGAACACCGGTGTGAAGCCTGTCGACGAGCGCAACCGCATAGATGAAGGCCGGCTCGCCGAATGGATGGCGGCGAATGTCGCGGACTATCAGGGGCCGCTGACCGTCAACCAGTTCAAGGGCGGCCAGTCCAACCCGACCTATGAATTGGCGACGCCCGGTCAGAAATACGTGCTGCGCCGAAAGCCGCCGGGCAAGCTGCTGCCATCGGCCCACGCCGTCGATCGCGAATTCAAGGTGATTTCGGCACTGCATCCCACCGGATTTCCCGTGGCGCGCCCCTATGGTCTGTGCACCGACGATGATGTGCTCGGCACAATGTTCTACGTCATGGAGAAGGTCGAGGGCCGCGTGCTCTGGGATCAGACGCTGCCCGCCTATCCGCCGGCGGAGCGCCACGCGATCCATATGGCGGCGCTTAAGACCCTCGCCGACCTGCACAACACCGACTACCACGCCGTCGGTCTCGACGATTTCGGGCGGCCGGGCAACTACATGCTGCGCCAGATCTCGCGCTGGACCAAGCAGTACAAGGCTTCGGAAACCGAGCATCTCGAGGACATGGATCGGCTGATCGAATGGCTGCCGCAGTCAGTGCCGGAGGACGACCAGACCACCATCGTCCACGCCGACTACCGCCTCGACAACATGATCATGCATCCCACCAAGTCGCGCGTCGTCGCGGTGCTCGACTGGGAGCTGGCGACGCTCGGCAATCCGTTGGCCGACTTCACCTATGTGTTGATGCAGTGGGTGAACGGCTCGCTCGCGGCGATTTCCGACCTCAAGGAACGTGGTCTGCCGACAATGGAAGAGTACGTCGACGAGTACTGCCGCCTGACCGGCCGCAAGGGACTGCCGGAGTTGAACTGGTATTTCGCTTACAACGGCTTCCGGCTGGCCGGCATCCTGCAAGGCATTGTCGGCCGCGTCCGTGACGGCACGGCCAACAGCCCGCAAGCCGCCGAACAGGCTGCCCGCGTCCCCGGCCTCGTCGAAGCCGCCTGGAAATATGCCAAGCTGGCTGGAGCCTAGCCGAGCGCCGAATCCAGTATGCCCTGAAGGGTGGTTTCGTCGTCAAACACCACCAGCACTGGCCACGGTGTGACGCGTGACCGCCAATCCGGGCTCAGGCGGGCCCAGTCCTTTTCGCTGGTCAGCAGGCCGGCGCCGAGATCGGCGGCGCGTTGGGCGAGGAACCGCAGGGTCGCCTCGGTGATCGGCGCGTGATCCGGCAGTGGCGCGAAGTCGGCCAGTTCACAGCCGGCCGCCTTCAGCGCGCGCTCCATCTTCCAGGGTTTGCCAATTCCGGCGAATGCCAGTTGCGGACCCGGCGGTGGCGGCGCGACCGGCTTCAGATGGGCGATCAGTGTCGATGTCTCGCCGAACAGGGCCAGAAGCGCGGGGTCGGCCGAAACCAGATCCGCCGCGAGCAGCACGACCACGGCGTCGGCACGCGCCAGCGAGGCGCCGAGCGGCTCACGCATCGGGCCCGCTGGAAACACCGCGCCGTCGCCGAAGGGCCATTCATCGTCGCGGGTTTCCCCATCGACCACCAGCATCGACAGGGTCTTGAGAAGCGAGGGGTTCTGGTGGCCATCGTCCATCAACACGATCTCGGCTCCGGCCTCCGCCGCCGCGAGGGCTCCGGCCGCCCGATTCCGGGCGACCCAGACAGGCCCGTCGAGCGCCATCATCAACGCCTCGTCGCCGACATCCGCGGCAGCGTGCTCGCCGGGATCGACTAGAACCGGCCCTTGCAGCCGTCCGCCATGGCCGCGGGTCAGGACATGGACCTGTTTGCCTCGAGCGCGAAGCAGTCTGGCCAGTTCACGCACCACCGGCGTCTTGCCGGCGCCCCCCAGGGTGGCGTTGCCGACGCAGATGACTGGCACGCCTGGATCGACGGGTACGGTTTGTGCGATGCGACCCGCGGTCGCCCACGCCCAGATCCAGGATATCGGCGTTAAGGCGACGCGTATGACCGGCATCGAGCGCGGCCCACGCTGGTACCACCACCTGGGTGTCGAATGTCTCATCGGTCCAGCAGCGTCATGATGTGTTCTACCGCCTGCGATGTTTCCAGGTCGCGCCCGGCCACATAAGCATGGGCCGTCCGCGCCATCGCTTGCAGCGCCTCTGGATTGTTGATGGCCTCGCGGACTACGCCTTCAAGTGCGTCGGCGCGATCGACCAGCACCAATGCGTCGCGGCGTTCGAGTTCGTGAAAAATGGGCCAGTTCTCGATCCGATCTCCGCTGACCACGGGGCAACTGAGGCGAGCGGGCTCCAGTGGGTTGTGGCCGCCCAGTCCCGGGACCAGACTTCCACCCAGGAACGCCAGCCGGGCGAGCCGGTAAAAGAGCCCGAACTCGCCGATCGTGTCGGCTACGTAGACATCGAGGCCCGCTAGATCAGCTCGCGCGGACCGCAGGCCAGTCGACAATCCATGCTGGTTGGCCAGAGCTGTGATGGCGGATGCCCGTTCAATGTGGCGAGGCGCGATGACCAGAACTGGATGCATCTCGTCAGAGCGAGCTCGCGCGAACGCGTCAAGAACCAAGGCCTCCTCGCCAGCATGTGTGCTGGCCGCGAGAATCATCGGCCGTCCGGCGAGTGAGGCGCGCAGATACTTGAGCTCCACCTCGTCAACCGGCAGTGGCGCGGCCCCCAGCTTCAGGTCCGCCACACCATCGACGCGGGCGCCCAATTCGCGAAGCTTTTCCGCCGCGTCCGGATCGCGAGCCAGGATCAGCTCGAACGCGCCGAACAACGCCAACGCCGTGCCGCGCGCATGTTCCCAGGTTGCGAGGCTGCCACCCGAAAGTCTGGCCGAGACCAGGGCGAGCCTCGTCCCACGCGCGGCCGCGCCAAGGATCAGGTTTGGCCACAATTCGCTTTCGACAAACACCGCGGCTTCCGGGCGCCAGTAGTCGAGGAAGCGCCCGGCTGCACCGGGAAGGTCCAGCGGAACGTATTGATGGATGACTGAGGCAGGAAGCCGTTGCGCCAGAACCTCGGCTGAAGCGCGCGTCCCGCTGGTGGTCAGTAGCGTAATATCGGGGCGGCTGGTCCTCAGTCGATCGATCAATGGCAGCAGGGAAAGGCTTTCACCGACACTGACGCCGTGCATCCACACCAGACGGCCAGGTGGCCGGGGGATAGACGGCCTGCCAATGCGTTCGCCCAGCCGGGCGGTGTCTTCCTTGCCTTGCCGGGCGCGCCGGCGAAGCAAGAGGGGCGCCAGCGGCTCGATGGCTCCCGTCGCCAGTCTGTATAGATGCAGCGACAGCGGCAGCGTCAACGGTCCGGTTCCGTCAGCATCGCCTCCGCCCGTCGCTGGCCGGCGTCCATCCGCGACTGCCAGTCGGCGCGCGCGGCTTCGAGTTGTTCTTCCGAGGCGCGGTGAGGCAGTTCCAGGGGGCCCTCCAGCACGACGCAGCCACGGGCGAAGGGCAGGGGGATCCGGGCGCGGTCCCAGCTCTTCAGTGTCAGTGCGGGCTCTGACGCCAGGCTCATCAGGAAAACCGGACAGCCCGCCATCCTGGCCATCTGTGCCGGTCCGATGGGCAGCACTTCGCTCGGACCCCTGGGGCCGTCGGGCGTGAGGATCATCGCGCCCCCCTGCCTGATGAAGCTCACGGCCTCGCGAAAGGCGTTCGCGCCGCCTTTTCGTCCGCTGGCCCCTTCCCGACCCGTCGAGCCGCGGATCGGCGGGATGCGCAGGCGCGAGGCGGCGATCGAAATGAAGTCGCCGTCGCGCGAAAGCGAGATCATAACCTTACGCGGCTTGTTGCGAAGCAGCGGTCGGCAGGCCATCCCCTGGGCGATGCGGCTGTGCCAGAAAAGCGCGATCAAGCCTTCCGGGCCCGCCATCGCCCGGTCGACCGGTTCGCGGTTCTCGAAGCGCCAGTGCATGGTGTCGATGCAAAGCTCGACATAGGCTGCCACCAGCCAACCCAGCAGTCCCTGGACCAGGCGCGAGCGAAGCAGACCCTTCATGTCGCCGCCTCGACCGCAAGTTCCATTTCCTGCGCTCCGGCCAGCCTCGCATAGAGGCCGCCCAGTTCCATCAGCGAGTCATGATCGCCGTATTCGACCACACGGCCCCGGTCGAGGACATAGATCCGGTCGGCATTGCGCACCGTCGACAGGCGATGGGCGATGATCAGCGTCGTGCGACCGGCCATCAATTGCGTCAGCGCCACCTGCACCTGCGCCTCGCTCTCGGTATCCAGAGCGCTGGTGGCCTCGTCGAGCAGCAGGATCGGTGCGTTCTTCAAGAACGCCCGGGCTATGGCGATCCGCTGCCGCTGGCCGCCAGAAAGCCGCGCGCCGGCTTCGCCGACCAGGGTGTCATAGCCGTTCGGGAGCTCGCTTATGAAGTCGTGCGCCGCCGCCGAACGCGCCGCCGCCTCGATTTCCACATGACTGGCGCCGTCTTTCGCATAGGCGATGTTCGCGGCGATGGTGTCGTCGAACAGGAACGGTTCCTGCGTCACCAGGGCGATCTGCCGGCGTAGCGAGCCGATGGCGACATCGCGGACATCGTGGCCGTTGATGGTCAGCGTCCCACCGGTAACATCATAGAAGCGCGGAATCAGGTTGAGCACGGTGGTCTTACCGGCGCCGGATGGCCCGACCAGCGCGACGATCTCTCCGCGCCGGGCCTCGATCGAGATGGCGTCAAGCACCTCGGTATCGCCATAGGCGAATGACACTTTCTCCAGCCGGATTTCGGCGTCGCCCACCGGCAGCGCAGCCGCCTCCGGGCGGTCGCGGATTTCAGGTTCGACGTCGAGCGCCGCGAACAGGCGACGCGCGGCGGTCATTCCCTGGCTGAGCACAGTCAGCAGGTTGGAAACCTGCCGCAGCGACTGCGAGGCGGTGAGCAGCGCGGCGAAGAAGGCCGTGAAGGCTCCGAGGTCGTAGTGCCCGGAGCTGGCGCGCCAGCCTTCATAGGTCAGCACCGCCGCCACCACGACCATGGTCAGCGTCTCGGACGCCGGCGCGGCCAACGCCCGCGCGTTGTCACCGCTGATGATATGTTTCTGGCGATCGGCGATCACAGCAGCGATGCGCTGCTCCTCGTAGGCCTCGCGGTTCTCCATCTTGACGACCCGCACGCCGTCGAGGCCTTCCATGATCGCGGTGGAAAGACTGGACGTAGCCTCCATGGCGCCCGTCGCGGCGCTGACCGCACGGCGCAGGAACCGGCGCAGGGTCACCGCGATCACGGGGATCGCGACCAGCACGAACAGCCCCAACCTCCAGTCGGTAACCGCCATCACGACGCCCGCCGCGATCAGCGTTAGGCCCTGTTGGATGAACAACACCAGTCCGTTGGTTGCCGCGTCGCGGATCAGACCAGCGTCATAGAGGACTGAGGAGACGAACGCGCCGCTGTGCGTGGCGCGCAATCGCGCCAGATCGGCGTGCACCAGCTTGCCGAACAACTGCATCTGCACATCGCCGACGATACCGTTGCCGATGCGATTGATCAGGATCGCCTGCAGCGCCTGCGCCAGGCCCCGGCCGACGGCCAGGGCGATGATCATCAGCGGCAGCGTGCGCAGGGCGCCGGCTTTGGGGTTGACGATCAGGTTATTCACCGCCGGCTGCAGGATGCTGAGCAGCAGGCCGGAAAAACCCGCGAACACGGCGGCGCAGAGGATCGAGACAGCCAAGCCTTTCCAGCGCGGGGCCAGATAGGTTCTGGCGACCCGTCCGATCAGGCTCGATGTTCTCGCGGTGTCGGTCATTCAACCAACCCCTTCTCCCTTCCCGGGAGAAGGATCAAGAAATCAGGCGTGGCGCCGTGATTTCCTACTTCTTCATGAAGCCGCCGAACTTGGCGGCAAAGCGCGACACGCGACCGCCGCGGTCGACCAGATGCTGGTTGCCGCCCGTCCACGCCGGGTGGGTTTTCGGATCGATATCCAGGTTCAGCTTTGCGCCTTCCTTGCCGTAGGTCGAGCGCGTCTGATAGGTCGTTCCGTCGGTCATGGTCACGGTGATGAAGTGATAGTCTGGATGAGTGTTCTGTTTCATGGCGAATTTGGACCGTCGTGACCTTGAACGAAAAACCCGCCGGGAGGCGGGCGCTGATGAACGGGCGCGTATACACGACAGCGTCACGATAAGGCAAGTACGAGGGCCCGTATGAGTATCGATAACACACTGGCAGCCGACGAGAGGCCCAAGCGCCGCGACGTCAGACCCCTGGGCCGTCTTCTGCCGTTCCTGCGCGCGCACTGGGGCGACGCCCTGTGGGCGACGTTTTTCCTGCTGTTTTCGACAGGCGCCACCCTGGGCCTATCGGGGGCGGCTCGCCTGGTGGTCGACAAGGGCTTCACATCGCAGTCCAATGCCCAACTTAACCACACATTCTTCATTCTCATCGGCGTGGCCGGGGTCCTGGCGGTTGCTACGTCTATGCGGTTCTATTTCATCACCAAGCTGGGCGAGCGCGTCGTCGCCGACCTGCGCACCGCCCTCTACAGGCATGTGCTGACGCTGGACCCCGGATTCTTCCTGACCACCCGCACCGGTGAAGTTCTCTCGCGCATGACGACTGACATGACCCTGGTGGAAAACATGGTCGGGTCTTCGGCCTCGATCGCTCTGCGAAATCTGCTGACCCTGATCGGCTCCCTGGCGGTGCTGCTCTACGTCAGCCCGATCCTGACGTTCTATGTGGCCCTGTTGGCGCCGGCGGTGATCTTTCCGCTGTTTCTGTTTGGCCGCAGGGTCCGCAAGCTGTCGGTGAATGCGCAGTCGCGGTTCGCCGATGCGGTGGGTTACGCCGGCGAGACCCTTGATGCTCTCGACACCCTGCAGGCCTTCGGGCGTGAGCTCAGTGCCGGCGACCGTTTCATGGGCGCTGTCGAAGGTGCGTTCCGCGCCTCGCTCTCACGCATTCGCGCGCGCGCACTGATGACTGCGCTGGTCATCGGCCTTGTGTTCGGCGGAGTCGCCGCGGTGTTCTGGCTCGGCGCTCACGCCGTGGTGGCCGGCAAGATGACCGGCGGGACGCTTCTGCAGTTCGCCATCCTGGCGGTACTTGGGGCCGGATCGGTCGGCGCGCTCGGCGAAGTATGGGGGGACGTCCAGAAGGCCTCGGGCGCGATGGAGCGGGTTTCCGAACTACTGGACGCACAACCCGCCATCGCCGCGCCGGCGGAGCCGAAACCGCTGCCACAACCCGCGCGGGGCGAGATCGCCTTCGAGGGGGTCGGCTTCGCCTATCCGGGCAGGCCGGACCTTGCGGCGCTCGATAGGTTCGATCTTCGAGTGCGGCCGGGAGAGCGCGTCGCCCTTGTCGGGCCGTCGGGCGCGGGCAAGAGCACGGTGTTCCGCCTGTTGCTGCGTTTCTATGATCCGCAGTCGGGCGTCGTGCGTCTGGACGGCGTTGATCTGCGCGACGCCGATCCCGCCGAAGTGCGCGCACGCATCGCGCTGGTGGCGCAGGACGCACCACTGTTTTCCGGCTCGGCGATCGAGAACCTGCGCTTCGGTCGCGAGGGAGCCACCCAGGACGAACTCATCGCCGCGGCCCGCGCCGCCGAGGCAGATCGCTTCCTCGCCGCCCTGCCGCAGGGTTTCGACACCTCGCTGGGCGAGCGCGCCAAGACCCTCTCCGGCGGCCAGCGCCAGCGCGTGGCGATTGCCCGCGCCCTGGTCCGTAACGCACCGATCCTGCTGCTGGACGAAGCCACCAGCGCCCTTGACGCCGAGAACGAGCAGCTGGTCCAGCACGCCCTCGACGACGCCATGCGCGGCCGCACCACCCTGGTCATCGCTCACCGCCTGGCGACAGTGCTCAAGGCCGACCGCATCGTGGTGATGGACGCCGGCCGGGTCGTCGAGTCCGGCTCTCACGCCGAACTCAGCGCGCGGGGCGGGCTGTATGCAAGGCTGGCGCAATTGCAGTTCGGACAGGAGGCGGCGTGAAGGTTGACCGACCAGGACGACGCTGGGCGCACCGTAGATCAGCGTTAATACGGTTGGCCGGTCGGCTGTCGTCTGGAGTTTTGGTTGGAGTTTTGGTGACAGTGGATTCTATCTATTGACGTGCTGCCTCTGCTTAGCCGCCCAAACCAGTCAACGAGACTCAAGCGCCTTAAGTAGGGTGGTTAGCGGAATGAACAGGGGGGCGGGGCGGCTTTCGAAGCGGCGAAACCCCAGGTGTTGGTAAAAGGTGGCCGCTGCGTCGTTCTTGACGTCGACGATCAGTGCGAAGATCGCCGCCCCCGAGCGAGCCGCGCGGGCGGCCGCGTCGAGGACGAGTGCGCCGCCCAGACGCCGGCCCTGAATCTCGGCCGCGCGCCTGACGCTCTCGAGCACGTCGGGAGCGATGCGCGCTTCGATACGCCCGGTGCGAGTCGTTTGCTGCGACCCAGGTCACCTTCCTTGCCTCTCTGTACGGAACTTTGCCGGACGGGACCATTGCGCCCAAACCGGCGGGGGCGCCAAATTGCAGGCTACGTCCTCCCGCGTGTCCCGATATCAGGCCGCCGCCCCATCCACGAACGCCGCGCCTTCGTGTTGCAGCAGCCAGCGCTTGCGGTGCAGGCCGCCGCCGAAGCCGGTGAGGGAGCCGTTCGCGCCGATCACCCGGTGGCAGGGCGCCACGAGGGCAATCGGGTTTGCTCCGTTCGCCAGCCCGACGGCGCGAACCGCGGTCGGCGCGCCGATCTTCGCGGCCATGGCGCCGTAGCTGAGCGTTTCGCCCGGTGGAATACGGGTCAGGGCTTCCCAGACCGATCGCTGGAACGCCGTACCGCCCGTCCGCATCGGTATCTCGCGCAGCGCGTCGAACTCTCCCGCGAAATAACGCTGGATTGGCCCCCGGATGCTGTCGGGGGCGGCGCCCCTGACCAGGACCACCTCGCCATATTGTCGGCGCAGCAGACCCGTCATGCGCTCTTCATAGTCGTCGAAGTCCAGGGCGCGCAGGACGCCGTCTGCATCGGTGACGAGCCGCAGGTCGCCGATTGGCGAGGCCAGGGTGTCGAGGAAGAAGGTGATCGGGGTGCGGGTCAAGCGGTCGCTCCTTGCTTGTCTGATAGGGATGTCCAAAGGTGTAGCGCCGCATAGGCGCGCCATGGCCGCCAGCGTTCGGCGCGGTCGAGCAGTTCGGCGGGGGTTGGCCGCGCGCCGTCAGGCTCGGCCAGAGCCCGCATCAGGCCGACGTCGGCGGCAGGGAACGCGTCCGGCTCGCGCAGCTGGCGCATGGCGATGTACTGCGCGGTCCATTCGCCGATGCCGGCCAATTCCTTAAGCTGGGCGATTGCCTCATCAAGGCCACGCTGGGGATCGAACAGCTTTGGGTCGTCGCGTACGGCGCCGGCCAGCCCGTTCAGCGCGGCGCCGCGGGAGCGTGGCATGCCGAGCGCGGCGATGTCGGCGTTGGCCAGGACGGCGGGCGTCGGAAAGACATGGCTCAGGCCCTTGACCGACCCCGACAGTGTCTCCGGGAGCGGCTCACCCCAGGCCTCGACGATCCTGCCCGCCAGTTTTGTAGCGGCCACCACGGTGATCTGCTGTCCGAGAATGGCGCGCACCGCTAGCTCGAAGCCGTCCCAGGCGCCGGGCACGCGCAGTCCCGGGCGCGCCGCCACCATCGGCGCCAGCACCGGATCGGCGCACAATTGCGCGGCTATCGCGGCGGGATCAGCGGCAAGATCAAACACCGAACGGATCCGCGCGATGATCGTCGGCAACGCTTCCAGTCGCGGAAAGCGGATCGTCGCCCACAGCCTGTCACTCGCCACCGGCTCGACCGTGAGGATCCCGGACTGTCCGCCCAGGCCGATCGTGCGGGCGTAGCGGCGGGGTGTGACGACTTCGATTCCGGGGATCGCGCGCATTGCCAGAAAGCGGATCAGGGCGTCCCAGTCATAGGGCGGGCGATATGGCAGCAGCAAGCGGACCGCTCCGGCGCCGCCGGCCGTCTCGACAACGCCTGCGCCGCGGCGAAGCGCGGAGGGCGGGCGGTCGTAGAGTTGCTGAAAGGTCTCGTTGAAGCGGCGCAAGCTGCCGAAGCCGGACGCCAGCGCGACCTCGGTCATCGGCAGCCGGGTCTGATGGATCAGTTGCTTGGCCAGCAGCACGCGCCTGGTCTGCGCCACGGCCACCGGTGATGCGCCAAGATGCTGGCGGAACAGCCGCCGCAGGTGACGCTCACCGACTCCCAAGCGGCCGGCCAGCGAATCGACGTCGTCCTCGTCCAGCGCTCCGGTCTCGATCAGCGCCAGCGCGCGCGAGACCGTGTTCGATGTTCCCCGCCAGGCGGCCAGGTCGGGCGAGGTCTCCGGACGGCAGCGCAGGCATGGACGATAGCCCGCTTCCTGCGCGCTCGCGGCCGAGGGATGGAAGGTGACGTTCTGACGCTTGGGCGTGCGCGCCGGGCAGACCGGACGGCAATAGATGCCGGTCGTCCTCACGCCGACAAACAGCCGTCCGTCAAAGCGGGCGTCGCGCGTCGTGATCGCTCGGTAGCAGGCGTCGGGGCTCATATCCATGACGCTGATGATGAACGAGCAGGGGGCATTCGTCTCGCGGTTTTCGGACCTGGACGTCAGCTGATCTTTTCAGGCCGGGCGTTGGCGCAGCCGATCAGCTGGATGGCGCTGCAGGGAGAAGCAGCGGGCTGCGGGTGCGCAGTTTGTCGCCATCATCCCAATAACCATCGCACAGACCTGAAACAGGAGACATCGGCGAAACTGCGATGGCCGCGCGTAACTTCGTCACGATCTGCCTTGCATAGTCTATGTCGAATGACGTGGCCGGGTTTGGACGTTCCATCGCACTTTCGTTGATTATCGAGTCGATCACCGTCTGCTGGTCAGACAGTGCGTCGGCCAGATGTCCCTCTGCGGCCAGGGCGCAGGCGCGATACATGAATGCGTCGCGATAGTCCGGTTGGTCCTTCAGTCCCTCGCTAAATGATTTAGCAGCCTCGTCCGACCTTCCGAGAGCCTGCAGGATTCGACCGCGATGATAGAAATACCTCATCCCCGATTGTGGCCCTTTGCGCTTGATGAGGTCATCCAGCGTGGCGAGCGCTCGGTCGAATTGGCCCATGATCCGATAGGCGGCGGCGATCCTGATTGTCGCAGGGAAGTCCTGATCCGGCCATCTGGCGGCAATCCCGCGATAGGCGCCCAGCGCGTCTTCGTAACCTCCCAGCATTTCGAGTGAATATGCCACCGCGGACGCGGCGTCGGCGTCATCCGGCGCCAGCGAGGCCCATGCGCGATTGTCGGCGAGGCTGAGCGCCAGTTGCCGGTCCCGATCGGGACCGATGGAAAGATCCTCAAAAGCTATGGATTCGTAAGCATCCGCCCGCGCCTTGAGCGCCTGAATTCGCCAGCGCGTCGGCAGGTTTGCATCGCCAAGCGCCGCGGACAATCGTGAAAGGGCGTCGGCGCGATCGCCGTTCACAACCTCTCCAAGCGCTGTCGCGAGGTCCGCTTCAGCGCGCGAGGCGGGCGTGCGTCGAACGTCGGAGCTCGATGCAACGCCGACAATGGTCTTTCCGTCTATGGTTACCTCGCGGATGTCGAACGTCACCTTGCCGGATGCCGGATCCATGAACCCGCTGTCGAGGTCGTAGTGGACCGTCAGTTGGATGCTGTGATCGGCGGAATTCTTGACGGCGGCGAACATCCCGTCAGCGTTCTTGACAGAGCCGCCAGGCGCTTCGAAGCGCAGGTCCGGATTTGATAGGCTGAACCAAATGGCGTTGCCGTTCTCGGCGCCGTCGTCGACAATTCCGGTCGCGGTTGCCGTTTGAGAGGCGCCGGGGTCCCCCGCCGTGCAACCGGCCACAACCCCGAAAGTCGCCACGAGCCCAAGAGCGGCGGCCAGAATTCCGTGCTTCACAATCATCCCCCCGTCCTCAGTCGGCGACATGCGGATTCAGCTTCAGGGCCTGCGCCCTGTCCGAGCCGGCGCCCGCCTCGTCGCCGAGATCTTTCTTCGCCAGCGACCGTCGCCACCACGCCAGCGCCAGCCGCGGGTTGGCCGCGATCGCCGCGTCCAGTTGCTTCACCGCGAGCACGTCGTCGCCCAGCCGACGATAGCAGTCGCCCTTTTCGTTCAGGGCGTCCGCGTCGCCGGGCAGGAGAGTCAGATAGGTGTCGAACTCCCGGATGGCGCGGTCGAAGTGCTCCCGGTCCTTGTAAACGAGGCCGCGGTTGAAGTAGGCGGCGTCGAACTTCGCATTGATGGCGATGGCGGCGTTGAAGTCGGCGAGCGCCTCGTCGTACTTCGACGCATTGAAGAAATAGAGCCCGCGGGAATTCAGCGCGTAGGTCGACTTCGGATCCAACTTGACCGCCGCGTCATAGGCTTCCGCCGAACCCGCCTTGTCGCCCAATGCGGCCAACGCCTTGGCTTTCCCCACGATATTATCGGCATTCGCCGGATCGGCCTTGGCGGCTTTCGCATAGTCATCCAGCGCATCATTGGGTTTGCCGAGGTCAAGCTCCAGGTCG
>JANXTX010000235.1 GCA_025352165.1 Caulobacteraceae bacterium | reverse complement strand
GACGGAAACGCCGGTATGGATGGGGACCATGCCCCGTCAAGCGCGCGCCGGAGCGGGACGTTATGGCACGCGGGGCGCGACCGCCCGCCAAGACGGGGGGAGCCTTTACGTCGCCGAGACATTTAACTGGTTGAAATATATCATGTCCAGGTTTTCCCGCAATTATCGCCGCCTGACGTTGCTGGGCATCACGACCCAAAATACCGCCGTCATCATCATTGGAACCTGCTGTATCGAACGCGGTCATGCGCTGCTGCACGACGACCGCGACTTCGCGCCGATGGAGGAACTTCTCGGCCCGAGGGTCGGCTGAACCTGATCGGGGACACATTCCAGTTGCCGCCCATTGATTGGCGGTGAGGGCTTTCCCTCCCGAACGGCATTCAGCCCGCGCTTCCAGATAGTGAACACGCATCGGGTCGCTGCGACGGCGGCCTACAAGCGGACTTTCTGAATGACCGGGGCGGGTGGGGTTTCACCGTTGGCCTTCGGTCCGAATCCCGACATGCACGATGGCTGCGGCATGTGGCCATGCTCCGCGTCATGGGGATTTCGATGTGGGTGTAGCAGCGAGGCGTCGTGGCCGAAGAGGATCATGAGCTGAACGCGATGCCGTCTTGGTGCTGGTTGGCGCCGCTGGCGGCCGCAATGCTTCTCGCCGCCTGGTTCGCGCACGTGATTTCGCCATCCAGCGGTTTCGTCATTGCATTGGCGATTGTTCTGCTGGGCGGCGCTGTATTTGCCGCCGTTCACCACGCGGAAGTGGTGGCCGCGAAGGTGGGGCAGCCGTTCGGGTCTATTCTGCTCGCATTGTCGGTAACCGCGCTCGAGGTCGGCCTGATCGTTTCCGTCATGACCTCGGGGTCCACGGGGACGTCCTCGATCGCGCGCGATACCGTCTATTCAGCCGTCATGATTGTGCTCAATGGTATCGTGGGCATCTGCCTGGTCTCAGGCGCGCTGAGGCACTATGAACAGGAGTTTCGCCTGCAAGGTGCTACATCGATTCTCAGTGTCATTGCGACTCTGGCCGTTATTTCTCTTGTCTTGCCCAATTTTACATTGACGACACCCGGTCCGACCTATGCTTCCAGCCAGTTGTTGTTCGTCGGTGGCGTATCATTGGTTCTGTATATTCTTTTTGCCTTCGTTCAGACCGTACGTCACCGTCAGGATTTCCTGATGGGGGATTCCACCGCCGACGGTGGCGAACGGCCCTCGGCCGTCGCCGCGATCCTTGCCGGTTTGCTTCTCGTCATCAGCCTCGTCGTGGTGATCTTGCTGGCGGAAATATTGTCGCCTGTGCTTGAGAGGGCGGTGCTGACCGTGGGCCTTCCGCCGGCTGTTGTGGGTTTGGTCATAGCCGCCGTCGTGCTTCTGCCGGAAGGCGTGACGGCCATGAAGGCTGCCAATCGCAATCGGCTCCAGAGTAGCCTCAATGCATCGCTCGGTTCTGTCGCGGCCAGTGCAGGGTTGACTGTGCCGATTGTCGGCGCGACAGCGGTATACCTTGGTCAACCTCTCGAGCTCGGTCTCGGACCCAAGTCCATGGTCTTGCTTATGCTCACCCTATTCGTAAGCACGCTGACCTTCGCGACAGGCCGCACAACTGTTCTCCAGGGTGGTGTCCATCTGGTGATCTTCGGTGTGTTCATCTTTCTCTCCGCGGTGCCCTGAGACAGATGACGATCCGTCACCTATCGTGGTATCTCCGAGAGGGGCCGCTCCAGTCCGTTGGTCGCTAGTTTGTCGGTAACCCCGGCCACGTGCTCCTGCATGACGACCCCGACTTCGCGCCGATGGAGGAACATCTCGGCCTTCGTGTCGCGTAAGTCTGCGCTGCCACGCACTCCAGCCTGCGTCTTCAGACTGAGAACCCGCGTCTGGGCGCCGCCACGGCCGCCCAAAAGCAGACCTTCGGAATGATCGGGGCGTGTGGCGCTCGGACCAAACCTAACAAGGGGCCGGCCACAGTCGGTGCGGGATTGGAACGGGAGGGGCGCCGACATGCGCATCAATTCGCGACACACTTTTGGGACGCGCAAAGCGCCTTTTAGACCCTCACCCGACCGCCCGGCCACAATCTTCCAAAAACCAACGTTTTCGAGATGCCGTGGGTACCGAAAATTGCATTGTGGGTGTCAGAAGCCTGCAATATCAGACTGAATAGGTCTTCCCGACCCTAAGGAATGGGTGCGCTGAGCTGTACATGATGGGTCGACCACATCCGTGCCGCCGCGTCGTAGTCGGGCCCGTTAAGCAAAGCGTTGAACGCATCGAGGACATGCGCCTTGTTTTGTTCGGAGGCTGTCGTAGGCAAGACTGCCTCCTTGAGCTGTTCATTGCTCAGGCCGCCCGCTGACGCAGTGCTGGGTAGTCGGAATAGCCTTGTGGACCATTTGTATAGACGGTCGACCAGTCGATCTCGGCGAACGGCGCGCCCGCCGCGATGCGTTCGATGAGATCGGGATTGGCGATATAGGGACGCCCGAACGCGACCAGATCGGCGAGGCCCTCGGCGACCAGCCGGTTGCCGCGGTCAGCGGTCATATTGGTGTTGGCGATCAAGGTGCCGCGAAACAATGGCCGGAAATGCCTGAACATGCCGTCGCCGCTTAGGGCTTCTAGCGGCGTACCCGTGAAATCGGTGTTGTTGCCCATCAGCAGCAGATGAGAGATTCCATAGCCGTCCAACCGGCGAACGACGTGTTCCGCCATCGGCAGGGTCTCTTCATGTGCGGCGAACGGTCCGCCTTCATGCATCGGGCTGATCTTCACCCCGACCCTCGCGGGGTCGACAACCGAGAGGACCGCCTCGATCACCTCGAAAAGAATGCGTGACCTCGCCTCGATGTCGCCGCCGTACTCATCGGTGCGGCGGTTGGTCGTGCGGTTGAGGAACTGCGCCAGCAGATAGAGGTAGTTGGCGAGGATTTGCACTCCGTCGAACCCGGCCTCCATTGCGTTGCGGGCCGCTCGACCGAAGTCTTGCACGGTCCGTTGAATCTCTTCGCGGGTCATTGGACGCGGGTCGACGGTCGGCTTCCTGCCCACAGGCGTGACCGTTTCGAACAGTAGGTTCACGTCGGAGGCTGATAGCGGGTTCTTACCGCCCAATACATCGGGGTGGGCAATAGCTCCGGTATGCCAGAGCTGAGCGAAAATGCGGCCGCCGGCGGCATGTACAGCGTCGGTCACCCGGCGCCAGCCGCGCACCTGTTCGGGCGTCCATAGGCCTGACGTGCCGGCCCAGCCGAAGCCATCGGCGCTGATCGCGCTTGCTTCAGACACGATCAGGCCGGCGCTCGCTCGCTGAGCGTAGTATTCGGCCTGAAGCATGGTCGGCACATGGTCGACCATCCCCGCCCGAGCCCGTGTCAGCGGGGCCATGACGACTCGGTTCCGCAGGTCGATATCGCCCATTCGAAAGGGGGCGAGAAGGGGTTGAGAGGTCATCGTCTGGCCCTTTAGGTTGAGGACGGAAGTTGGGATGATTGGTCGGCACCGGCGCGCCCCGCGGTCACGCCCGGCCCCACATGTCAAATCTCGGACATATCCGTGGGGTCTGGGGTCCAGGCCGGGACCGGGGGAAAGATTTGCAGGGCACCGATCTTTCCGCCGCGCCGATGGCTCCGACGCGTCACCCCGATCGGCAACGGAAATGTCTCCGCCGTCGAACGTCATCGTGACAAATGCCGGTGGCGCCCATGAACGGCGCCACCATGCGCTTGGCGGGCTGTTGAAAGAGTCGGCGGCGCGAGCGGATTCGGCATGATTCGCTCGCCAGTCGAGTTGGTTCGGGAGAGGCGGGATATTACTATCCGATTCGATTTTTGGCTGACGCGAGGAGTATTTGTTAGACAAACTGACTCGAATTCCATGCCGGATAGTCAGAGTATCCTTTGGCGTCGAATGTGTAGAATGTATCTCGATTGTAGTCCGACAGAGGCAGACCTTCTCGGAGGCGGCGAGGAAGATCGGGGTTCGCGACAAAGTATCGGCCGAAGGCGACGGCGTCTGTGATGCGTTGCTCGATGGCCGCGGCCGCCGTATCGGCTTCGAAGCCACCCGCGGAGATCATGCGACCGCGATAGATCGCGCGGAGTTGCTCGGTCGCCACCGCGCCTTGGCCGGCGTGGACCAACTCGCTGCCGCCGATGCGGGGCTCGATGATGTGAAGATAGGCCAGTTCGAACCGGTTCAGCGACTGCGCCAGATGGCTGAACAGCGCCACTGGGTCACTGTCCGACATACCATTCCACCTTCCGCTCGGCCCGATGCGAACTGCTACCCGACTAGCGCCCCAAACCGACACTAAGGCGTCGACAACGGCCAAGGGAAAGCGTGACCGGTTCTCTATCGAACCGCCATAGTCGTCGCTGCGCATGTTGCTGCCGTCCTGCAGGAACTGGTCAATCAGATATCCGTTCGCTCCATGCAACTCGACACCGTCGAATCCTGCATCCATCGCCCGCTCCGCGGCGCGCCGAAAGTCTTCGACGATAGCGCCGATCTCCGCGACGGTCAGCGCGCGGTGGGGTGATGGCGACGCCCATTCTCCCGGAATCGACACCAGATGCCTCGGATTGCGCCAGTACGCGGGGTCGACCGAGGCGGACACCGGCGGTTCACCCCCGGTCATTGCGACGTGGGACGACCGGCCTGTATGCCAGAGTTGGGCGAACATGACGCCGCCCTTGCCATGGACGCGATCCACAATCCGCTTCCAGCCACGGACCTGATCCGCTGTGTAGAGGCCCGGAGACCCCAGCCAACCGCGACTTGTGATTGAGATGTTCGTCGCCTCGCCAACAATCAGGCCGCCGTCAGAAGCGCGCTGATCGTAGTAGGTGGCCATCAGATCCCCTGGGATCGAATCCGGCTGGATCGAGCGCGATCGGGTGAGGGGGGCCATCACGACCCGGTGCTGCAAAGTGACCGCACCGAGCGTCAGTGGTTTGAAAAGCCCCATTGTGTCTTTCATAGCCGCATCCTTCACGTCGTTTCCGTGGTCCGCCCACGCCGTTTCCTGGGAACAAACTGAGGGAAATGATGCGCTGGGTCTTTGCGGATCCACCCAGATTGTCATGCGGCCCGATGAGCGGATTCGCCAAAAGAGCGATGCTTTTGCCGCTCAAACCGCGTGCATGGGAATCATCAGGACGACTAGAAGGGCTATAAGTCGCCTTTTCCAAACGCGCTTATTGTCCAACCAAGGGGGTCGTCGGTCCGCGTCCAAACCGGCGGCTTAGCGAGTCCTATTGCGGTCGGTCCACCTTTTCGCGCCGCCATCGCGCGGGGCTGTCGCCGACGAACTGGCGGAACCCACGATTGAAGGCGGCCTGGTCGGAAAATCCGGCTTGGAGGGCGATGTCGCTAAGCGGGAATCCTGTCGTCGCCATCAGGGTTTTCGCCTGCTCGATCCGCTGAAGGATGAGCCAGCGGTGCGCGGAGACCCCGAAGCTCGCCTTGAACGATCGCGCGAAGTGGCTGACCGACATGCCGCACTCCTTGGCGACCCGCGCCAGGAGAATGCCGCCGTCGAGGTGTTCGCGCAGCAGTTCGGCCGCCCGGCGTTGCTGCCAGGGCGCCAGGCCGCGTATGGTGACCTCCGGAAGACGAGCAAGGCCACCATAGGTCTGCAGCAGATGGGCGCCGAACATCAAACTCAACTGATCGAGCGCAAGCGGGCTGGCCCATGTTGTAGATCTGATCGAGGGAAGAAGCGTCCTGGTGATTTGAGCAATTACCAGGTCATCCTCGCAGATGCCAAATTTATGTAATTGCTCACCCTCCTTTTCGGGGCTGACCGGGCGCTGAATTTTTCCGGTTGCGGCGCGTGTCTGGATGTGAGTCAAGGTATGGATGACACCGCCGCCTGATTTGGTCGACAAGAG
>JANXTX010000226.1 GCA_025352165.1 Caulobacteraceae bacterium | reverse complement strand
GCCGAGCGAACCTCCTCGGCGATCTTCTCGGCGGCCACGATCATGGGCGCCTCGGCCCGGGCGAGCATGTTGGCGATCGCCCCTTCGCTCAAGGTGACGCCGAACACTTCGTCCATCAGCTTGACCAGACGCTCGAAGCCGCTAATACGTCGACACCATACCTATTGCAGCATTTCCAGTTGCTCGGTCGCGTCGGTCGCGCAACGGCCGGGAATTCGCCTTGGCGCGCGACGGGCGATCGGCCTGTCGAATAGCGATGATACCATATTGATTGCAGAATTGCCCTAAGCGCCCGTCTGTTCTTTGTGAGGAGGCTAGCTGAGGTGCCATAATTGGGCAATTGAGACCGTAGTACCGAAACAGGTCACCACCCGAAGGAAGTTCGTTGCGAGCGCGGCTTGACGAAAGCGGCCCCGCGCTCTTTGTGGGCGTCAAAGGCGACCAGCGGCTGATGCAGCCGTCGGTTTGGCCACGAACCTCAGGGAGGGCGGATGACCCGCGCGATCAACTTTGGTCTCTGGTACGACTTCCGCAATCCGGTCGCCTGGCGCGTGCCGTTCGGCGAGATGTACGCCGCCTATCTCGACCAGATCGCCAAAGCCGAGGGACAGGGCTTCGACTCGGTCTGGCTGACCGAGCACCATTTCTGTGAGGATGGCTACACGCCCTCGCCCCTGGTGCTGGCCGCGGCGATCGGCGCGCGCACCAGCCGCATGCGCATCGGCACCAATCTGATGATCCTGCCGCTGCACAATCCGATCCGTATCGCCGAGGACGCGGCCACCCTTTCACTGCTGACCGGCGGGCGCTTCGATCTGGGTGTCGGCATCGGCTATCGCGAGGATGAGTTCGCCGCGTTCGGCCGCGAGCTGAAATATCGCCCCAGCCTGATCGAGGAGGCTATTGAGATCATCCGCCGCGCCTGGGCCGGCGGGCCGATCGATTTCGCCGGAAAGCGCTTCAGCGTCGGCCATCTGCCGATCGCGCCTGCGCCGGAAATCCCCCCGCGTATCCTGATGGGCGGCATGTCGGAGCCGGCCATCGACCGCGCCGCGCGCATCGCCGACGGCTTTCTCTCGACAGGCGGTATCGGAGAGGACCTCTATACCGCGGCGCTGGAACGCCACGCGGACTCTGGCCGGACCGGTGCGGTTATCGCCGGCCACTGGGCAATCATCTCGCCCGACCCGAAGGCGGAGGTCGAGCTGGTCGGTCCGCACGTGCTCTACCAGGCCAACGAATACATCCGCTGGGGTGCGTTCGGTCCGCCGGAAACAACACCGCTGTTCAAGGATGCCAACGAGGCGATCGCCAATGGTCTCTATGAGCTGTGGGACGCCGATACAGCGGTGGAGAATCTCTCGGCGCTGCTGGATCGCAACCCGCTGATCAGCGACATCCATTTCTGGGCGCAGTTCCCCGGCGAGCCGATCGCCCAGGGTCAGCGCCGCATCGACTACATCGCCACCGAGGTGCTGCCTCGCCTGCGGAAACATCTGAACGGCGGCGCAGCTTGAGCCTCGCGAGTCCCCGCACCATCGCCATTCTCGGCGGCGCCGGCGCGCTGGGGTCGGGCCTTGCAGCGCGGTTCGTCCATGCCGGCCATACGGTGCTGATCGGTTCCCGCGACACCACCCGGGCTTCGCCGGTCGAGGCCGCCACCGTGCTGAGCCATGAGGAGGCGGCGCGGCGGGCGGACATCGCCTTTCTGACCGTGCCGTTCGCCGGGCAGGCGGAGGTTCTGCGCATGGTCGCCGGGGCGATGGCGGGGAAGATCCTCATCGACGCCACCGTACCCCTGGTCCCCCCTAAAGTGGGACGCGTGCAATTGCCGCCTGAGGGCAGTGCGGCGCTGATCTCTCAGGCGCTGCTGGGAGAGGGGGTGCGCGTGGTCTCGGCGCTGCAGAATGTTGGCGCCCTGCATCTGGCCCACGTCGGTCAGCCGGTCGATTGCGATGTGCTGGTCTGCGGTGACTCGGTCGATGCACGGACCGAAGTCATTGAGCTGCTGTCCGACATCGGACTGCGCGGGCTGCACGCGGGGCCGCTAGCCAATGCCGCGGCAGCCGAGGCCCTCACTTCGGTGCTTATTTCCATCAACCGATTCTATAAGAGTGACCGCGCAGGCATCCGCATCACCGGGATCTGAAGTCATTTCACCACCGCCCCCAAATCACGCGCCGCGTCGGATAACGATAACCGCTCTGCCCGGCGTGCCCATTGTCGGGCCGGGGGACGACATTGCCGGCCTGATCGCGGCGGCGGCGCGCGATTGCGGTGAGCCGTTGGCGGATGGTGATATCCTCGTCATCGCCCAAAAGATCGTCTCCAAGGCGGAGGGCAGGGCGGTCGACCTGGCGGACGTGGAGCCCTCGGAGGCGGCGATCCAGTTGGCGGCGCGATGCGTCAAGGACCCACGGCTAATGCATCTCGTGCTCGACGAATCGAGCGAGGTGTTGCGGGCCCGCCCCGGCGTGGTGATCGTCGCGCTGCACAACGGCGTCGTGCTCGCCAACGCCGGCATCGATCGCTCCAATCTGGGGATCGACGGAGAGGAACGCGTGCTGCTGCTGCCTGCCGATCCCGATGCATCGGCGGCGGCGATCCGGGATGGTCTCAGCGCCCTTGCCGGCGTCAACGTCGGCGTGGTCATCGCCGACAGCATCGGCCGGGCCTGGCGGCAGGGCACGATCGGCACGGCCATCGGCGCCGCCGGCGTCGTCTGCCTCGACGATCTGCGCGGCCGTCCGGACCTCTTTGGACGCCGGCTCGAAACGACGCAGGTCGGGACCGCCGACGAGCTGGCCTCAGCGGCATCATTGTTGCTCGGGCAGGCGGCCGAGGGCACGCCCGTTGTTGTTGTCCGCGGTGCATCCAGCGCGATTGGCGATGGCCGCGCGAGCGACCTGATCCGGCCAGTCGAACTGGACATGTTCCGATGAGCGCCGCCGGATCGGTGGTGGCGTTCAGCGGCGGCGTCGGCGGGGCCAAGCTGGCTCTGGGACTGGACCAGTGTCTGGGTGAGCGTCTGCTCGTCGCCTGCAACACCGGCGACGACTTCGAGCATCTCGGCCTGACCATCGCACCGGATTTCGACACGGTGCTGTACACACTCGCGGGCATCTCCAACCCTCTTCTTGGCTGGGGACGGTCGGACGAGAGCTGGGCCTTTCTGGATACCCTGGCCGGCCTCGGCGGAGACTCCTGGTTTCGGCTCGGCGACCGCGATCTCGCCCTCCACGTTTTCCGAACCGAGCGGCTACGCGCGGGCGCCGCGCCCAGTGACGTCGCCGAGGAACTCCGCAACGCCTTCAACGTGCGCGCGCGCCTCCAGCCGGCGACGGACGACCGGCTGCGCACGATCGTGGAGACCGACGTCGGCACACTACCGTTCCAGGACTATTTCGTGCGCCAGAGGTGTGCGCCGAAGGTGCTTTCGATCCGCTTCGATGGGGCGGACGCCGCTCGGCCAGCGCCAGCGCTGGAAGCGGTGTTCAACAGGCAGACGCCGGCCGCCTATGTCATCTGTCCCTCAAACCCCTACCTCAGCGTCGCGCCGATGCTGGCGGTCGACGGAATCCGCCAGGCGCTGTTGCAGCGCGCCGCGCCCTGCATCGCGGTCTCGCCGATCGTGCACGGTCAGGCGATCAAGGGGCCGACCGCCAAGATCATGGCCGAGATCGGTGTCGAGCCAAGCGCGCTGGAGGTTGCGCGCCTATGGGCTGATCTGATCGACGTCCTGGTGCTTGATCAGTCGGATGCGGGACTCACGCCAGCGATCGAGGCGCTGGGCGTCCGTGTCGTCCTCGCCGACACCATCATGCGCACCACCGCCGACAAGGTCGCCCTGGCGCGCGTCGTGCTGGCGGCCGCGGGCGTGGCGGCATGAGGATCGTGATCCCCATCAAACCGCTGGCCGAGGCAAAGACGCGCCTCTCGGCGGTGCTTTCGCCCGCGGAGCGGTCCGCGCTGGCGATCGAATTGCTCGACCGGGCGCTTGCGGCGGCGCTGCCGGTCGCGCCGGTGTCGGTGGTGACGGCAGAGGAATCGGTGGCCAGCCGGGCGATGTCGTCGGGGGCGGCGGTCATCGATGAAATTCAGGTGGCCGGTCTGAACGCGGCGGCGGATCTGGCGCGGGACCACCTTCGGGCGCAGGGAGATGACGCGATGTTGCTCCTCGCCGGTGATCTCCCGGACGTTACATCCGCCGCGCTTCATGCGGTGATCGGCCAATGGAGCGCGGGACACGCTGTGATCTCTCCTTCCAGCGATGGCGGCGTCAATGCGCTGGCGCTGCCGACCGATACGACCTTCCGGTTCGCTTATGGCCAAGGCAGTTTCGACCTGCATTGCCGGGAGGCGGCGCGGGTGGGGCTTAAGG
>JANXTX010000197.1 GCA_025352165.1 Caulobacteraceae bacterium | reverse complement strand
GCGCCATCAGCGTCGCGATCAAGGCGTCCCTGTCGACCAAATCAGGCGGCGGTGTCATCCATACCTTGACTCACATCCAGCCACCCGCCGCAACCGGAAAATTCAGCGCCCGGTCAGATTCAAGGGGGGTGAGCAATTACGCCAAAATCCGTCAATGGGTATTTTAATACTTTTGCGTCGAGAATTGGGGGCAGTGCGATGCAACAAATATTGCGACATCAATTGTTCCCTGCGCCGCCAGGATTCCGCTCTCTCGCGTTGGCGCTGGGAATGGCTTTATTGACTGTCTCCGGCCCTGCAAGTGCCGCGAGCTATACCTATGACGCCTTGGGCCGGGTGACCGCCGTTACCGACGACAACGGGCTGACGACTGCCTACGCATATGATGCTGCCGGCAATCGTGGTCAGGTCGCTACTGCCGCCACGCCCGCTGCTGGGAGCGTGGCCATCATCATTCCACATAGGAGCCCGGCGGTGGCTGTTCCGCTGGTGGTCAACGGCGCCTACACGTCGGTGGCAGTTGCAGCGTCGCCCGTGCATGGAACGGCCACGGCGAGTGGGACCTCGATCACCTATGCGCCTACGAGCGGCTACAGCGGATCCGACAGTTTCACCTACACCGCCAGCAATGGGGCGGCGATTTCCGCGCCGGCGACGGTGTCGGTCGCGGTTGCGCCCAAAGCCAACAACGTGAACGGTTTCAGCGTCGCGTTCAATTCGATGGCCAACGCTGTGCCGTTGAGCGTCGCCGGCGCTTATACCGCCGCAGCCGTCGCCAGTCTTCCAGCCCACGGTTCGGTGGCGGTCAGCGGAACCGCGATCACCTATACCCCCACGACCGCCTACTACGGCGCCGACAGTTTTACCTATACCGCGAGCAACGCTGTAGCCGCCTCGCCGCCGGCCACAGCGTCGGTGACTGTGAATACGCCGCCGCCGATCGCCAATCCAGTGAGCGCCGCGGTTATCAATGGTTCGACCAACAACCCCATTGCGCTGAATATCACCCAGTCGGTGGCGACGTCGGTCGCTGTCGCCACGCAGGCCACGCATGGAACCGCGAGCGCCAGCGGCGTATCGATTGCGTACACCCCCGCGACGGGCTACGCTGGACCCGATAGCTTCGCCTATACGGCCAGCAACGGTGGGGGGACTTCGAACGCCGCAACGGCGAGCATTACCGTTACGCCGTTGACCGCCACGATCCTCAATCCGGCCAACTGCCCTTCGAATTCGCCAATCTATGTCTGCGCCAGTGGGCCGACCGGGAACTACACGTTCGTCCAGAACACCGTTTCCATCACCGGCGGCAGCGGATCGTATGCCTATCAGTGGGCCGAAACCGACGATGGCCTCGGTACCTGGTCGACCGGCGGAACCGGCGCCTCCTTCGCGCCGTCGGTCGCCAACGTGATACCTCAGAACTCAAGCTCCGCGACCTACACCTGCACGGTCACGGATACGGTTTCAGGTAAGCAGGCCACCTCCAATTCCGTTGCCTACAGCTACACTCACACCGGCGGGGGCTAGTGTCCCGTCGCAGTGAATTTGACGGGTTGGTTTATCCCCACGGATGGCCGATTGGCGTGACGCCAGGGGCGGTCGCTCAAAGAGTCAAAATCACTGCGACGCAACACTAGGCGGGTTTCGGCTGCGCGGCGCAATGTTCGCGAAGAATATGTCTCCGTGGTCATAACCGGCGAACCGATCGCCCCAGATTGATACCAACCCGCCGTGCCGCGACTATTGGACCGCCGGCTTCCCAGCCGGCAGCCGATGGCACATCGGCCCCTCAACGGCCGGATCAGGGACGAGAGTCCCGGCTTGCGCCGGCTGCCGGCTGGAAGCCGACGGTCCGTCAGGGCAGGCGCCCGCAGCCTCCACAGCGCTCCCGCGCTACCGCATAATCCCGGTATGGCCGAGCGAGTGCGTTCCCGGCTGCGGCCAGACTGCGACGCCGTGCGGTGTGTGACCGACGGGAATCGTATCGATGTGGCCGTTCGAGGTGTCGACGGAGTAGACGACGTCATCATAGCGACCGGCCAGCCAGATCCGCGACCCGTCCAGGCTGACGTTGCCCATGTCCGGGCTTCCGCCGCCCGGGACCGGCCAGGTGTGCTCGACCTTGTTGGTGGCGAAATCGATCACCGAGACGCTGCCCGGGCCATGTGGCGGGCCCGCGATCTGGTGGGAGCCGCGATTGGCGACATAGAGCTTCTTGCCGTCACGGCTGGGATAGATGCCGTGCGCCCCGACGCCGGTCGGGATGAAGCCGATTTCCTTGAAGCTGTCGCCATCGATCATTTCGACGCCATCGGCCATCATGTTGGCGACATAAAAGGTCTTGCCGTCGGGCGAGGTGCGGATGTCCTGCGGCATGCCGCCCTTGGCCAGATGCAGGTAGCCAAGCACCTTGCGCCCCGCGACGTCGACTTTCACCAGTCCACCGCTGAACTCGCAGGTGAAGATCGCATAGCGTCCGTCAGGCGAGTAGTCGGCGTGGTTTAGCCCCTCGCAGGGACGAATGGTCAGCTCTCCGTCGACCTTCATCGTCTGCGGATCGCGATACTCCAGCGTCCTGCGTTCCTCGGCGACCACCACCGCATAGGACCCGTCTGGCGTGAAATACATGTTGTAGGCGTCGTCGACGCTCATCGTCCGGGTCACCTTGCCCGTCGTCGGATCGATCGCCGTGAGGCTGCCGGGCGAATGCCTGCCCGCGCTGCCGGTCACCCACAACGTCTTAAGGTCCCATGACGGCACGACGTGCTGCGGATTTGCCCCGACCGGATAATGGTCGACCACCTTCAGCGTCGCCGGATCGATGACATAGACGTCGTTGGAGCCGATGTTCGGCACGTAGATTCTGGAAAGCGCCGTCTTCGCGGTCGCGCTGAGGTCGTTGGGTCCGGTCGCCGCATAGACGTTGACGGTCGATCCGGTGGCGGCCGCCTGTCGTTCGCTGCCGCGTGAACATCCTGCCAGGGCCATGATCGCCAGAAATATCATGGAGGCTCGCCTGGCGGTGGACCGGTTGGACATTGGCGATTCGCTCCTTGGCATCACTTGCTGACTGCGCGACTTATACAATGGATCATGGACTTTTCACGGCGGCTCGGATCGCTGAAGTCGTCGCGGTGATGATCGTCTCGACGCCTGGCTCGCCCAGCGCGGCGGTGGCGTGGCGCGGATCGCCGTGCACGCCCGCGTCCGGACCCGGTGGCGGTGTCTTACCGAGGTCGCCGCTACGAACCATCGACGGGGCGATCGCCAGTGTCAGCGCGGTATCAGCCAGACCGGCATGCGTGCCGATCTCTGCTTGTGAAAATCCCTTCCGTTTCAGCCCCTCGACGTAGGTCGTCTGTGTCGAGCCGTAGTATTCGGCGATGAAGTGGGCGCGCGCAGGCGAGCCCGCCCATTTCCGATTGAGATCGTCGGCGACCGCTTTCAGGTCGGATTGATAACCGCCATGGTCGCCAATCAGCACGACGTCCCTGAAACCATGCAGCCTGAAGCTCATCGCCGCCGATTCGAGGGTCTGCCTGAACACGTCCGGCGGAACCGTGATCGTGCCGGGAAAGCGCATGTGCTCCGTGGGCGGATCGATGGTTCCTTCCGGTACATAGGCGATCACCGGCGCCACCAGCGCGTTACCCAGGTTCGTCGCGATTCGCCCTGACAGGAATCGAACCCGCGCATCGTGCTTGCCCAGCGCCACATACGGGCCGCTCTGCTCGACACCACCGACCGGTATGATGATCGTGGTCTTGCCGTCCCTGATGGCGGCGCGCAGTTCCGTCCAGGTCAGGTCCTCGATGAACACCCCACTTGTTGCGGAGGCGGAGGCGGGGGCAGGGGCGGAAGCGGCCGGGCTCGGCGTGGAGGCCGGGGTCGATGACGGTGCGCAGCCCTGCAGCAATGCAGCCAGCACGATGAAATAACCCAACCGCAACCGGGGTGCTCCGCCTCTCATGGTTTCTGTCCCGCGAACAATGACGGGTGACGAAGCCGCAGCGCCATCACCAGCGTCAGCAGCTTGCCGTCCGCGATCCGCCCGGCGGCCACATCGGCGGCAAGCTCGTCGAGTGGCCGCTCAACGACCTGGATGCCTTCGTTCTCGATCGCCAGTCCGCCGCCCGCCGCAATGCGATCCGCCTTGCCATAGGGGGCCAGGAACAGAGTCTGTCGTTCCGCGCCGACGCCTGGTCCCGGCCACACGCGGCCAACCCGCTCCAGTGCTTCCAGCCGAACGCCCAGTTCTTCCAGCGCCTCACGGCGCGCGGTGGCCTCTTCGTCGCCGGCGTCGATCATCCCGGCGCAGGCTTCTTCCAGGATGGTTCCACCGGTCATGTCGAAGACCGGCGCCCTGAATTGCCGGGCGACAAGCGCGACGCCGCGATCGCTGTCGTAGGGCAGCACCGCGACCGAGTCGCCATGCCGCTCAACCTCCCGCCAGACTTCCTCGCCGCTGGCCAGCCGAATGCGCAGTCGCTCGACCCTCACATAGCCGGCGCGAGCGACCTGCCGCTCTAGAATTTCTGGTTGCATGCTAACTCCATCGCGCCCGAACCTCTTCGCTGGCGCCGCCCCCGCGGTCAATCCGCTTGGCCCCGACGCCTCCTCCCTCAGTCGGCGCGTGGGTAGGTCAATTCGTCGACACGCGAAGCAGTCAATTCGTCGACAGGATGCATATTACACCAATTCCAGTTGCTCGGGCGAGGCGCTGCGTTTCTTGCGGCCAGGAGCCCGACGGGCGATGGGCCGGCCAAGCAGCCGTTCCAGGTCGGCGACGAACTCCGGCGCGCCGACCGGCCGGCCCGTTCCCTCCGAGCGCCGCAGGGCCTCGTATCCGTCGTCCCCGTCCTCGGCCATCATCGCCGCGAAGCAGTCGGTGCGCTTGAGCACCGGCGCCACGATGGCGAGTTCGTCGTCAAGGCCGGCGAGATGCGCCCGCACGCTCGACCATGGCCAGTCCCGCGCCTGAGCGACAAACCGCGCCCGCACCGGGTTGCGTCCGACGTAACGCACCGCCGCCATCAGATGCGCCTCATCCATGGCCACGCAGCCGAAGCGGCTCTGGAACAGATGTCCGGTCCAGCGCCCGCGCGCGTTGATGAAGTTGGTGTACCGCCGGTGCGTCTCACCGACCGCCCTGCCGATCCCTCCGGCCGTCTTCTGAGTCAGAATCAAGTGGACGTGGTTGGGCATAAGGCAATAAGCCCAGACCTCGACCTCCGCCTTACGGGTCTGCTCGGCCAACAAATCGCGGTAGATTTCATGATCGCCGTCCTCGAAGAAGATCGCTTCCCGCCGATTACCGCGCTGCGTCACGTGATGCGGGAGGCCGGGGAATGCGTCGACGTGATGCCTATTCACCGCATTGCGATGCAGCCACGATGACACCCATCGCGCAACTACGCCATGTCGACCTTTCGTGAAGCATGACGTTTCAGCCCCTGCAATTCGTAATGGAAGAACCTTAGAAGGACATAAGAGTTAGTCTGTTTGGCAAAAAAGGATTGACAAATTGCAATTTAAATGGTTCCGTCCATCTCATGCGTTACCACCCCCTCACGACCCCGCAGCCGACGCCTGAAGCTGAGATCGACTCGCCGGCGATCATCGAGGCGGCGGCGTTCGTGGAGAGCGGCGATGAGTTGCTTGGGATGCTCGCGGAGCTCGCCCGGTACGGCATGGAGCTGGCCCAGGCTCAGCGGGACTATGCCATGGCGCGTCTAGCGGCTGTCACCGCCGATGGCTCGGCGCTGAACCCGGGTGAGGATCCCGCCGCGGCCTTCAACAAGATTTCCCAGACCGTCCGCCGCACCATCGCCCTGCAGCTCAAGCTGAAGGAAGACATTGGCAAGCGCCGATCCGGCCTGGCCGTCGATCGCGCCGCCAACCACGCCGAACAGACCGCGGACCACGCCGTCGCGGTCAAGGACGCTATCCACACGGCACTGACCGATGTCTTCTACGCCGACCTCGTTCAGACCGACCTCGACCCCAGCGCGGCCCCCAACGCGCACGATCCCGTCGAGTTCGAACACGATGAGATGCTTGAAGACGCCGAAAGGCTGCTTGATGATCTTGGCGATTACCGCGACTGGCTGAACCGCCCGGTCGGCGAAACGGTGGCCAAACTCTGCGTGTCCCTGGGCCTGCGTCCCGACAGTTGCATCAAGCGCGGCGACGCCTGGATGATCCGCCGCCCGGACACCGAATACGAGATCATCCGCGATTCAAGGCAACCTTCTTCATCCTCGCTCGCCATAAAGGGGAGGGGGGAGGAAGCGCGTTCGTCCCCCTGACCGCGCATCCCTCAGCTCAGCCACGCCCGTCTAAAACGCCCGCGTAAACCTCCGGCTTGAAGCCAACGATCAGGCTACCGCCGACCGCCAGCACCGGGCGTTTGATCATCGATGGCTGGGCGATCATCAGAGCGATGGCCTTGTCCTCGTTGAGCCCGGACTTGTCGGCGTCCGGCAGCTTGCGGAATGTCGTGCCCGAGCGGTTCAGCAGCGTTTCCCAGCCCACCTGACCAGACCACTTTTCCAGCATGGCCTGTTCCACGCCGACGGCCTTATAGTCGTGGAAGCTGTAGGCGATGCCATGCGCGTCCAGCCAGTCGCGGGCCTTCTTCATCGTGTCGCACGCCTTGATGCCGTGGATCGTCACTTGCTCGGCCATTGATGTCACTTCCCGTTCGATGATGGTCGGCTCTGGTCGAGCGCCGCGCGCAACCGTAGCAGGCCCTCGCGCGTGGCGACGGCATCGCCGCCGAGGCCGATCCTGACGTGTTCCGGCCGACCGAAAAAGCGGCCCGGCACGACACTGGTCTCGAATTCGTTGGTCAGCAGCTCGAACATACGGTCGCCATCGCCCCACGTCAGGCGTGGGAAAACGGTGGTTCCCTGGTCGCAAATGGTCTGCTCGAGCCCCGGATGGCCGCCGAGGATTTCGCGATAGGCGGCGCGGTTCTCGTCCAGCATTTGGCTGGCTAGGGTCCGCAAGGCGTCGAGCCGGCCGAGGGCGACAACGCTCAGGCGTTCGGCGATGTGCGGCGGCGCCACTCCGTAAAGGTCATTGAGCCGGCGCATCCGTTTCGCCAGTTCGGGCGGTGCGAGGATCCAGCCGCAGCGCAGGCCGCTGAGGCCATAGGCCTTGGTCAGGCTGCTGGTGACCATGATGTTGCCGTCCGGCCGGAAAGCGGTCCGCGCGACACCATCCCGGAACATCAGTTCAAGATAGACCTCGTCGATCAGCACATGGGCGCCGACGCGGGCGGCCGACGCGGCGATCGCCTCGATCGTGGCCGGGTCGGTCAGGGCGCTCGACGGATTGTGCAGGTTGGTGAACGCAAACAGACGGGTCCGCTCGGTGATCCGGCCGGCGATCTCATCGGCATCCAGCGCCCAGGCATTTTCCGCGCGCCGCGGCAGCCGGACTATGCTGGCCTGCAGATAGCCCAGCGTCGAAACCATCAGCTCGTAGGTCGGCTCCTCGATCAGGACCTCGTCGCCGGGCGAGATCAGCGCCGCCATCGCCAGATGATTTGCGAAGGAACAACCTCCGCCGGGCATCACCACGCATTCCGCCGCAACGCCGAACCGCCCGGCGATCGCCTCGATCAGCGGGCCGTAGCCGTCCGCATTCGGGCCATGCAGGGCAAGGTCGCCGATATCCGGGCCGATGTCCGCGAGGGTGCAGTCGGCGACGCCGCTGCTCGCCAGGTTGAACCGCGCGCCGGACTGGAACTTCGCGAAATACATGTAGTCGGATTGGCGGGCGCGTTCCGGGTCGATCATTCTGCGTCAGGTCTCCGGTGTTTATCCCTTGCGCGCCAGTACAGGTACGGCGGCACGCCCAGCAGCATGATCGCGTAGCCGATCAGGCTGTTCAACGGATAGGCCCAGAACGAACAGCCGACGACGACGACGCACGCCATTATGAACAGGCCCGTCGTCCACGGATGCCATGGCGCCCGGAATCCGTCGAGTGCACTACTCGCCTGATCGCGGCGGCGCAGGACGAAAACACAGGACGCGGTGAGGCCGAAAAACAGGAAGTTCATGGCGATCACATAGCTGAGGATCTGCTCGTAGCTGCCGCTGAGCGCCAGCACGCAGGTCCACGCGGCCTGCAGCAGAATGGCGATGACGGGAGCGCGACTGCCCGCGGCAATGCTGGCCGCGCGGCGAAAGAACAGGCGGTCGCGCGCCATGGCGAAATAGACCCGGGGTCCTGTCAGCATCGCCTGGCTGAGATAGGCGATGGCCGATAGCGCGATCGCCGCCGCCGCGAGCTTGGCCGCGGAGGCGCCAACACTCAATCGAAGGACGTCGGAGACCGGCGTCAGGGTCGCGCCCAGTCCGGCCGCGCCCAGGGCTCTGAGGCAGGCCAGATTGACCAGCAGATAGAGGGTGATCACCGTCGCCACGCCGATCAGCAGGGCGCGGGCGAGGTTTCGCCGCGAGTCCTTCATTTCGCTGGCGACATAGTTGGCGGTCTGCCAGCCGCCATAGCTGAACAGCACCGGGATCATTGCCGCGCCGAACGCCTTCAGCGAGGCCGGCTCTGGAATGAGTCCATGGGCGACCGGGGTGATTGCCGGCGCGGCGATCCACAGGCCGACAATGATGACCGCGCCGATCGCCGCTATCTTCAGAAGGCCAAGCACGGACTGGACGCCATTGCCCAGCACGACGCCCATGCAGTTCACGGTGGCCAGTATCAGGAGCCCGCCCACCGCAATCGCAGGCTCCGACAGTCGGCCGTCAAACAGGAGGTCGAGGTTCCTGGCGAAGACGATCGCCACGGCCGCCATGCCCCCGGCCTGGACGACCAGCAATGTCGTCCATCCGAACAGAAATCCCGCCAGCGGACCATAGGCTTGTCGCAGGTAGGCATACTCGCCGCCGGTCGAGGATATCCTCGCGCCCAGCTCCGCATAGACGAATGCGCCGAGCAGGGCGACCAGACCACCGAGTGTCCAGGCCGCCATCACCAGTTCCGGCGAGTGCAGACTGTGGGCCACCACCGCCGGATTGACGAAGATGCCGACGCCGATGATCCCGCCGACCACCAGCATCACCGCGCTCGGAAACCCGATCGCGATTCGCAAGCCGTCGTCCGTTGTTCCGTTGGCCGCCATTGATCGGCTCTATCACATCGTTGCCTCGGGTCGACCACTGTCGCCGATTGTTCACCCGCGCTGGACAAGCAGGTGAACTAACGACCATAAATCGCGGCAGCAAACAGCCGGCCCTTCCGGACTGAACCCCTTAACGCCGCCCTGGTTTTCGCTCCGGACCACGGCCGCCACGCAACCAACGAGGAAACTCTATGTCCCGTACCCCCCTGACCGCGGCGTCGATCGCGGCCATGCTGCTGATGGCTCAATCTGTGGCTCTGCTGCCGGCCAGCGCCGCCGCCGGCGAGTCGTCCTCGGCGAGCCTGCCCGCAAGCAATCCGTTCGCCTCGGTGTCGACCCTGCCGTTCGAGGCGCCGCCGTTCGCGCGCATCAAGGACACCGATTTCAAGCCGGCGCTCGAGGCCGGCATGGTGCAACTCAAGGCCGAATCGGCGGCGATCGCCAACAACCCGGCGCCGCCGACCTTTCACAACACCATTGCCGCCATGGAGAAGTCCGGCCAGCTGTTCGCGCGGACGAGCACCCTGTTCGGCAACCTGCTTGGATCGAACACCAACGATGCCCTCGACAAGGTCAATGAGGAGGAGGCGCCGCGGATGCAGGCGATGGCGGACGCCATCCAGCTCGACCCGAAGCTGTTTGCCCGGGTGAAGACGCTCTACAATGCCCGTGAGACGCTGGGTCTCGACAGCAATCAGAAGTTCCTGCTCGATCGCTACTATCACCGCTTCGTCCATGCGGGAGCGGAACTCGCGCCGTCCGACAAGGCGGCCGTCGCTGAAATCAACGGCAAGATCGCGACGCTCCAGGCGCAGTACCAGAGCCGGCTGGTTGCGGCCGCCAACGCCGCCGCCGTGGTGGTTTCCGACAAATCCGAGCTCGATGGACTGAGCGAGGCCGAGATCGCCGTGGCCGCCAACGCCGCCAAGGCGCGGAAGCTCGACGGCAAGTGGGTCGTCGTCCTGACCAACACCACCCAGCAGCCGATCCTTGCATCGCTGAAGAACCGCGACCTGCGGGCGCGCATCCTGGCGGCGTCGGAATCCCGTGGCGATACCGACGGACCGAACGATCTGCGCGACATCATCTCGTCACTGGCGCGGCTGCGCGCCCAGAAGGCGAAGCTGATGGGTTTCCCCAACTATTCGGCCTACGTGATGGTCGACCAGATGGCCAGGAATCCCGAGGCGGCCAAGAAGCTGCTTACGGATCTCGCCCCGGCGGCCACGGCGAAAGCCAGGGCCGAGGCCGCGGAAATCCAGGCGCTGATCGACCAGCAGAAGGGCGGCTTCACCCTGACGGCGTCCGACTGGTCGTTCTATGCCGACCAGGTGCGAAAGGCGAAATACAGCCTCGATGACTCACAGGTGAAGCCGTACTTCGAACTCAACCGTGTGCTCCAGGACGGCGTATTCTATGCGGCTCATGAGCTTTACGGACTGACCTTCAAGGAGCGGAAGGACATTCCGGTCTACGATCCCGACGTGCGGGTGTTCGAGGTGTTCGACGCCGACGGGAAGCACCTCGCCCTGTTCTATGCCGACTATTTCCACCGCCCCAACAAGAGCGGCGGCGCCTGGTGCAACTTCCTCAATCAGCCCAGCGGCCTCGACAAGCGCGCGCCGCTGGTCGTCAACGTCGCCAACTTCACCAAGCCCGCCGCGGGCGAGCCGGCCCTGCTCAGCTTCGATGACGTGACCACCATGTTCCATGAGTTCGGCCACGCGCTGCACGCGATGTTCTCGGTGAAGTATTATCCATCGCAGGACGGCTTCAACCTGCCGACCGACGTGATCGAGTTTCCGTCGCAGTTCAACGAACACTGGGCGCTATATCCCAGCGTGTTCGCCAACTACGCCCATCACTACAAGACCGGCGAGGCGATGCCGCAGGCGCTGGTCGACAAGATCAAGGCTGCGAAGGGCTATGGCCAGGGTTACGCGGCGACCGAACTGCTGGCAGCCTCGCTGCTCGATCTCGAATGGCACAGCCTGGGACCCGATGCCGCCAAACAGGTTCCCGACGCCTTCGAAGCGGCCGCGCTTAAAAAGGACGGCGTCGACCTGGCGCAGGTCCCGCCGCGCTACCGCAGCCCATATTTCCTGCACATCTGGGCCAACGGCTACGAGTCCAACTACTACTCATACACCTGGGGCGAGATCCTCGATGACGACGCTTTCGAGTGGTTCACCGAGCATGGCGGCCTGACCCGCGCCAATGGCCAGAGATTCCGCGACCTGATGCTCGGCCCCGGCTACACCGCCGACCCGATGGCGCTCTACCGCAACTTCCGTGGCCGCGATCCCAGCGTGAAGGCGCTGGAGCGCCAGCGGGGCCTCGAATAGCCTGGAAACTTGACGCTCTCAGCGAAACTCTGATCGCTGATAACAAATCGCGCTCGCCTTTCGACCGGCCGTTGGGCTAGTGTGAAAGGCGGAAACGAACCTGTGGGAGGACGCTTGTCTCAGCTTGATTATCTGGCGCCGGCGAGTGCCGAAGATGCGGCCAAGGCGCTCGCGGCCGGCGGCGATACGGCGCGGCCGCTGAGCGGCGGCACCGATCTGTTGGTGCAGCTGCGCGCGGGCCGTCTGAAGCCCGGCCTGATCGTGGATTTGAAAAAGATTCCCGGAGCCATCGGAATCCGAGAGGAGGCCGGCGGCTTCGTGATCGGCGCGGCGACCTCCGGAGCGGCTCTCGGTGAACATGCGCCCCTGGTGCGTGCATGGCCCGGTGTCGTGGAAGCGACAAACCTGATCGGGTCCACACAGATACAGGGCCGCGCCTCAATGGCCGGAAACATCTGCAACGCCTCGCCGGCGGCCGACAGCGTGCCGGCTTTGGTCGCCGCGCGCGCGACCTGCGTGGTCGTCGGCCCAACGGGCCGTCGGACCGTGCCGGTCGAGGAAATTCCGGTCGGTCCTGGCCGCACTTCATTGGCGCCCGGTGAATTCGTCCTGGAAATCAGGCTCCCGCCGCGCGGTTTCCATGCGGCCGACGCCTATCTGCGCTCGATCCCGCGCACGGAAATGGACATCGCCGTCGTCGGCGTCGCCGTGAACCTCACGCTTGGGGTGGATGGCGTGATCACCGATGCCAGGATCGCGCTGGGTGCGGTCGGGCCGACCGTGATCGTGGCGCGAGAGGCCGCGGCGGTCCTGGTCGGAACGCGTGCGGAAGACGACGTGCTGGCGCGGCTCGACGAAGCGGCGCGCGCCGTCTGTCGTCCGATCAGCGACAAGCGCGGAACAGCGGAATTCAGAACCAAGATCACCGGCGTGCTGGCCAGGCGCGTCGCGACGATCGCTTATGCACGGGCGAAAGAGCGGATATGAAACAACACGTAACAGCAACCGTTAACGGCGACCCGGTCGAGTTTCTCAGCGACCCGGGCATGACCCTGCTGGATGCTCTGCGGGACGAACTGGGCCTGACCGGATCGAAGGAAGGCTGCGGCTCCGGCGACTGCGGCGCGTGCAGCGTCGTTGTCGACGGACGGCTGGTCTGCTCCTGCCTGATGCTGGCGGCGGAGGCCGAAGGCCACCGCATCGAGACCATCGAAGGGATGGCCGAGGGCAGCGTCCTGCACCCCCTGCAACGGAAGTTTATCGAGCACGCGGCTTTGCAATGCGGTTTCTGCACGCCAGGCCTGCTTGTGGCCGCGAAGGCGCTGCTCGATTCCAATCCGGATCCATCAGAGACCGAAGTCCGCTACTGGTTGGCGGGCAATCTTTGCCGGTGCACCGGCTATGACAAAGTGATCCGCGCCGTGATGGACGCGGGCGCTGAAATGAGACAAGCGAGGGTGGCATGACCGACGTTCTCGATCGTCCCGAGGCGGGCGATACTCTCAGAGTAGTGGGCACGCGCCCGGCGCGTCCCGATGGCGTCGACAAGGTTACCGGACGGGCGACCTACGGCGCCGACTTCACCATGGCGGGCCAGCTGGTCGGCAAGATTCTGCGCAGCCCGCATGCCCATGCGCGCATCGTCTCGATCGACACCCGCAAGGCGCGCGCGCTGCCCGGCGTGAAGGCGATCGTCATCGGCACGGATTTCCCGGATCAGGCGTCCGAAGAACTCGCTGGCGGGGAGGGCGCGTCGAACATCCGCGACATCGCCCTCAACTGCCTGGCTCGCGACAAGGTGCTCTATCAAGGCCACGCGGTGGCCGCGGTCGCCGCGACCTCCTCGTCGATCGCCGACGCGGCTCTCGCCCTGATAGATGTGAAGTATGAGGTGTTGCCGCACGTCACCGACGTCGAGGCGGCCATGGCCCCTGACGCGCCGTTGCTGGACGAAACCCGCTTCACGACGGGCCTGGAGACCAAACCCGACAAGCCCTCCAACATCGCCTCGCGCATGCAGTTGAAGCGCGGCGATCTCGCCGACGGCTTCGCCTCGGCGGACGTGATCGTCGAAGGCCGCTACATCACGCCGGCCGTTCACCAGGGCTATATCGAGCCACACGCCTGTGTCGCCAGCTTCGGCGCCGACGGCCAGTGCCAGGTCTGGGCCTCCAGCCAGGGCCAGTTCATGATCCGCGCCTATTGCGCCAAGATTCTGAACATTGAGGCTTCCGACATCCGGGTCACTCCGGCGGAGATCGGCGGCGGATTTGGCGGCAAGACGACGGTCTATATCGAGCCAGTGGCCCTGGCCCTGTCGAAGCAGGCCGGAGCGCCGGTGAAGATTGTGATGACGCGTGACGAGGTCTTCCGCGCCACCGGTCCGACCTCTGGCGCCGTCATTGAGGTCAAGCTGGGCGCGAAGTCCGACGGCACGATCGTCGCCGCCGACGTTGTGCTCAAGTACCAGGCCGGCGCCTTCCCCGGCTCGCCGGTCGGCGCGGGCGCGATGACGGCGCTCGCCTGCTACAATATCCCAAACTTCCTGATCACCGGCTACGATGTCGTCAACAACACGCCGAAGGTCGCTGCGTATCGCGCCCCCGGCGCGCCGATCTCTGCCTTTGGCGTCGAGAGTGCGGTGGACGAACTGGCGGAGAAGCTGGGTATGGATCCCATCGCCCTGCGCCTCAAGAACGCGGTTCACGACGGTGACAAGGCGGCCTACGGACCGACCTTCAAGAACATCGGCTATGTCGAGACGCTGGAGGCGATCGCCAACCATCCGCATTACAAGGCCCCGCTGGGACCCAACCAGGGCAGGGGTCTCGCAGTCGGTTTCTGGTTCAACGTCGGCGGTGAATCCACCGCGGCGGTCAACATCGTCGAGGATGGCTCGGCGGTGGTGATTTCCGGCAATCCTGACATCGGCGGATCGCGCGCCTCGATGGCGATGATGGCGGCCGAGGTGCTCGGTCTTCCGGTCGAGCATGTTCGCCCGATCGTCGCCGACACCGCCTCGATCGGCTTTTCCATGCTGACCGGCGGCAGCCGCACGACCTTCGCCACCGGCATGGCGGTCACCCAGGCCGCGCAAAAGGTGGTCGAGGACCTCAAGCGCCGCGCGGCCGAGATCTGGGATGTGGCGGTCGACAAGGTGGAATGGGTGAACGGCTCGGCCGTGTGCCTCGACGCCGCGAAGGCCAAGCCGGATCTGACGCTGGCCGCGATCGCCGGTCAGTCGGCCAAGACCGGCGGTCCGATCGGCGCCACGATTGCGCTGAACGCCCAGGGCGCGGGACCGGGCTTCGGCGTGCACCTCTGCGATGTCGAGGTCGACCCCGAGACCGGCCATGTCTCCGTCGTGCGCTACACCGCCGCTCAGGACGTCGGCAAGGCGATCCATCCCTCCTACGTCGAGGGTCAGGTGCAGGGCGGAGCCGTCCAGGGCATCGGCTGGGCGCTCAACGAAGAGTACGTCTTCGATGGCAAGGGCGCCATGGAGAACCCCGGCTTCCTCGATTATCGGATGCCGGTGGCGTCGGACCTGCCGATGATCGATGCGGTGCTGGTCGAGGTCGCCAATCCTCGCCACCCGTTCGGCGCCAAGGGCGTAGGCGAGGTGCCGATCGTTCCGCCGCTTGCCGCGGTCGGTAACGCGGTCAGCCGCGCCATTGGCGTACGCATGCACGACCTGCCGCTCTCGCCTCCTCGGGTGCGCGCGGCAATCGACGCCGGCTGAGCCATGCCGCATGTCGTGGTCGCGGGCGGTGATTGCATTCGCTTCACCGGCGGCGCCACGTCATTCGACGTCGAGGCGGACACAGTGCGCCGCCTGATCGGGGCGCTCGATGAGCGATACCCAGGCCTTGGCGAGTACATCGACAAGCGCATGGCGATCTCGATCGACGGCGAGATCTTCCAGGACCCCGGCCACGTCCCGCTGACCCCCGAAACCGAGATCTACCTGATCCCCAAAATCGGCGGCGGCTGAGACCCTTTTCTCCCACAGGAGACCTCAGCAAAACGCCGCCTCCTCCGCCGCAGCTACCGGACGCCAGGTTCAGCTGTCGCGGCGAATCTGCAAGAATTGCCGCGGATGACGCAGATTCAAGAGGATGAGAAGGGATGTACCGTTGCTCACGCGGCGGCACACCCCATCATTCCCCACGGTTCGGATGGCGCCCGTCTTCCACCTACGCCAGTGCTTCGGCGAACAGGCCGTCGGAATAAAAGTCCCTCAATGGCCAGGAGCCATCGTTTCTTATCCTCTTATACCAGTCCACATTAAGGCTGACGCACCTCCTCTCTACCGTCATAGCCGGGCGTCAGTCCCGGCTACCCATCGTTCGGCCAGGATCAGTGTCGATCTGGTCGTGCCCGCACGACCACACGCCGATGGATCAGGCAGGCGCCCTACACCAGCGGAACGGTTTGGCCGCGCGGGGCGCGGCTACCCTGACCTCCCCTGGTGGCGCGATGGGTAGCCGGGACTTTCGCCCGGCTATGACGGTAGATTGGAGTGCCGACCATGAGTCAAACTCAACGAGGGCTGGTATTAAATCTGCGTCATCTGTGGAAAGGCCTTTCCTTTCTCGTCGTCGGCGCCTTTTCCGCGTTCAGACGCCTGGAACGGAACAAAGAGACCGGCTGGAAGCCAGCGGTCCGGCGGAGAGGCAATGCCCGTCATGAGCTTTTGCAGAGGACTCCACAGCGAGAAGAGATGGGCTTATTTGGCGACCCGACCCGCCATCACGGTTTCGTGAACCCCGTTCTGGTCAAACTCCGCTTAATTGCCATGATATGAAGATGTCCAAGCGCTTCCTTTTCGCTGCATGCGCCTGGGCGATCGCCGGCTCCGCGTCGGCGCGCGCGCCGGTGCTGATTGAGCTGTTCACGGCCCAGGGGTGCGCCTCGTGTGCGCCGGCCAATGCTCTCATCGGCAAGCTGGCCGACAGGCCGGACGTCATCGCGCTCACCTGGTCGGTCGACTACTGGGACTACCTTGGCTGGAAGGACACCTTCGCCCGCCCGGAGTTCGCTGATCGCCAGCGCGTCTTCGACCACCGGTTCGAACTTCGTGATGTCTACACCCCGCAGGTAGTCGTCGGTGGCGCGGAGCAATCGTCCGGCGACAAGTTCGATGTCGTCGACAAGATGATCAACGAGGTCCGTCACCTGAAGGCGGCCGCGCCGCAGATTCGCTTCATGACCGGCGACAAGGTCGCGATCGGCACCGGCGCGAATCCGCGGGGCGGCGGAGATGTCTGGCTGGTTCGCTATGATCCCCGCGCGCAGAACATCGAGGTGAAGGACGGCGACAACCGCGGAAAGACAGTCACTCTTCGCAATGTCGTTCATGAGCTTGTGCGGCTGGGCGCCTGGCGCGGAACAACCGTGACCTTCAAGTTGCCGGCGCCAACCGAGGAAGGTCTGAACAGCCTGATTGTCGTGCAGGGCGCGCGGGGAGGGCGTATTCTCGGCCTGCTCAAGCGCGAGCCGACCTGAAGGCAAAAGAATCCCCGCGGCCGGAGGGGACAAACCGCGGGGACCTTTTGGGGCACTGTGTCGGCTGACCGAAACCCCACGATTCAGAGGGGCTGGGGGGGGCTGTTCAGGATCTGGACCGCTTGGCTCCGATCAGCCGACAGGGTGTTTATCGGAGGCCAAGCAGGCGGGCCGGAGACCGAAATAAGGTCTTTTCGCGGCTCACTGAAAAACACGGACCCCGCGCAGTCCGATTTGCTTGCAACTGTGCTCAATTGGCTACGTGTCCGGAACACGACCCATGAACGGAATTTGGTGGAATTGTCGACCGACAGCACCGGCGAGGTCGCTGAGGGCTGGGGGGCTGCTTACAGCGGAACCCCGGGAGCGCTATCGATCGACCTGAGGAGACTGGTCGCCAATACAGGCCTGCAAAGGGCCGAAAAAAGGCATTTTTGGGGCGACCGCAAAACTATCCGCATGCTCGCCAAAGTGCGCGGGCCGGGTTAGATTTCGAATCGAATGGCATTCGACCCCGCGCAGACGCTTCCGACCCAGCCCGCGACCCCGATCGTGTTTTTTGAACGCCGGGAGTTGAACCAGCTGCTGAGTCTCTATGGTCGGATGGTCGCCGCTGGCCTCTGGCGCGACTACGCCATCGACGGTCTCAAGGAATCCGCCGTATTCTCGATCTTCCGCCACACCGGCGAGACACCGCTTTATCGCATCGAGAAGCGCCCGGCGCTGGCCCGCCGCCAGGGCGCCTGGCTGATCCTTGCCCACGGCGGACTGGTGCTGAAGCGCGGACATGAACTGGCGCAGGTCCTGCGCTTCTTCGACCGCTCGCGCTTCACCGTCGTCGATTAGCCATCAAAACAAAAAGCCCCGGCGCAATGGCCGGGGCTTCTGTTTACGCGGAAAGTTTCCGTCTCGTTATCGGCGAACGCCCATGAACGACAGCAGGAACTGAAACAGGTTGATAAAGTTCAGGTACAGGTTCAGCGCGCCATAGTTGGTCGCAACACCCATCGCGGCCTGATCACCGCCGAGATGGTAATAGGTCATCTTCAGGCGCTGGGTATCCCACGCCGTCAGGCCGGAGAAGATCAGCACGCCGGCGACGTTGACGATCCAGTAGATCGCATCAAGGTGCAGGAACATGTTGACCAACGAGGCAATGATGATGCCCCACAGGCCCATGATCAGGAAGCTGCCCATGCCGGTCAGATCACGCTTGGTGGTGTAGCCGACCAGGCTCAGGGCGCCGAACGCCGTCGCCGTGATCAGCAGCGTCATGAACGCCGACGTCGACGTATAGATCAGCAGCCAGACGCCAAGCGAGGCGCCGATCGTCGACACCATCGCCCAGTAGAGAACGCCGGATGACGCGGGGCTCGGATTGCGCATGCCGAACATCGAACCGAAAATGATCACCAGCGGTGCAAAGCGCAGGATCTGGCCAAGGCCGGTCAGCGCCACCAGGCGACCATCTTCATTCACGATATAAAGAAGATGCTCAACCGGCGCGTAGGCGCTGGTCAGAAAGGCCAGCGCCGCCGAGAGCAGGAGCCCCAGCGCCAGCTTGTTATAGACGCCCAGCATGAAGGCCCGCAGGCCCGCATCCACCGCCATATCCGGCGCCAGAACCGTTTCCGGTCGCGCCAGTCCGCGGTCAAAGTCGCTCATCGAGATGAACCCTTGTTGCTGCGTCCCCAATGGACGCTCCGTACAAATATCGTCCTCCCCGGGATCGTGCGCAAGGCCGACTTGCATTAACCCTCGTTAAGCTGAATCCGCGGCTACTCTGACCGCAGGATAGGCGCCGGCCGGCGCGACAGCGCGGCCAATGCCGCGAGCAATCCGCCGATCGTCGCCAGCCCCGCCGCGCCGATGATCAGGACCGCGACTCCGGTCCAGTCCACGCTCCACGCCGTCTCGAATACCTTGACCACGATCGGCCAGGACGCCGCATAACCCAGCGCGACTCCGGCAAGCCCGGCGATCAGTCCGACCGCGCCGTACTCGATCAGATAGAGCGCCAGAATCTGCGGCCTTGTCGCCCCCAGCACCTTGAGCACCGCCGCTTCCCTGGCCCGCGTCCTGGCGCCGGCGGCGATGGCGCCGGCCAGCACCAGCAGTCCCGCCAGCGCGGCCACCGCCGCCGCGGCGCGCACCGCCAGGGCCAACCGGCTGAAAAGCGCATCGGCGCTCTCCAGTTGCTCGCGGACGCTGATGACGTTCACCTGCGGAAACCGGCCGCCCAGCGCGCGCGTCACCCGCCGCTCCTCGTCCGGGGTCGCCTTGGCGATGGCCACGTTGAACAGATCGGCGCCGGCGAGCGAATCGGCATCCAGAACGATCGGGAAACTGGCGCCGAAACCGCCCAGGTCGACCTTGCGCAGCACCGCCACACGGGCTTCCACGTCCCGGCCAAGCACCTGCACGGTAATCGTATCGCCGACCTTCAGCCTCTCGCCACGCGCCGCGTCGCTCGAGAGGGCCGCCAATGGCATGCCGTGATAGCCAGCCGGCCACCATCGGCCTTCGACGATCCCGGCGTTCCCGGGTTCCGGCCCGATGGCGGAGAGCGTGATGTCATTGTCGTAGGCCCAGCGGTCGGCGGGATCGATCCGCTGCCGATCGACCACCCGACCGCGGACGCGTGCGATGCGCCCGGTGGCGAACGGAAAGCGCAGATAGTCCTTCGCCTTCAGCGGGCGACCGAAAGCGTGGGAGACCGCGGCATCGAACATTTCCCCCGCCTCGCCCGGGATCTGCGTGAAGATCAGGGCCGGCGCGGTTCGCGGCGCGACATCGCTAACCTCCGCCAGCAGGCTCGACTGAATGAGCACCACGGCGGCGATCAGCGCGACGCCCAGTCCTATGGCCGGCGCCGCCGTGCGCGCAGCCGACCTCGGTCCCGCAAGGTTGGCCAGCGCCATGCGCGGGGCGCCGCGCGCCAGGCCGCGCGCTTTTCCCGCGCCGCCGGCCGCTGCCAGGCCCAGCGCCCAAAGAATGCCGAAGCCGACGGCAAGCCCGCCGATCATCGCACCCGCGGTGATCGCACTGGGCGCGGTCAACACCGCCAGGCCGGCCAGCATCAGCGAGGCAATGATGGCAGCCGCCAGCTCCGGGCCGGGCTGCGGCCGAAACGATTGCTCCCCCCTGAACAGACTGGCGGGCGGCGTCGCCCGCACCCTCGCCAGCGGCGCCAGCGAGAAGGCCGCCGCGGCCAGCAGTCCGAACGCGGCCGCCTTGGCCAGCGGCCATGGATAGATATTGAACAGGGCGGGGATCGGCAGGCTTGATTTTGCCCACGCGCCGAGCGCCAGTGGCGCCGCGCCGCCGATAAACAGGCCAATCACCACGCCGAGGAGGGCGAGCACCGCGATCTGCATCAGATAGATGTTGCGCACCAGCGGGCCGTCGGCTCCCAGCGCCTTGAGCGTCGCGATCGAGGGGGTTCGCTCATCGACATAGGCCGAAACAGCGGTCGATACCCCCAGTCCTCCGGCGACCAGAGATGCAAGGCCGATGAAGCCCAGGAAGTATTCGAGCTGATCGATCAGCCGGTGGATGCCAGGGGTCGCCTCGTTGCGGTCCCTCACCCGCAGGTCGGCGCCGTCTGGTCCGGCATGCAGCGATGTCTTCAGCGCCGATTTGACGACGTCGGGTGAGCGACCGGGGGGCAGGGCGATGCGCGCGGTTTCGCCGAACGGCAGGCCGGGCGAGATGAAGCCGCCGGATTCAACAACATCGATGCGCGTCAGCACCCGTGGACCCAGTGCGAAGCCGCGCGACAGGCGGTCCGGCTCGGCGATCAGCACCGCTCGCGCAACCATCGGCACATTGCCGACCAGGAAGCGCTCGCCCAGCTTCAGCCCCAGGCGGTCCAGCAGCGTCTTTTCGACAGCGACGCCCTGCGCGTCGCCGACTGGGGCGAGCGCCAGGCTGAGCGGCATGCCGCCGGCCAGATCGACCTTGCCGGCCAGCGGGTAGTTCGCGCTGACGCCGCGCAGATCGACCAGGCGGCGTTCCCCCGACGCTGTCTGCGCCATCGCCTGGGAGGCGACCGCATAGGCGACCTTGCCATAGCCGGCCATGGTCTGGCGTTCGGCATCGGTGAACCGCCGCTGGCCGATCGACACCGCGATGTCGCCACCCAATATCTCTCGGGCCTGCGACGCCAGCCCTTCCCGGAACGCCTCGGCCGTGGAACCCGCGGCGGCGATCGCCGCCACGCCCAGCGCCAGGCACGCGAGAAACACACGAAACCCGCGCACCCCGCCGCGAAGTTCCCGAAGCGCAAAACGAAATGAAAGAGGCATCTTCACGATTCGGCGACCATCCGACCGTCGGCCATCGTCGCGCGACGGTCGGCGCGGGCGGCCAGCGACGGGTCGTGCGTCACCAGCACCAGCGCCGCGCCGGTTTCCGCGACCAGGGAAAACATAAGGTTCGCCACGGCGGCGGCATTGGCGGCGTCGAGGTTTCCCGTCGGCTCGTCGGCGAACAGCACATGCGGTCGGCTCGCCAGCGCGCGCGCCAGGGCGATCCTTTGTTGCTCACCGCCCGACAGCTGACGGGGATAGTGCCTCGCCCTGTGCATCAGGCCCACCCGGCCCAGCCAGTCGCGCGCGATCGCGGTGGCGCCGCGTTTGCCGGCGATCTCCAGCGGCGCGGCGATGTTCTCCTCCGCGGTCATGTTCGGCAGCAGATGAAACGACTGGAACACCAGCGACACCCGGCCTCTTCGCAATAATGCGCGGCTGTCCTCGTTGAGCTGCGACAGGTCCTCGCCCAGCAGCCAGACCCGGCCCGCCGTCGGCTTCTCCAGCCCGGCGGCGACAGCGATCAGCGAGGATTTTCCGCATCCCGACGGACCAACCACCGCGACCCGCTCGCCCGGTTCAACCTCCAGGTCCACGCCGCGAAGAATCTCCACCGGTCCGGCCGCTGATGGCAGGGTCAGCGCGACCGACTGCAGGCGCAGAGGCGTCGTGGGCGCATGAGCGTCGAACACAGGGAACCTCCGCCGGGTTAAAGCTGTCGTGCATGCTTCCTAAATAGGACGTCGATATGACTTCCACACCCGCACGCTGCATATCGCGCCGCGCCCTGATCGCCGCCGGCCTCGCGGTGGTTTCCGGCGAGACCCTGGCCGCCGCCCGTCCGGTGGTGACCCTGCTCGGCGACTCGATCACCGCCGGCTACGGCCTCGCCGCCGCCGATGCGCTTCCAGCCCAGTTGCAGGCGGCTCTGGCGCGCTCTGGGTCCACCGCTATCGTCCGTGGCGCCGGCGTATCGGGCGACACCACCGCCGGCGGTCTGGCCCGCGTCGACTTCTCTGTTCAGCCCGATACCACTGTCTGCATCGTCGCGCTGGGCGGCAACGATCTGCTGCAAGGTCTCGATCCACGCACGACCCGGGCAAACCTTCAGGCGATCGTCCATCGCCTCAAGGCGCGCCGCATCGGCGTCGTCCTGGCCGGCATTGCCGCGCCGTCCGCCATCGGTCGCGGCTACGCCGGCGACTTCAACGCGGCCTTCGTAACCGTCGCCAGCAATGAGCATGTCCCGCTCTATCCCGACCTGCTGGCCGGCGTCGGGGCCGACAACGCCCTCAAGCAGCGCGATGGCATTCACCCCAACGCCGCCGGCGTCGCCGTCATCGCCCGGCGCCTGGCCCCGACGGTCGTGAGGGCATTGAAAGCGCGCGCATGATCCGTCTGTTCGCCGCGATCGCGATCCCCTTCGAGATCGCTGAAGCCCTCACCCGCCGCCAACAGGGCATCCCCGGCGCCCGCTGGCGCCCGACCGAGGCCATGCACATCACCCTGCGTTTCGCCGGCGATATCGCCGAGACGCTCGCCGATGATTTCGACGCAGCCCTTTCGGCCATTTCCATTGACGCATTCGACATCGCCCTGAGCGGCGCAGGGGCCTTTGGCGAGGGCGCCGATATCCGCGCCGTCTGGGCGGGTGTCGCCGAAAGCGCGCCGCTGCGACGCCTTGCATCACGCTGTGAATCGGCCGCGCGCGGCGCCGGACTGAAACCGGACACCCGCACCTGGCGCCCGCACATCACCCTCGCCTATCTCAATCGTCCCGACCCGGCCCGTGTCGCCGCCTGCATCCAGGGCCACAACCTGCTGAAGTCGCCGCCGTTCCCGGTCACGGCCTTCGGCCTCTACTCCAGCTGGCGCACCGACCACGGCTCCACCTACCACCTGGAATGCACATACCCCCTCACGCGGCGCTCTTAGATTTCACTCCGCTACCTATCCCCCTACCGTCATGGCCGGGTCCTTAT
>JANXTX010000195.1 GCA_025352165.1 Caulobacteraceae bacterium | reverse complement strand
CAATCCTGGGACGCGAGGCGATGTTCAGGCTAGGTGGTCACGGCCGGCCCATGAACGCAGTACGGAGCCCGGCATGATCGTCGTCAGATCCCTGATCTTCACCTTGCTCTTCTACCTTTGGTCGGCGGCCGTGGCGATCTTCAGCGTGCCCGTTCTATGGTTCGCGCCACGCGGCTGGGCCGTGGCGGTGATGCGCTTCTGGTCACGCACCGTGGTCGGACTGCTGTATCCGATCTGTGACGTCAAAGTTGAGATGCGCGGGTTGCAACATCTGCCGAGAGGGCGCGCCTTTGTCGCCGCCAAGCACCAGTGCATGTTCGACACCATGGCGCCGCTGAGCGCTTTCCCCGACGCCGCCTTTGTGATGAAGCGGGAGCTCATGAGCATTCCCGTCTATGGCTGGTACACACAAAAGACCGAGATGATCGTCATTGATCGGGAAGCCAACGCCAAGGCGCTGCGACAGATGCTGATCGACACCAGGGCGCGGCTGGCGGAGGGTCGGCAGATCGTGATCTTCCCCGAGGGCCATCGAATGGCGCCTGGAGCGGACGCTGACTACAAGCCCGGCGTCGCCGGCATCTATCGGGATCTCGGCATGCCGTGCATCCCTATGGCGACCAACTCGGGCGTGCATTGGCCCGCTCACGGCTTTCTTCGCCACCCTGGAACGATCGTCTACGAGTTTCTCGAACCAATACCGCCCGGCCTGCATCGGGGCGAGTTCATGCGTGTGCTGCAGGAGAGGATCGAAACGGCCTCTACCGCCCTGATGCGCGAGTAGCCCACTCCCGCGCCTCGACCATTCCCAGCAGGGTCTGCATCGTATGGTCGGCGATGCCCTCCTGGCGCAGGTGGTCGACGAGATCACGCAGATAATCCACGTTCCGCCCGGATAGCCCCGTGGCGCCGGCGATCAGGTCGGCCTGCGCCTCCAGGCAAAGCACGCCCGCCCATTGGGGGTGCTCGACATCGGAAAGAAAGACGACCGCGGAGCGGAGCCCCCCGCCGAGCAGCCGGACCGGGCGGCGGCGCTCGACATAGGTCTCGGTCGGCTGTTCGCGGTCCCGCAGATAATCGAGAACCGCCTCCCGGTCAGACTCTAACACGCGATAGGCGACGCCACGCACCGAGCCCCCCGGCGCCAGCCCCAGCACCAGACCCTTGCGGGCCGGTGTGCCGCGATGGTGCACCGAGTAGATGCAGAATGCCCGTCGCCGGCCATGGAGCACGGCGGCGCGGCGCTCTACAAAGTCAAAGCCCGGTCGCCACATCAGCGAGCCGTAGCCGAACACCCAGTGCTCGTTGTTTTCGTCTTCCATTCGTTTTCCGAGTTGAGTTCCCGCCATGACCCTGCCCGATCGTGGACCCGACCGCCAACCCCGCAGGTTCGGCCTTTATGCCCCTTTCGCGATTCTGCTGGTGGGCGTGACGATCTGGAGCATCATCTGGTTCTGGTCGCGCGGAGAGATCTTTCGGCGGATGGATGCCGAGAAGGCCGCGCTGGCGCGGGCCGGATATGAGCTGAGCTGGGGTTCTCGGAACGTGGGCGGCTATCCGTTCCGTCTCGATCTCGACCTCGGCGATGTCAGCCTGCGCGCGCCCGGTGGCTGGCGGCTGGCCACAGGCGCGGTGTCGGCCGAGACGGCGGTGCTGGCGCCGGGACACTGGGTCATGCAGTTTCCGGGAGACATCACCATCGCGGGACGCGACGGCGCGGCGGTGAGCGTCCGATCGAAAATCCTGCGGGCGAGCTTCTCCGACGCCGACGCGCATCCGCCGCGCATCTCCGTAGAAGGCATCGGCATGACGGTCACCGGTCCCACCGCCGCCAACCCGCTGTTCTTCACGTCGGCTGATGAATTTCATCTGCATAGCAAGGCGGGACCGGACGACCAGGGCGCCGCCTATATCGAGGTTGATCAGGCGCGCGCGCCGCTGACGGGACTGTTGGCGCGGATCGCCGACGGCAACCCGGTCACGCTGATCTTCGACTCCATCTTTTCGCACGCCGGCGCGATGACCGGACCCGACTGGCGGTCGGCCGGCGAGGCGTGGCGGATCGCGGGGGGGCGCTTCAATGTGAGGACTCTGCGTCTTGCCGCGGGTGACGCGATCCTGGAGGCAAAGCCGGGTACGCTGGGCGTGTCTCAGGATGGCCGTTTGGCCGGGTCGCTGAGCGTGGCGCTGCACGCCGCGCCGCGGTCGCCCGCCGCGATCGAGCTGTCGCCTCAACAGTCGGCCGGAAATATCACCGTCGACTTCAGAGACGGGCAAACCAGGCTCGGCGCGGCCGATATAGGTCTCTCCCCCAGAGTTTTTTGACTACCGCGCAATTGCTATGAGAAGATTTTTACCACGAAGTTCACGAAGGACACGAAGGAGATTAGAAGTAAGAATTAATTGCGCTTCGCGCGAAGCGCCAAATTTACACTTTCTTTTCTTCTTCGTGTACTTTGTGAACTTCGTGGTTAAATTTTCTTGTCCTCGCCGCCAGGTGTGGCCCGGCATTCGGTCGCCCGATTGCCCCAGCCATAGGCCTCAGGTTTGTTGACAGCGCGATTGTCGGGCCGTCATACCCGCGCGCCATGAACGCTCCTTCCACAGACCAAGACCGCTCCGCCGCGGCGCGCCCGCTTCCCAAGCCCGGGATCACCGCGATCCATGCCTATGTGCCTGGCAAGGCCGGGGCGGAAGGCGTGGCGAAACCCGTAAAGCTGTCGGCGAACGAGAACATCCTCGGCTGCAGCCCGGCCGCGCGCGAAGCGTTCACTGCCGCCGCCGACCAGCTGGGGCTGTATCCCGACGGGCGGGCCGGCAATCTCCGCTCGGCGCTGGTGGAACACTATCGGCTGGAGCCGGAACGCCTGATCCTGGGATGCGGCACCGACGAGATTTTCGCGCTGATCAACCAGGTGTTCATTGAGCCCGGCGACAATATCGTGCAGGGCGAGTTCGGCTTCGGCGCCTATGCCATCGGCGCGCGCGCCAATCAGGGCGAGGTCCACTTCGCGCCCGAACGCGACTACCGCATCGATGTCGACGCCATGCTGGCGCAGGTCGATGAGCGCACACGGCTGGTGTTCATCGCCAACCCCGCCAACCCGACCGGCACCTTCATCAGCGCGGCCGAAGTCCGCCGGTTGCACGAGGGACTGCCGCCGAGTGTCGTGCTGGTGCTGGACGGCGCCTATGCCGAGTTCAACTCCGACCCGACCTTCAGCGACGGCCTCGATCTGGCGCGCGGCGCCGAGAACATCATCGTCACGCATACCTTCTCGAAAATCCACGGACTGGCGGCGCTGCGGGTTGGCTGGGCCTATGCGCCGGCGCCGATCGCCGACGCGATCGATCGCATCCGGCTGCCGTTCAATACCTCGATCGCCGGACAGGCGGCAGCGATCGCCGCGCTCGCCGACACCGAGTTTCAGGCCCAGTCGCTGGCGCTGGTCGAACAATGGCGCCCATGGCTGACGCAGCAGCTAAGCGGACTGGGCCTTGACGTCGTGCCGTCATCGGCGAACTTCGTGCTGATTGAATTCCCGAAAACGCCCGGGAAGACCGCCGCCGACGCCGAGGCTTTCCTGGCCCGGCGCGGACTGATCACGCGGGGTGTCGGCGGCTATGGCCTGCCACATCACCTGCGCATCACCATCGGGCTGGAAGAGCACAACCGCGCGGTCGTCGACGGGCTCGCCGAATTCATGACCGCCGGCTGATGAGCGAGATCATCTATCCGAAGCTGGCGGTGATTGGCTGCGGCCTGATCGGCTCGTCGGTCGTCCGTGCGGCCCGCGCGTATGGCGTGGTCGGCCAAATTGCCGTGGCCGACAGCAGCGCCGACGTGCGCGCCCGCGTCGCCGCGCTGGGCCTGGCGGACACGGTCGTCGACGATCCGGCCGAAGCTGTGCGCGACGCCGACCTGGTGATCTTCGCCACGCCTTCACTGTCCATCGAGGCCGCCGCAGACGCCGCCGCCGCCGCGCTGAAAGCAGGCGCGACCGTCAGCGACGTCGGATCCGTCAAGGGCGTGATCGCCGAAGCATTCCAGCGAACCATCCCGCAGGACGTCTTCGCGATCCCCGGCCATCCGATCGCCGGGTCCGAGCACTCCGGACCGGACGCCGGTTACGCCTCACTGTTCGAGGGCCGCTGGACGATCCTGACCCCGCAGGACCGGTCGGACCAACCCTATGGCGACGCTGTCGCCCGGCTGACCGCCTTCTGGGTGGCGCTCGGCGCGCAGGTCGACCAGATGGACGTCAGGCATCACGACCTCGTGCTGGCCGTCACCTCGCACCTGCCGCACCTGATCGCCTACAACATTGTCGGCACGGCGGCGGATCTGGAAGAGGTCACCCGCGGCGAAGTGATCAAATACTCCGCCGGCGGCTTCCGCGACTTTACCCGCATCGCCGCATCCGACCCGATCATGTGGCGCGACGTGTTCCTGGCCAACAAGGACGCCGTGCTGGAAATCCTCGGCCGGTTCACCGAGGACCTGCAGGCGCTCTCCCGCGCCATCCGCTGGGGCGAAGGCGACAAGCTGCAGGAACTTTTCACCCGAACCCGCGAAATTCGCCGCGGCGTCATCGACGCCGGCCAGGAAACCCCGGAGCCGGACTTTGGGCGTCAACGGAAGGGGAGTTCAGCGGCGGGGGCTGAGGGGTAGGGTGGAGGGGCGTTGGTCGTTCTAGATCACGAACCATAGTGGTCCGTGGCAAGGAGTTATGCCGCACCGATCGAGCGGTCATTCTGAGGAACTGCGTTGCGTGGCGAGGGGTCATTGCGCAGAGGCTACAGTACGAGTCAGTGTCGAGGCATGACCAACCTCAAAAGTCTGACACGCGACATCGTCGCCAGCTCTGCGGGGCTTAGCCGAGTCATGCCGGCTCTGCTCGTTGGTCTATTGCTATCGGGATGTGACGGTCCGATAGGCGCCCATATTGATGGCGACCTGGCGACGCCGCAGTTTCACTTCTCGACGCCCTTAAATCAGACCCCATGCATCAAGGATATTTTCATCGCCGACGGCAGGGGTGCTGCCGGAAGCCATTCTGTATGGGGGTTGTATAGAGATAACTGTGTAAAGCTGGACCACGTAACGTATGGCGAAATACCAGCAGGTTTCAGCGAGCAAGTTCATCCCCAGCCATTGTCGGCAAACGTTGAATATTCAATATTTATCGAAGGATATGGCCCGGAGTCCGGTGGCGGAACCTGCAAATTTGCCTGGCGTTCCGGTCATTGGATGACTTCGGCATTACGGTGACAGTGCATTTATCTCTCATGGGTCGCGCTAAGGCGGAGCAGATAAGTGCACTGTCACCGGAGTGCCGATGACCGCCGGGGTGGGTTGCGGATTCTTGTGGCGGGAGCATTGTGCTGGGGGCAGGCTTAAGGGGAGAGGCAATGCGGCTATGAAACCCGGTTTCCTAAGCAGAGTCTTGTTTGAGGACGATGGTCACTTTCAGACAATTCGATTGCTAACAATCGGTATTTATATTTTGTAATTGCTCACCCCTCTTGAATTTGACCGGGCGCTGAATTTTCCGGTTGCGGCGGGTGGCTGGATGTGAGTCAAGGTATGGATGACTCCGCCACCTGATTTGGTCGACAGGGACGCCTTGATCGCGACGCTGATGGCGC
>JANXTX010000110.1 GCA_025352165.1 Caulobacteraceae bacterium | reverse complement strand
GATGTCGCCATTCAACGCCTGGGTCCTGCTCAAGGGCCTCGAGACCCTGGAACTGCGGGTGCGGCGTCAGAGCGAGACGGCGGCCATGCTCGCCGATCTGCTGGCCGCGCATCCCCGCGTCAAATCCTGCCGCTATCCGACCCGCTCGGACCACCCGCAGTTCGAGATTGCCCAACGGCAGATGAGCGGCGGCGGCAGTCTGATAGCCTTCGACCTCGGCACACAGGAAGCCGCATTCCGGTTCCTCAACGGATTACGCCTGCTGGATATCGCCAACAATCTCGGCGACGCCAAGTCGATGGCCACCCACCCCTGCACCACGACCCATCGCGCGATGACCGAGGAGCAGCGCCTGGAGATTGGCCTGACACCCGGTTGGGTGCGGGTTTCGGTCGGCCTCGAGGGCCCGGAGGATCTGGCGCGGGATGTCCAGCGCGCGCTGGATGGCAATGCATGAGCGGCGTCTACGAGGCCGAGACCCGTGGCGTGCTGGTGCGTGTCGATCCCACCTATCTGCCTCAGCAATCCAACCCGGATGCCAGCCAGTACGCCTGGTCCTACACGGTCGATATCGTCAACTGCGGGACCCGCACCTTTCAGTTGCTCTCCCGCCATTGGATCATCACCGATGCAGCCAATCGCGTCGAAGAAGTAGTTGGCCCGGGCGTGATTGGCGAACAGCCGGTGCTGCGCCCGGGAGAGTCCTTCCGCTATACGTCCGGCTGCCCGCTGAAAACCTCGTCAGGGGTCATGCGCGGAACCTACCGCATCGAGGAAGAAGGCGGTGAGACATTCGACGCCGTCATTCCGGCCTTCTCACTCCACCTGCCGGAAGCAGTGCGGCGCGTGAACTGAAGTGTATTACCAATCCTCATTGAATGTGACTCTTTGAAGCCGTGAGCAGAGTTGGTTCGCCCTTCCGGCCTGGTCGGCGGCGCCCGACAGGGCCGGGATTCAACCACGGAGCAAGAGGAGGAAGAGAAGGACACGGAGAAGAGCAATTCCGATTGAGGGTTGCCCCAGGATTTCTTGCGCTACGCGCGAAGCGCTTTCGATTTCTTTCTTCTCCGTGGTCCTCTGTGTCCCCCGTGTCTCCGTGGTTTGGTTCCACGATGGTTAGAGCAAGCTGGAAGCCGGCGAGGAAGCCTCAACGCGGGCTGGTATAACCCCTCAGAACGGAATCCAGTGCCGTTTGCGGCTGTAGGAAAGGTAACCGAGGTTGGCGCCCAGGCGAAGGCCGAGGCCGGCCCGGATCGGCGCCAGAGTGATGTCATCCGCCCGCTGATAGTTGATCCCCAGTCCGCCAATGAAATAGGCCGAGCCTTCAACGCCGGGGAACCGGTGATAGATGGCGTCGGGATATTGCAGGTTATAGCAGAGCACGAAGACGCGGCTGGCGTTCCCGCCCGCGTCAAATCCGAACGACGGACCCTGCCAGTAGATCTCCTGCGCCTTGCGGTCCTTCATGTAGAGCATGCCCCGCCCATAGCGGAGCCCGAACGCGAAGGCGCCTGAGCCCTCCTCGCCCGCAATGTAGCCCGTCGGCCGCCCGTTATCCTTGAACGCTCGCTCGATCGCCGCGCCGGCCGATTCGGCCGTGACGCCGAGAAAATCAGAGACACGGTTGACCAGTTCATCATCGGTGTAGGTCTGGGCGGGCGTCGAATAGGGGCCGCCCATCGGCTGCGCCGGTTGCGGGGCTTGCTGAGGCTGCTGCGCGGGCTGTTGGGACTGCCGCGCAAGCGCCGGTGTGGCGGCAAAGGCGGCGATCCCCGAAATGATCAATGAACGGCGGTCCATGCTGGGTTTCCTAAGGCTGGCGCCCCCGCCACGGTTTGGAACTCGATTCAGTCATCACTACGTCGAAACCGGTTAACGCCCTCTGAATTGCCGGGTCACGGGCGAACCGTGCTAGAGGCTCGCGACATGACGACAGCGCTTTCTCATATCCGCAATTTTTCCATCGTGGCCCACATCGACCACGGCAAATCGACGCTCTCCGACCGCCTGATCCAGGAAACCGGCGGCCTGACCGCGCGCGAGATGAAGGAGCAGGTCCTCGACTCCATGGAGATCGAGCGCGAACGCGGCATCACCATCAAGGCGCAAACCGTTCGCCTGAACTACCGCGCGGACAACGGTGAGACCTACATCCTCAACCTGATGGACACTCCGGGCCACGTCGACTTCGCCTATGAGGTCAGCCGCTCCCTGGCCGCGTGCGAGGGATCGATCCTGGTGGTCGACGCCAGCCAGGGGGTGGAGGCGCAGACCCTGGCCAACGTCTATCAGGCGATCGACAACAATCACGATATCGTCCCGGTGCTGAACAAGGTCGACCTGCCGGCGGCCGAGCCGGAACGGATCCGCCAGCAGATCGAGGACGTCATCGGCATCGACGCCTCCGACGCCGTGCTCTGTTCGGCCAAGACGGGCCTTGGCATCCACGATGTGCTCGAGGCCATCGTCAACCGCCTGCCCGCGCCCACCGGTGACGAGGACGCGCCGCTGAAGGCCCTGCTGGTCGACGCCTGGTACGACGCCTACCTGGGCGTCGTGGTTCTGGTGCGCGTGTTCGATGGTCGGTTACGCGCCGGCCAGCAGGTGCGCATGATGCAGACCGGCGCCACCTACAAGGTCGACAAGATCGGTGTCTTCCAGCCCAAGGCCACCGATGTCGCCTCGTTGGGTCCCGGCGAGATCGGCTTCATCACCGCCCAGATCAAGGACGTCGCCGACGCCGCCGTCGGCGAAACCATCACCGATGAGAAACGCCTGACCACGACGCCGCTTGCCGGGTTCAAGCCGGTGCAGCCGGTGGTGTTCTGCGGCCTGTTCCCGGTCGACGCCGCCGACTTCGAGGACCTGCGCGCCGCTGTCGGCCGCCTGCGCCTCAACGACGCCAGCTTCACCTATGAGATGGAAACCAGCGCCGCGCTCGGCTTCGGCTTCCGCTGCGGCTTCCTTGGGCTGCTGCACCTGGAAATCATCCAGGAACGGCTGACGCGCGAGTTCAATCTCGACCTGATAGCGACCGCGCCCAGCGTGATCTACAAGATCACCCTGACCAACGGCGATGTCATGGAGTTGCACAACCCGGCCGACATGCCTGACGTCGTGCGTATCGCCAGCATCGCCGAGCCATGGATCAAGGCAACCATCTTCACCCCGGACGAATACCTCGGCGCGGTGATCAAGCTGTGTCAGGATCGGCGCGGCGAGCAGAAGGAACTATCCTACGTGGGCGCCCGCGCCATGGTCGTCTACGACCTGCCGCTCAACGAAGTGGTCTTCGACTTCTACGATCGCCTGAAGTCGATCTCCAAGGGCTACGCCTCCTTCGACTACACGCTGGAGGACTACCGGGTCGGCAACCTGGTGAAGATGTCGATCCTGGTGAATGCCGAGCCGGTGGACGCCCTCTCGATGCTGGTCCATCGCGGCCGCGCCGACATGCGCGGCCGGGGAATGGTCGAGAAGATGAAGGAGTTGATTCCGCCCCACCTCTTCGTCATCCCGATCCAGGCGGCCATCGGCGGCAAAATCATCGCCCGCGAGACCGTCCGCGCCCTGCGCAAGGACGTCACCGCCAAATGCTACGGCGGCGACGCCAGCCGCAAACGCAAGCTCCTCGACAAGCAGAAAGAGGGCAAAAAGAAAATGCGCCAGTTCGGCAAGGTCGAAATCCCGCAGGAAGCCTTCATCGCGGCGCTGAAGATGGACGCGGATTAGGGAAGATTTCGTGAACGTACTGCCTTTATTGACTGCGTTCGGACTGGGATCCGTGATTACTGTGTTGCTTCAGGCAGTGGTCACCCAGCTTGCCCAGAAATCCGGCAGGAGTTTTGATGAGCGAAAGGCCGCATACATCAGGCTGCTTGAGGCCTATCAGCGCGCCGCTGTGGAGGGAACAGACGCAGCGGCTAAGGAATTTGCCTACTGGCAGATGCGATGCGACTTGGTTGCGCCGGAAGCAGTTCGTCTGGCGATTTCTCGGATTGTAGAAACAAACGATGATCTGAGCGGTCGAGGCACGGCTCACGAAGAACTCAAACGCGCATTGCGCGTCGACCTTGGGATTGCTCGGACGAAAGGTTTTACCGGAGGCTAAGACTATGTCGGCGCCACGCTTTGAGGAAGCGCAAGCTATCCGACTACTCCCTTCTCTCCCGCTCGAAAAACCGGATCGAGGCCTCGCCGACGAGCTTCGATTGCCGCTTGAGCCAATCGATCTCGGATGGCGTCAAGGGAAAGTTCACGGCAAAGGATGGCGCCTTCGAGGTTGGTGAGGCCGTCGATTCCGTGTCCGAACTGCTCGCGCCAGAGGTTTTCGAGATCGCGTCCATGTTGGTTCCATAGCATGTCGCGCGTCTCAACGCCGAGCGCAATCTGGCGGCCGTCGCGACTCTCGGTGAGGGTCGTCATGGCTATCACGGCGCCACCGGAGGTTTCGATGTGCCCCTTCAGGTTCGCGAGCGTTCCGCCAATCCCCACATGATCATCAACCAGGAGATAGCGCCCGCCGCTTTCGACGGCCCCGGTAAAGGCGGCCGGCGTGACAAATCGATTGAATGTCCTGGCGCGCGTGTGTCCGACCCGGTTGGTCTGCACGATCTCGCCGGAAGAAATTCGCCAGTCGAGTCGCCGGCCAATCAAACGCGCAAACGCGTCTGGTATGGCATTGAAGCCCGTCGCCTCCAAAGCCGTGACCGGCAGCAAGATGGGGGAGATCGCCCCTCGGTCGGCGAACTCACGAAGTTGGTCTACCGCCGACTCCAAACCCAGGTCGTGGACCAGCACAAGCGCGGCGTCCGCGTCGCCGGACTTGGCGGCGATGTAGGCGGCGTGTTCGTCACGCGCTCCGACGGTCGTATGGATGACGACCGGCGGAAACCAGGCCAGCCAGGGTGTTCGCGGCGGCAGTGCGCCCTTGAAGTCGCCCGATGCCGTTGGCGGCGCGTTGGTCATTCACGATCCCATGCTGGGTTGACTCTGATCCAACGGGTTGGGCGCATAGGCTGTCAATGAATTCCGGAATCCTTCTTCCGCTATGGACACCCTGACCCCCACCCAGCGCAGCGAGCGTATGTCCCGCGTCAAAGGCAAAGGCAGTGCGGCCGAGCGGCGAGTTCGCTCCCTCGTCCACGCCATGGGTTGCCGCTTCCGCCTTCACGGCCCCGGCCTTCCCGGCAAACCCGACCTCGTCTTCGCCTCGCGGCGCAAAGTCATATTCGTCCACGGTTGCTTCTGGCATCGGCACCCCGACCCGAATTGCCGTCTGGCGCGGCTGCCCAAATCACGGCAGGATTTCTGGATTCCCAAGCTGGAGGGCAATCGGGAACGGGATCTGCGGAACGAGGCGGCCTTGGCGGACCTGGGTTGGCGGGTGCTGACGATCTGGGAATGCCAATTGCGCGACGAGACTTTCATTCGGAACGAAATCAGAACATTCTTGGAGTCATGAACTCGATCGAACTCTTCGCCGGCGCCGGGGGCCTCGGAATGGGCCTGCACAAGGCGGGATTCCACCCACAAAAGGTGGTTGAGTGGGACCACGACTGCTGCGAGACGCTGCGCGAAAATCAGGTCTTCGAACATCCCATTGTCCGCGATTGGCCGCTGACCGAGGGCGATGTGAGACACGTGGATTTCAGCCCGTTCGAGGATCGGCTGGACCTGATATCGGGCGGTCCGCCATGCCAACCATTTTCTCTGGGCGGCAAGCACAAGGCTCATGACGACGCCCGCGATATGTTCCCACAGGCCATTCGCGCGGTGCGCGAGGCGCGGCCAAAGGCGTTCATCTTCGAGAACGTCAAGGGACTGACGCGCGCGTCATTCCGCAACTACTTCGAGTATATCAAGCTCCAGCTCGAACACCCCGAGCTTGTGTCCGGCGCCGAAGAGGACTGGACCGAGCATCTTGCCCGCCTGGAGCGCCACCATGTTCATGGCGTCCGCGACGGTCTGCATTACCGAGTCATCGCCCAAGTACTTAACGCGGCGGACTATGGCGTGCCCCAGAAACGTGAGCGAGTGGTGTTTGTCGGATTCCGCGATGACCTGGACCTCGAATGGAGCTTTCCAATCGCCACGCACAGCTCGGACGCGCTGTTGTGGTCTCAGTTCCGCGAGGGCTTCTATTGGGACAAACACAAAGTGGCTCGCAATGACCGCCCGGCCGATCCGGCCGCCACGGCGCGCGCCGCGAAGCTGGATCGCAAGCCATCGACCATACCGTGGGCGACCGTGCGCGACGCGATTGACGACCTGCCCGACCCTCAATGGGAACCGGAAGCCTCTCGCCTTGTGCCTAACCACCGTTTCCAGCCCGGAGCGCGAGTTTACCCCGGCCATACCGGTAGCCCCCTCGATGAACCCGCGAAAACCCTGAAGGCCGGCGTCCATGGGGTTCCCGGGGGCGAGAACATGCTCGCGATGCCTGGAGGGGTCGTTCGCTATTTCACGGTCCGGGAAAGCGCCCGACTTCAGACCTTTCCGGACGACTACATCTTTCATGGGTCGTGGACGGAAACGATGCGACAACTGGGCAACGCGGTGCCGCCGCGACTGGCCGAGGTAATCGGAAGGGACGTGGCGCGGAAACTGAGGCTCGCGGCTTGAGCAAACCGACACTCCTTGGCGAAGAGGCCGCCGCCATTCGACTAAAACTGGCGGAACTTATCCAAACTTCCGTAAATAAGCCGCTGCCAGCGGCCCGTCGCCGAGCCTTCGACAGCCTGGTCCGCGCGCTTATTGTCGAATTGGAGGCGGCGCTTTCGCAAATCGACCCCGTCACGATGCCGGCCTCGGTCTTTGATCCGAGCAACCCCAAAATCATAGGTCGCTTCACGGCATTGGCGATGGTCGCGCAGACTCGGCATCCCCTCGAGACCGTAAGACGGTTTTACGGGTCAGGCGTTTACGCAATCTACTACACCGGAGACTACCCGCTGTATCTGCCGCTGTCCGGCTCGGAATCACCCGTCTATGTCGGCAAGGCGGGGCCCGCCGCCAGCGGCGCTCGCTCGGCGCGAGAGCAGGGCGAGCGTCTGGCGGCCCGGTTAAACGACCACCGAAAGAATATCGGCAAGGCCACTTCTACACTAAAAATTTGTGACTTTCAGGTGAGGTTTCTTGTCGTGCAGTCCGGGTGGGAGACAGCGGCGGAAGATTATCTCATCCATCTGTTCCGGCCCATTTGGAATAGCGAAGTCGACATACTTTACGGCCTTGGAAAACACGGAGATGATCCAGTCACGAGAGCCAACAAGCGCTCTCCGTGGGACACGTTGCATCCGGGTCGGCGGTGGGCGGCGGCGACTAAAGAGGATGCTCGGTCGGAGAACCGAATATCGGAAGACCTCAACGCCCACTTCAGTACGCACCCGGTCTATCGCGACATGCCTCAGCTTTTTGAGGCGTTCATCTCCGAACTTCGCCAGGATTGATCTTCGCGTTTGAGGCGTCGAACGACGCAATCTTTTCTCTCTCGAGAAACCGCTTCGAGGCCTCGCCGACAAGCTTCGATTGCAATTTGAGCCAGTCTATCTCGGATTGCGTCAACGGATAGCTCACGACGAAGGATTCCACCTTTGAGGTTTTTGAGACACTTGAGGCGTTGCCGGAGTCATTCTCTCCAGGGTGGTTCGATTCCTCTTCCATAACGCTCTCATAGCACGCCAGCTCATCCAAGTTGGAATCGCGAGCCTGGGGCACGCCTTGAAAAGATCGAAACGAGTTGCAATATGCATACCTGAGATCTTGATCTCGGCGCCAGCAGGGACCGTTTCGGAAAAAAGTGGCCAGCATGACAAGAACTCTCAAATATTCCAGAGACTTAGACTCTGGGGTCGGTCCAAGGAGCGGCCAAACGGCGGCCCAAAGGCAGCCAGGAAGCGGCCAATTGGAGGCCAGAAGCGGCCACGATGTGGCCAGGGGTGAGCGTCCCATGGCCATTGCGCGGCCATCACGTGGCCATCGCGCGTCCTTTAAACGGCCTCTCCGAGCGGCCGTTGATCGCATGCGGAAGCCCGCGATTGAAGCCAACGTTCAATTGCCCGACCCGGGGCGAGCGGGAGGCGAAGGTCAGCCGTTCTATCAGAGCCTGAATGGCGACGACGATCGTGCCTGAGCGTCGAGCAATGGCGTCAGGACGAGGCCACGCCCTCCTCCATCTCGCGCGCGATCTCGGACCCCACGGCGTCGATGTCCGGGTCGATCCAGATGCTGCCGGCAAGGGTCCCGACCCATGCCGGCAGATCGCCATTGTCCGCCCCCGTCAATTCACTGGCCTCCATGGGGCGCGTTGCGATCAAACGATCCGCCGCCAAGCGTCATCCCTTCTTCCAGTACAGCCAACAGCCGCGACATCGCCATCTCGCGGACCGGTTCGACCGGAGAAGTCTTGATCGGAAGAGCCTGCATTGCGGGATCGCCTGGTCCCTTGATACTCATGGCTTCACCGTCGCCCTTTAACCTGCCCTTCCGGGCCGCCGGCCAGAGTTCTAAAGACGTCAATATAACGCGCCCGCACTGACGGCAGGAGATTTCACCCATGACCCAATCCTTCGATCTTTCCGGCCGCGTGGCGCTTGTCACCGGCGCGTCTTCCGGTCTTGGCAAGCGGTTCGCGCGGATTCTGGCGGCTAGCGGGGCGAAGGTGGCGCTGGCGGCGCGGCGGGTTGATCGGTTGACGACGCTGGCCGACGAGATCACGGCGGCGGGCGGCACAGCGGCGGCGATCGCCATGGATGTCACCGATGAGGCCTCGGTCATCGCCGGCTTCGACGCGGCGGAGAAGGCGCTCGGCCCCATCGACACCGTAATTGCCAACGCCGGCATGAACAGCCGCGGGCTTTCGACCGAGATCAGCGTCGAGGACTTCGACCAGGTCATGGCGATCAATGTGCGTGGCGCCTTCCTCACGGCGCGCGAGGGCGCGCGGCGGATGATGGCGGCGGGTTCGCGCGAGACCGGCCGGGGACGGCTGGTGCTGGTGGCCTCGATCGGCGCGGTCAAGGTCCTGCCGGGCCTGGCGCCCTATTGCGCCTCCAAGGCCGCGGTGGCGATGCTCGGCAAGAGCATGGCGCGCGAGTTGGCCAACCGCGGCATCAACGTCAACGTCGTGTGTCCCGGCTACATCGAGACCGAGCTCAATGCCGACTGGTTCGCGGAGGAGGGCGGCAAGAAGCAGGTCGCCGGCTTCCCGCGCCGGCGGCTGATGGCCGAGGATGACCTCGACGCGACGATGCTGATGCTGTGCGGCGACGCCTCGCGCGCGCTGACCGGCTCGGTGTTTGTTCTGGACGACGGCCAAACCCTGTAAGGGTGTCTCGACGACGGCAATGCGCGCGCGCTAAGAACCGCGCGGCTGACACGGCAAGAATTCACGGAGGCGACGATGGGCGTATTGGAAGGCAAGGTTGTGCTGATCACCGGCGCGGCGGGAGGCATCGGCAAGGAATGCGCGCTACTGGCCGCCCGCGAGGGCGCGAAGTTGGTGGTCAACGATCTCGGCGGCGGCGTCGCCGGTGACGACGAGGGCTCCGCCGGCCCCGCCGAAGAGACCGCTGCGGAAATCCGCGCGCTGGGTGGCGAAGCGGTCGCCAACTCCGAAAGCGTTACATCGCTGGAGTCGGTCCGGGGCATGGTCGCCCAGGCGATCGAGACCTATGGCGCGCTGCACGCGGTGATCAATCCGGCCGGCATCCTGCGCGACGGAATGTTCCACAAGATGACCGATGCCGACTGGGACTCGGTGATCGCGGTGCATTTGCGCGGCGCCTACAACGTCTCGCGCGCTACCGTGGAGCACTTCCGCAACCAGCAGGAAGGTTCCTACGTCCACTTCACCTCGACCTCGGGCCTGATCGGCAACATCGGCCAGGCCAACTACGCGGCCGCCAAGCTGGGCGTCATGGGCCTCTCGCGCATCCTGGCGATGGAAGGGGCCATGAAGAACGTCCGCTCCAACATCATCGCGCCGTTCGCCTGGACGCGAATGATCGCCACCATTCCGGTCAAGGACGAGGCCTCGGCCCAGCGGGTCGGTCGGATGCGCGACGCCATGCGGGCCGATCAGGTAGCTCAGCTCGCCGTGGCCCTGATCAGCCCGGAGGCGAAGGACGTCTCCGGCCAGGTGTTCGCGGTGCGTGGCAATGAGGTCGTGCTGTTCAGCCAGCCGCGCCCGGTCAAGTCGCTGGCGCGGATGGAAGGTTGGACGCCCCGCACCCTGCTCGACCAGGCGCTCCCGGCGATGAAGGGCAGCTTCACCGATCTCGGGGCGACCGCCAGCGTCTTCCCCTACGACCCGGTGTGAGCCACTCATCGACTGATGTCCTGGCCGAGTTCAGGCCAGGACGATCAATCTATATCCAGGGCGGGGTCGGCGAATCGCTGGCCCTTCGCGATATCCTCGCGACCGATCCGGGCGTGCTGGCGGGTGTTACGCTTAGCGGCTGCCTGATCCCGGGCATGAACGAGTTCGACTACACCAGCCTGCATCCGGACGCGCGGTTCATCACCTTCATGCTGCCGGCGGCCTTGCGCCCGGGCTTCGAGGCCGGACGCGTGATTGTGCGGCCGGCGAGCTATTCGCAGATTGCCGCGGCGTTTCTCAGCGACCCCGTGTTCGACCTTGCGATCCTGCAGGTCACGCCCCCTGACGCGAGCGGCCTGTGCTCCTTCGGGCCCTGCGCCGATTTCTCACCCCTCGTCTGGCCGCGCGCAAGGCGGCGCCTGGCATTCGTCAACACCGCGCTGCCAAGGGCGAGCCGGGGTCCGACCATTCCCTTCTCGGCGATCGAGCACGCGTTCGAGATCGACAGCCCTTACATCAACATCGACGAGCCGGTCGCCGGAGGTGAACAACAGAGCATCGCCGAGCGGCTGGCCGCCCTGATCCCCGACCGGGCCGCCATCCAGACCGGTATCGGCGGCGCGCCGGCCGCCGCACTGGCGCGGCTGGGAGATCGCCGCAATCTGGTCATTCGGTCGGGCATGGTGACACCGGCCTATCAGGTGCTGGCGGAATCGGGCGCGCTGGCGGCGGATGGACACATCACCGGCCTCGCGCTGGGGCCTGACGCGTTCGTGCGCTGGGCGGTAGACGCCTTCGAATTCGCCGACGCAACCGTCACACATGGCGCCGCGTCGCTAATCGGCGTGGAGCGGCTGTTCGCCATCAACTCGGCGCTCGAGGTCGACCTGTTCGGTCAGGCCAATGTCGAGTGGCGTGGCGGCAGGCTGATGAGCGGGCTGGGCGGCGCGCCCGACTTCGCCCGCGCGGCCAGGCGGTCTCCCGGCGGACGGGCGATCCTCGCGCTGCCGGCCACCGCCGCGCGTGGTGCCGTTTCACGCATCGTCTCCCGCATCGACGCGCCGACGATCTCCATCCCCCGCGACGACACCGACCTCGTCGTCACCGAGCACGGCGTCGCCGATCTGCGCGGCGCCACGCTAGACGGCCGGGCGCAATCCCTCATCGCCATCGCGGCGCCGGAGCATCGTGATCGGCTTTCGAACGAGTGGGACGCAATTCGTAGGGGTCTATAGCGCCTCGCGCCGCTAGACCGAGACCTGCACACCCATCTCGATGACCTGGCCGGCGGGGATGGCGAATACCTCGCTGGGGTCGGCGGAGTTGCGCGACAGCGCGATGAACAGACGGTCCCGCACCCGGCGCAATCCATGGTCATGGCCCGCGACGATGCTGCGCCGGCCAAGGAAATAGGACGTGTCGAGCGCGTCGAACGATACCCCGCCGACCGTCAATCCCCGCAGGGCGTCGGGCACCCGCGGGGTTTCCATGAAGCCGAATTCTAGAGTGACGGCGACAAAATGATCGTTGATGACCTTCGCGGTGGCGCGCGAGTCGGGCGGCACCCGGGGCATATCGCCGGTATGCACCGTCACCAGCGCGTTCTTGTCGTGCAACACGCCATTGTGTTTCAGGTTATGCAGCAGCGCGCTCGGCGTCAGGTCCGGATTGGGTGTCAGATAGACGGCCGTGCCAGGCACCATCTGCCGGGGTCGCCGGCCAATCGACGCCAGAAAGTCAGCAAGCGGAATGCGGTCCTTGCGGGACTTTTCCGAGACGATGCCGCTGCCATGCAGCCATGTGGCGATCACGAGGATGACGCCCGAGGCCAGCGCGATCGGCACCCAGCCGCCCGTCAGCAGCTTCAGCATGTTGGCCCCGTAGAAGGTGAGATCGACCGATAGCAGCGGGACGACCACCAGGGCGGTCTGCCACAGACGCCATTTCCACAGCTTGCGCACAACCACCGCGGTGAGCGCGGTCGTTACAGACATGGTCCCCGTCACAGCCAAGCCATAGGCATCTTGCAACGAAGCGGAGTTCTTGAAGATCGCCACCAGCAGAATGACGCCGACCATCAGCAGCATGTTGACAGTCGGCATGTAAATCTGGCCGGCCTCGGTCTCCGACGTCCTGCGAACGACCAGCCGAGGCAGCAGGCCCATCTGCATGGCGGAATTGGTCATCGAATAGGCGCCGCTTATCACCGCCTGACTGGCAATGATCGTCGCGGCGGCCGCCAATATGACCATCGGAATGCGCAGCGCCTCGGGCACAATCAGGAAGAACCAGTTCTGCGTCGTCAGGTCCGCCGCGTGGTTGGCGGGATCGGCGAGGAAATGCAGGGCGAACGCGCCCTGGCCGAGATAGTTCAGCAGCAGGGCGGGAAACACCGCCACCAGCCAGGCCGCCCGGATCGGCGCGGCGCCGAAATGGCCCATGTCGGCATAGAGAGCCTCGGCTCCGGTGATGGTCAGTGAGACCGCGCCCAGCACCAGCATGCCGATGACGCCGTGGTGGATCAGGAAATTCAGCCCGTAGGTCGGCAGGAAGGCCAGCAGGATTGTTGGTTCGTGAACAAGCTGCAGGCAGCCAAGCCCCGCGATCGAAACAAACCATACCAGGCAGATCGGACCGAACCATGTCGCCACGCTGGCTGTGCCGCGCGACTGGGCCATGAACAGACCGATCAGCAGGACCAGGCTACTGACGATTTCCACCGCCGGGGTGATCGCGTTTGCGAGGCTCGGCACTGTTTCCAGCCCCTCGACCGCCGACATCACTGAAATGGCGGGGGTGATGATCGCGTCGCCGTAGAACATCGCCGCCCCGACCACGCCCAGGCTCAGCACAACCATCGTCCGGCGGCCCAGCGCGTTCTGCGCCAACGCCATCAGCGAAAGGATGCCACCCTCACCATGGTTGTCGGCGCGCATGATGAACATCACGTACTTGATGGTCACCACGATCAGCAGCGCCCAGATGATCAGCGAGGTGATGCCGAAGATCTCCGGCGGGCCCACCGCGCCATGGGCAGCGGCGGTGACCGCTCCCTGAAATCCGTAAAGCGGGCTGGTGCCGATGTCCCCGAACACGACGCCCATCGAGCCGAGCGCGAGCAAGGCAAACCGCTTGCGCGCCGCGCCGACGCTCAACGCGGTTCCCATTTTATCCGACGAGGGGTGCATGGCGCAGGCCTTTAGTCCGGCTTTGCCCGGATTGAAATGCCTTTCACTTCGCCCCCCACTCGCCAATCCGGCGAGCGCGGCGAAGCCGCAAAGCTCTCCGAGTCGATCAGCCGCCCACCCCGGGCATCAGGCCACGTTTCGACAACCAGTCAGCCAGGATCAGGTTGACCCTTTCCGGCGCTTCCTGCTGCACCCAATGGGACACGTTCGGCAGTGTTTGCAGCGTCAGGTCGCGGACATAGGGCTCGTAGCCCCGGGTCAGCTCGATCCCGAGCGCGGTGTCCTCCTCGCCCCAGACGATCAGCGTGGGTGTCTCGATAATCGGCGGCGCCCCCGGGTACCGGTCCAGCAGATCGGTGTTGGCCCGATAGTAGTTGATCATCGCCGTCATCGCCCCGGGACGGAGGGCGTTCTCGCGATAGACGTCGGTGACCTCCGGAGGAAAGCGCGACTTGTCGACCGCCATTCCCGTGAAGGCGTCAGCCACCGCCCGCGCGCGCCGCGCGGTCAACATCATCTCGGGCAGCCACGGGATCTGAAAGAAACCCACGTACCAGGATCGCAGTCGCTGGTTCCAGGACGTCCTGATCACGCGCGCGAAAACAGACGGATGCGGCACATTCATGATCACCAGACCATCCAGCGGCAACCGCTTCTCGATTGCGAAGCACCAGGCGATGATCGCGCCCCAGTCATGGGCGATCAGCAGGCGTCGGCGCGCGCCAACCGCATCGAAAATACCCGCGACATCCTCGATCAGATGGTCGAGCTTGTAGCTGTCCTTGCCGGTCGGCCGGCTCGAAAGCCCGTAGCCCCGCAGGTCCGGCGCAATCACCCGCCAGCCCAGCTCCGCCAGCATCGGTATCTGGTATCGCCAGGAATGCCGGCTTTCGGGGAACCCGTGCAACAGCAGGGCGACATCCTCGCCCTCGCCGGCCTCGTCCGCGACGAAGGTCATGCCGCCGGCCTCGATCCGACGTTCGGTAATTGCGGTCATGATTTCATCTCCGACCTTGCCTTGACCCGGGAAGACGCCATTGAGTGACCTGTAACAAGTAACGCGGGAAGCGGCGATGGCTGAACAGGTTGTGGTGTTGGGCGCGGGCATGGCCGGTCTCTGCGTCGCGCTGGCGCTGGCGCCGACCGGTCGCGAAATCACCCTGCTCGACCGGGATCCCCCACCTCCGGAGGGCGGCGCGGAAGAGGTCTTCGAACACTGGCGGCGGCGAGGTGTGGGCCATCTTCGTCAGAGCCACGCGTTTCTCGCGCGGCTGCGCACCCTGATCGTCAATGAGCACCCACAACTACTCGAAGAGCTGCGCGCCACCGGCGCCCGGGAACTGCGCTTCGCGGACGGATTGCCCGAGACCATCGCCAGCACCTATGCGGCAACACCGCGGGACGAGGAGATGGCGATCATCGTCAGCCGCAGGACCACGCTGGAGCTGGCTATTCGCCGATATGTGGAGCGCCAGCCCGGAGTCCGCATTCGCCCCGAAATCTTCGTCGACGGCCTGTTCCACAGGCGGGACGAAAGCGGCGTCCTGGTTGCGGAGGGTCTGCGGCTCGCCAATGGCGAAATCATTCGAGGCGACATCATCGTCGACGCCGCGGGGCGCAACTCACCGGTGCTTGACTGGCTTGAGGCGGCCGGCGTGGCGCCGCCTCCTGAGGATATCGAGGACTGTTCGATCCTTTACTATACCCGGTTCTACCGCCTGCTGTCCGGCCAGACGGAACCGGCTCGTGGTCGCTTTCCGGCCACCGGCGATCTCGGCTTCCTCAAGTTCGGCGTCTTCCCCGCCGACTCCGGCACCTTCTCCATCACCCTCGCGGTGCCGGAGGTCGAGCAGTCCCTGCGCGTCGCGGTGGTCAGGCCGGAAACCTTCGATGAGATCTGCGCCGGCCTGCCCGGCGTCGCGCCATGGACCGATCCGTCCCGTTCCGAGGCAGTCAGCCGCGTCCATGGCATGGGCAACCTGAAGAGTCGCTGGCGCGAAGCGGCCCCGAACGGCACGCCGCCGGCCCTGGGACTGTTCAGCGTCGGCGACTCTCTGGTTCGCACCAACCCCCTGTTCGGCCGGGGCTGTTCGTTCGCGGCCGTCGAGGCGCACCTGTTGCGCGATGTGCTGCAGGCCACCATCGATCCGGTCGAACGGGCGGTGCGCTACGGCCAGGCGGTCACCACCCAGCTGCGGCCGTTTTTCGACGACATGCGCCAGCAGGATCGCGCGGCCGCGCGTCGGGCGCTGCGTGGGCTGGACCCCGACCATAAGCCGTCGTTCAGGGCGGGCCTTCTGCGCGGGTTCGTCGAGGACGGCATCACCATCGCCCTGCGCAAGGATATCGACCTGTTGCGTCAGGCGATGCGCGCCTTCCACATGCTCGATCCCCCACGCGCATGGCTGAACCGGCCATCGACGCTGCTTCGTATCCTGGCCACCTGGGCCCGCGGCCGAAAAGCAAACGCCCGATACTACGCCGAAAAGCCCGGCCCCGACCGCGGTGAAATGTTCGCCCGCCTACACCTCCCCGCCGACATCGACCTTCAGCGCCTCCAGGCGACAGTCTAGCCCTTGGACCGCTGGCTTCCCGCCGGTAGTCGATGGAACATCTGCCACTCGACGCCCTTCCCGGCGATTGGGGTTGCCTCTTTTCGCCCGATCAGGCGACTGGCTCCATCCGGTCACCGACCAGGCGCTCGAGGATGCCGGTGCGGATCTCAAAGCGGAACCCGGCCAGGCTCAGCGCGCCGGCGTCGACCGCCTCGCGGATCCACGGAAAAGTCAGCAGATTGCCCAGCGACAGCCGCACCACCTCCACCTCGCAACGGTTGAGTGCTCCCGGCCCATGGCGCTCGGGAAGATCGCTCAGCACCGAGCGCGCCATCGACATCCACGGCTCGACGAAATCCCGCGCTTCCGGCGGCGCGCCCTCGACCATCGCCAGGATGCCGCCGCACTGAACGTGGCCGAGCACGACGATACGCTTTACCTTCAGCACGCGGACCGCGAACTCCAGCGCCGCGCTGGTGCCGTGATAGCCGGAGTCGGGCTGATATGTCGGCACAAGACCAGCGACATTGCGCACCACGAACAGCTCGCCCGGCGCGGCCCCGAATACGGTCTGTGGATCGACCCGGGAATCGGAACAGGCGATCACCAGGGTTTCCGGACTCTGCCCGCTGTTCGCCAGCGCTTCATACCGCTCCCGCTGGCCGGGCCAGAATTCCGACCGGAACCGCCGGTAGCCCTCGATCAATCGATCCATCAATATCCTTCCGCGCCGGCTCGAACGGCGCCTTCTAACGCAAACGCCTCGCGAGTGGAATCATCTCAACCCTCCGGACTAGCTGGTGCTCAATGTCCATCAGCGAGCGCTGGCTTTAGACGGCCCCGGCCGCCAGGTCCCTGTCCCGCGCTTCCAGTTGTCGGCGGATATCTTCATGGCGACGGGCATCGAGGCGCCAGCCAATGAGGCAGGCGCCACCCAGCATGACGAACAGGATCGGCCCGCAGATGAAGGTCAATTGCAGTTTGCCGATCGCGGCGGCGGTATTGACGCCATGTTCGACGGGATTGAAGCCGATTGCCGCCAGCAGCGGGTAGGTCAGGCCGATCGCGAATGCCGCGGCGATCTTCTGCGCCAGGGCGTTCGTCGAGTAGAGCAGACTGATCCTTTCTCTACCCTGCTCGAGCCGCACCGCGTCGCCGACATCGGCGAGCATTGCGCGGATCATCAGGCCGAAGGCCCCGGCCGTCAGTCCGGACCATGCCAGCGCGGGGGCCGTCGCCAGCAGATTCCCCTTTGGGATGACCAGGATCGACAGCAGTCCGATCGAAAAGCACGTCGAGGCGACCATCAGGGCGCGATGCTTTCCAATCGCTCGTGACAGCCTCGTCGCCAGCAAGGCGCCCGGAAGCTGGGAGAGGGCATAGAATCCCAGGAGCAGGGAGGCTTCCGCCGTCGTAAAGCCGCGAGCCGCCTTGAAGTAGAAGAGATACATCGCCGCCATCCACCCGGGGCCGAGGGTCAGACAGAATTGCGATGCGAATAGGCGCAAGAGGTCGGGATTTGACAGCAGGCCCCAGACATCCGGCCAGGTAAACCGCGGGCCGGCGACTTCGGGAGCAATCGTCTCCTTCGTCAGCAACGCCGCAAGTGACACGGTCAACGGCAAGGCGATGATCATCGCCCAGCCCATTGCGGGGACCGATGTCGCGTCGGTCAGTCCAAAACTCTTGGCCATGATCGATATGACAAGAATGCCCATGGCGCCGACGACCCCGATGGCCGTCATCGTGCCGAACAACCGCGAGCGTTCATGATATCGGGTCGCCAGTCTGGCGCCCCAGGCGGACTGCGAGAGATAGACCGCCGAATATCCCAGATACATCACCAGGAGCCACCCCAGCAGATAACCCGCGCCAAAGCCGGGCGGCGCCATGAACAGCTTGTAGAGTCCCAGCATCAGGATCGGCGCGCCAGCGGGAAGCCAGACGCGGTACCGGCCGAACCGCGTGCGCGTCCGGTCCATCAGGACGGCCAACAGGACGTCGATCAGAATATCGAAGAGCCTCACCCCCATCCAGACAGCGCCGATCAGGGCCGTCCCGACGCCGAGATGACCGGCGAAGTACTGCGGCAGATAGACGAACACCGCCAGATCCATGGCCCCCAGCACCAGATAGGGCGACGCAAACGGCAGCAATGTTGAAAAAGGCAGCCGATCGGCGGCGCTGGCGTCGGGCGAACTGGCTTCTGCTGTCATGCCACCAGGATTAGCGCGAAATCGCGCCGCTGCACCCGTTAATTTCATGTAACACGGGAAGCTCGCGTTGCTCGGAAAGGCCGCATTTTTCCGCAGATGTCACAGATGAAGAGGATGATGACCTTTGCGCTGCGAGAGCACCCGCGCGCCGCACCCACCTTTGACCTTCGACAACAGGGAAACGAGCGGCCTTGAAGTACTATTGCGCTTCGCGCGAAGCGCAGTCCTTTCGTTTGACCCCCTCGGCTCCATGGCGTTTGAGACGTTATCTCCGGCCCGCCGGCGCTTTGGCAAGACCACCGATCATCGTCGTCTTCATCTGTGTCATCTGCGTAAAAACTTAATCGGCCTCGCGGCGCCACCGTCCCATCCGGACCATTCCCCAGATCACTCCGCCCCCAGAAATCAAGATCGCTTGATCGCCGCGCGGCGACCGCGCTAAGGCTGGCGGCAAGAACAATTCGCGGACAGGGGAACAGCGGCATGAACCAGACGGCCGCGCCGCCAGCGATCACCCCCCGGCAGGTGTCCGCCGCCGTGATCGGCAACGCCCTGGAATTCTACGACTTCACCACTTTCGCCTATTTCGCCGTGCAGATCGGGCACGCTTTCTTCCCGAACCATTCAACCTTCATCAGCCTGGTTGCAGCCCTCGCGACCTATGGCATTGGCTTCGTTCCGCGCCCGCTAGGTGCGCTCGTCTTCGGCCACTATGCGGATCGGCACGGGCGTCGCCCAGCGATGCTGATCAGCTTTGCAATGATGGGCGCAGGCGTTCTCGGTCTGACCCTGACGCCATCCTATGCAGCGATCGGTCCGCTGGCGCCGATCCTGGTGGTGTTCTGGCGCCTTTGCCAGGGCTTCGCGCTGGGTGGCGAGGTTGGACCAACCACAGCGTTCCTGGTCGAGTCGGCCCCGCCCGGCGGCCGCGGACGCTACGCAGCCTGGCAGGGCGGCAGCCAGAACCTTGCCGCCATTGCCGCCGGGCTGATCGGCCTTGCGCTGTCCGCCGGCCTCGGGTCTGCGAACCTCGACGCCTGGGGCTGGCGGCTGGCGTTCGGTATCGGCGTCCTGATCCTGCCGATAGGTCTCATCCTGCGCCGCAATCTGCCGGAGACCCTGCACCATCCGGAGGAGGTCGGCGAACACCAGCCGGCGCTCGCCACGCTGTCCGCACATCGCCGCATCATCTTCATCGGCCTGGCCCTGGTCGCGGCGGCGACGGTCTCCACCTATGCGATGACATACATGACCACCTACGCGCGTGAGACGCTGAAGATGGGCGCCGGAATCTCGCTCGCGGCGCCACTGGTCAATGGCGCCGCCGGGCTGATCTTCGGGCTGATCGGTGGTGGACTGTCCGATCGCTTCGGCAGGCGCGCCATGCTGATCTGGCCTCGCTTGGTATTCCTCATAGCTCTCTGGCCGATCTTCTATCTGATGGATCGCAACCGCGACGGCGCGACCCTCCTGGTCGGCATAGCGGTACTCGCCGCGGCGAGTGCGTTGTCTTCCGCCGCGATGTTCACCGCGCTTGCCGAGTCTTTGCGCAAGGAGGTGCGAGGAATAGTCCTGGGCGGGGTCATCTCCATCGGCGTCGCCGTATTCGGCGGAACGACCCAACTGATCATCGCCACTCTGATCCAGGTGACCCACAATCCGCTGTCGCCCGCCTGGTATGCGATGGGCTTCACGGTGGTAGGATTGATCGCCTCATTGCTGATTAGGGAAACGGCGCCATCGCGCAATCAACAAGCAGGCTGACTTTTCACCCCCAAAATATCTAATGACGAATTGTTTATCCAAGTGTGAAGACTATGTCGTCCCCAAGAGGACAGTTCGACGTCGTGGCATGACCCGCGTCACCCCAGCGGAGGAACCGCCTTGAAAACCACGATCTCTCGCAGATCTCGGCTGATCGCACCGTCCACAAGCGGGATGATGATCGGCGCCATGCTGGCTGGACCGGCCATCGCCGCCGACGCTTCCACTCAGCCCCCCGCCACGCCGCCGGCCACTGTGAGTGAAATCGTCGTCACCGGTTCGCTGTTTCGTCGCACCAATACCGAAACGCCTTCGCCGGTCACGGTGATGAGCGCGGAGAAGATCGACGCGGCAGGGATCACCACGATCGCCGACGCCGTTCGCACGCTCTCGTCGGACAACAGTGGAACCATACCCACGGCCTTCGGCGGCGGCTTTGCGGTGGGGTCCTCCGGCGTCGCGCTGCGAGGCCTTACGGTCAATTCGACTCTGGTGCTGATCGACGGCATGCGCACCGCGAACTACGGACTCGCCGACGATGGCGAGCGGGGTTTCGTCGATCTCAACTCAATTCCACTCAGTGTGCTTGACCGCGTCGAAGTGCTCAAGGACGGCGCATCCTCATTGTACGGCGCGGACGCTATCGGCGGGGTCGTCAACCTGATCTTCAAGCCCACGTTCCAGGGCCTGGACGCCACGATCGAGGGTGGAACGTCGGAGCACGGGGGAGGTTCGACCCGGACCTTCAACATCATGCTCGGCCACGGCGATCTTCAGACGGAACACTACAACGCCTACCTCAATGTGGAGTACGAAAAGGACGACGCCATTCACGTCGGCCAGCGCGGTTTTCCGTTCAACACCAACGATCTGTCGTCGATCGGCGGCAACAACCTGATCGGCGGGCAACCGACAAACGGCTCTGGGTCGATCTACGGCAGCGTCACGCCCGCTGACTCCATGGGCAATCCGCTTGGCGTGTCCCAACCCCTTCGCGCGTGCGGCGCCAATTCGACCCAACAGACCGATGGCCTCGGCAACGTCTACTGCGCCCAGAACCTCAGTCTGTACGGAGATGACGTCCCCGCTGAACGCAGGTTCGGCGTCTATGGCCGATTCACGGATCAGATCACATCGGATCTGCAGGCATACCTGTCGGCGAGTTTCTACGAGACCAAGGTGGTCGTCGATGCGGGACCGTCACAGATCCAGGTATCGACGCCCAACAACACCAACAACATCTTTCTTCCCGCAACTCTGGCCAACGGGCAGTTGAATCCGAACAACCCCTTCGCCCCCCTGGGAGAGACGGCGCTGATCAACTACGCCTTCGGTGACATTCCGGGCGGGACGATCGAAAGCAATCAGGTCTATCGGATGGCCGCCGGCGCCAGGGGAAGCTACGCTGGCTGGGACTTTAATGTCGGAGGTGTGATCGCCCATACCTCGCTGGATTCGACCAACCTCGGGTTCATCAATTACCCGCAATTGGTCAGCGACATCGCGACCGGCGCCTACAGCTTTGTCGACCCGTCCTCCAACTCGGCGGCCGTACGCGCGGCGCTGGCGCCGCCGCTGACCAAGACGTCGACCACCGATCTCGATTCGCTGGACATCTCCGGCACGCATACCCTGCTGACCTTGCCGGGCGGTCCGCTCAAGCTCGGCATCGGCGGTCAGGTTCGCTATGAGGCGACCAACGACCCGGACCTCAACCCCAATCTGGCCGCACAAGGACTCGGAATCGCTCACACCGTGGGTCACCACACCGTCCTGTCGGCCTTCGGCGAACTCGACGCTCCGGTCGTCCATACCGTGGATTTGGATGTGTCGGCGCGCTACGATCACTATTCGGATGCTGGCGGTTCGTTCTCGCCCAAAGCAGGCGTCAAGTGGACCCCAATCCCGCAGCTGGTGCTTCGCGGCACGGTCTCCTGCGGCTTTCGCGCGCCGAGCTTTTCAGAAAACGGCTCCAGCGCGTCGGAAGGTTTCATCACTTACACGTTGCCGCAAAGCTTCGTCGATCTGCACGGTGGGGATGGCTACACACAACCCTACAACCTGGCCCTGGAATCCTCGGCCAACCCCAAAATCAAGCCGGAGACATCGACAAGCTTCACAGCGGGTTTCGTTCTGGAGCCCAATCGGCACTTCAACATCTCGCTCGACTACTATCACATCAAGAAGTCAAACGTGATCGCGCAGGCCGACCCCGGAGTGGCCCTGGCGGATTACTTCGCTGGCACGCCGCTACCCGCTGGATACTCGATCACGCCGGATCTTCCCGACCAGGCCAATCCTGGGCTGCTGGCCCGTCCTGTGCTGGTCTCCTCGCCCTATATCAACGCCAGCTCCGAGACGACGGACGGGATCGATATCGACTTTCGCGCCAAATTCAGTCTGCCCGGCGACATCAAGATCAACAGCGATGTCAGCCTCACCGACATTTTCAGTTTCGTCTACAACCAGCCTGGGCAACCGCCGATCGACTATGTGGGGACCGAGAGCCCCTATCAGCTCTCTTCTGGCGCCGGAACGCCGAAGTATCGCGGGACCTGGACCACCAGCCTCGACTACGGAACCTTCGATCTGACCGGAACTGTTTACTATGTAAGTGGGTTCAAGATGTATGCGCTCGACATCGCGCCTGGCTGCTTTTCAACCAACAACAATACCGGCGCCAATTTCCCGGGCAATTGCGCGGTCGGCGACTTCGTCGATTTCGACCTCAGCGCCGACTACAAGATTAATAGCCGGATCGATGTCTTCGCCGACATGCTAAACGTGTTCGACTCCAGCCCGCCCCTGGACCCGATCAACTACGCTGCCGTCAACTACAACCCGACCTTCCACCAGGCCGGGATCGTGGGTCGCTTCTTCAAGGTCGGCATCCACGCCCGCTTCTGAGATGTGAGGCCTCGGCCCTGCGGGAGGCGGGCTGCGCGGTGGCCCAACTCCGTATATGGTCGGTGAACCTTCAAGCCAGCCCGGAATGGACCACGGCCATGAACTCTGCCCAAAGCTTCGCCACCGACTACCGGGACGCGCGTTCCAAGTTCCTGCTGGCGGCGCGAGAGGCTGGCGGCAAGATCGAGAGCGTCGGCCATCCCGATCGTGGCCCCGGCGGAGACGAGCTCGCCACAGATATCGCCTGGTTTGGGCCGCGCTCGGCCGAGGCGGTGTTGGTGCTGGTCAGCGCCACGCATGGCGTCGAGGGTTTCTGCGGGTCGGGCGCGCAGGTCGACTGGCTGCGGCGAGACGAGGCTTCCCGGCTCCCCCTGGGGCTGGCGGTGATGGTCATCCACGCCATCAATCCCTACGGCTTCGCCTGGCTACGGCGGGTGACGGAAGACAACGTCGATCTCAATCGCAACTGGGTCGACTTCGGCGCCCCACTCCCCGCCAACCCTGCTTACGATGCATTGAGCTCCGCCATCTGCCCTCCGGTCTGGGATGAGGCGGCGCAGGCGGACAGCGCCACGGCGTTGGCCGAATTCGCCGCACAGAACGGCTTCCCCGCCCTGCAACAGGCGGTCAGCGGCGGTCAATTCAGCCATCCCGAGGGCGTCTTTTATGGCGGCGCCGGACCGACCTGGTCGCGACGCACCCAGAGCGAGATCCTGCAGAGCCACCTGGGTCAGGCCGGCAGGGTCGGGGTAATCGACTTTCACACCGGTCTTGGCCCGTGGGGTTACGGCGAGCAGATTCTCACCGACAGACGGGGCAGCCCCGCATTCGCTCGCGCCACCAAATGGTGGGGCGCGTCGATCACGTCGCCGGCCGATGGCACCTCGACCTCCGCCGACATCACCGGCGACAACCTCGGCGCCCTTCCCGGCCTTCTGCCGCGCGCGGAATGCACCGGCATGGCGCTTGAAGTCGGCACGCAATCACTAATCGAAGTGCTGACCGCGCTGCGGGCCGACGCCTGGCTGCACGCCCACGGTGATGTCGCCTCGCCGCAAGGCAAGGCGATCAAGGCGCAGGTCCGCAACGCGTTCTACGGCGACACCGACGACTGGAAGGGCATGGTTGCCGGCCAGTCCCTCCTCGCCATCCGCCAGGCCATCACCGGACTATCGAACTAGCCAGCCATTGGGCTCATACGCAGGCGATCGCGTGCAGCTTCATCACCGTGCCCCAGTTGCGGGTCGTCGCGGCGGGGCCGAGGGCGCGGCCGGCGGATTCGGCGAGGCGGCTGACCAGGAATCCCTGCGGGCACCACAGGTAGGCTGCCCGTGGCCCCAGGCCCAGGACATCCGGCGCCCAATCATGGTCGACCAGTGAATCGAGCCTGCTACGGTCGGACGCCTTGCTAAGAAAAACCACCAGTAGTCGGGAAGGACTGCCGGCGCCAACCTTCAGCGGGTTCTCCGCGACAATCGCCGCCAGTGTCTCGGCCGTCAGGGCGGTGACCTTCGAGGCGACTCCCAGAGCGCCAGGCAGCGCCGCCTCGATACGGTGGGCGGCCCGATCCGCTGTCTCGCCGGGCGCGGAGAAAACAACATTGCCGCTGTTCAGCACTGTGCGAACGTCACTGTAGCCGAGGCCTTCGACCACCGCACGGAGGTCCGCCATGGCCACCCGCTTGGCCCGGCCGACATTGATGCCCCGCAGCAGGGCGATCCTGCGATCCTTCACCGTTGCTGATCCCGTTTCCGCCTCATGCCGAGAGCCGGCGTTGATCCGCCGCTCGGCCGGAATTCAATGTAACAGGCGTCCCGTCTCCTGTCCCACCGATCGTGAAAGGCCCTGCTATTTCGGCAAGGAGAGGGTTGGAAGCACGGCCGCTTCCTGCGCGTCGTACTGGGTCTTGCGGAAATGCGTTCTGGGCCCCGGCGAAACGTCGAAATCCATCAGCGTATCGGTATCCGCCCGATAGAGCGGCCACGGCGCCGCGCCTTCGCATTTCGGGACCCCGGATCTGGCGAACGCGACCCAGCACGAATGCACGAGCCGGGTCATCGCCTTGTCACCATCGCTGAGGGTCAGGCCGGCGCCCAGGGCGCCAAGCGTGGACCAGCTGTCGAACACAAAGGGGATTTCGGTATCATGCCCTGCGCCCGGTACTTTTCCGCGCTGCATGTCGAGCACATAGGCGAAATGGTAGAGATAGGCCGGCCCGGTAGCCTGGGAAGCAATCCAGCGCCCGGGCGCGCCCATGAAGTAGTCGGTGAAGATCGCCGCGGCCTTGGCCGAATCCGTGGTCTCCTCGCCATAGACCGACTTTAGGGAAGCGGGGGTGAATCCGAGCACCGCCGTCGGCGACAGCTTCATCGAGGTCATGAGCGAGGCCTCGTAACTGTTGGCGCCGATCACCAACGGGACATTCGCCGCGTGGCCGGCAGCGAAGGCTTGACTGACGGACTCGGTCAATAGTCGCCCGTCGACCGCCGGACCGAAGTCGTCGTTCTCATCGCCATTCGCCAACGCGGAAACCGGCAGGGCGCGCAGCTGCTCGACGCTAGCGTCCGCCGGGGCGCCGGCTTTGACGGCGATCCGCTGACCTTGCGATTCCGCCTTGGCCATCGTCTTGGGTGGCGCCCAGCCGGCGCCCGATTCAACGATCGCCTTGGCGAACAGGCCCTTCGCCAAGGGTGAGGCCATCAGGATCAGCGTGTCGATCCCGCCCGCCGACTCGCCGAACAGCGTCACATTGGCGGGGTCTCCTCCAAAGGCCGCGATATTCCGCCGCACCCACCGAAGGGCGGCGATCTGATCCATGTTGCCGTAGCCGACCAGCGGATCGCCGGGATGGGCGGCCCTGGTCAGCGCCGGGTGCGCAAAAAAGCCGAGCGCGCCCAGACGGTAGTTCACGGTTACAAGGATCACACCGTCGCGCACGAACGCCGACCCGTCGTAGGCGCCGAGCGAACCCGCGCCCTCGGTATTGCCGCCGCCATGCAGCCAGACCATCACCGGCGCATGCCTGGCGCCGCGCGGCGCCCAGACGTTGAGGAACAGGCAGTCCTCGCCGGTCGGACCGCTGGCTCCGCCCAAGTTTGGCGAGCCTTCAGCATTGATCGGCTGCGGACAGACCGGCCCATAGCCATCGGCCTTTCGCTCACCTCTCCATGTCGGCGCCTTCGCCGGAGGCTCCCAGCGCAACGGGCCGACCGGCGCCGCCGCATAGGGCACACCCTTGAAGGAAAGCACCTTGCCGTCCGCGATTCCGACCAGGGCGCCTGAGTCTACAGTCACTTTCGGCGATTGCGCGGAGGCCGCACCCGCCAACATCGCCGCCGCGCAGATGCCGGTTATAAATCGTTTCATGTCCGTCCTGGTCTCCAGATCATTGTTGGTTGCGGTCGCCGCGTTGTCAGGCGCCGGTGCGGGTGCGGAAAAACTCGATGACCCTCTGCTCCGCCTGCTTGGTCGGTCCGTCGGGGTCGTCATCGTTGAGGTGAATCGTCAGGACCGAATGCGGCGCCATACGCGGATCCTGCCGGCCATCCTTCGGATCGATTTCGATCGCCTCAAACTTGTCGCCGAAGACGGACTTCAGTGAGTCGAACCGCGCATCCGGCACGACAGCGTCGCCAAAGAACCGCAGCCCGATCATCGACAGGTCCTCGTCGGCGAACCTCCGTTTGGCGCAGGCGATCTCTTCGGGTGACACACCGATGCCGGCAGGGCGCAGTCGTGACCCAAACGGCAATGGTAATGACGGCTGTGACATCACCGGCGCCACCACCGATGGTTCGGCCATCATCGCCAGGGCGAAATTTCCGGTGAAGCACATGCCGATCGCGCCGACGCCCTTGCCGCCGCATTCGGCGTGCGCGTGCGCCGCAAGCGCCCGTAACCAGTCGACGATCGGGCTCGACTTGTCAGTCGCCCAGACATTGAACTCTCGACTGATGCAGATCGCCTTGGCCATCGTTCCCAGCGCATAGGGGACCGAGACGGGTCGACCAGGATCGCCGAACAGGCTGGGGCAAAACACCGTCATGCCGGCCGCCGCCACCCGGTCCGCGAAACGGATCACCAGCGGATGCAGACCCGGTATTTCGTGGATGATGATCACGGCCGGGCCGGTTCCGCGCCGCCAGACCGGTCGGGTCCACCGCCCCTGCGGGTCGGTAAAATCGAACCGCTGATAGTCCTTCAGCGCCGATTCGTAGTTCATTCGTTTCTCCGTTTCATAGCGCCCGCTCCCAGGCCTCTACAGCCCCTCGGCGTCACGCTTCCATGCGCCTTTCAGCAGCAGGTAGAGCGGCAAAGGCGCCACTGCGGCGATCGCGGACTCCAGTCCCGCGACGGGATCGTCCAACACGACCACGAGGATCAGGGATGCCTGAATAGTTGCCCCGACAACGGCGACCCAAGGGAAGAACGGCATCTTCCACGGTCGGGGCAGATCGGGCTCGACCACCCGCAGACGGATTGCGCACAGGCAGATCACCATGATCGCCGCCATGGTCCAGGGCGCATAGATCCGCACGATGCTCTCATAGCTTCCCGTGGCCGCGAATAGCGCAGCGCCGCCCGACGCGACGACAACGCCCAGCCACGGTGCGCCACCAGGCGCCACGCGGGCCAGCGCTGTCGGCGCCGCTCCGTCCATGGCCATGCGGAAGGTGATGCGCGGCGCGGCCATGGTCTGCAGGTTGACGATCGCCGCGAGCGAGAACAGGCCCATTGCGGTAATCACCGTGTCGGCGATCGGCCCGAAAGACACCTTTGCGGCGTCACCGACCGCCAACTCGGACCCGGCGATCGCGGCCGGATCAAGCACATGCAGAACTGCGGCGTTCACCACCACATAGAGCAGCATGACGGCAGCGATGCCGCCGAACGTCGCCCGCGCGACGTTGCGGTCGGGCCGTTTCACTTCCTCGGAGAAATAGATCGCCGCGTCCCAGCCGGCGTAGGTCTGGTAAATGACGCGAATGGCCATCACCAGCCCGCCGATGCTGGTGACGCCGACCAGCGCCGCCACGTGATCAGCCGGCGCCGGCATTGGCGGAGCATGTTTCGAGGCGAACAGCACCACCGCCAGCACGATGAAGGCCGCGCCCTTGATGGCGCTGGCGATGCTTTGCGACGATCCGCTGATCCGCGTGCCCAACAGATTGACCAGCGAGACGCCCGCAATCAGCGCCACCGCTAGGAGGGATGTCGACATCCCTGGCGCCATGCCCAGGCGATGGATGTATTCGCCGAAGACGACTGCAATGAACGCATTGGAGGCGACATATTGCAGCCAGCTGATCCATCCCGTCAGGAAACCCGCGGTGGGCCCAAAAGCGCGCCGGGCGATCGGATAGGCGCCGCCCGCCATCGGCACCGATGCGCCGGCCTCCACCAGCGGCATCGCCGAAATCAGCGCGATTGCCCCGCCGATCACCCAGGCGAGCAGGATCAGCGGCGGGCTGTTGATGCCCTTCGCGACCACGCCCGGCGCCCGCATGATCCCGGACCCGACCATGCCGCCGACCACGACCGCCAGTCCGAACGCCAGTCCCAGGATGCGAAGCAGCGTCGGCGGCGATTGGGGAGCATTGTGCTCGTTCATGGATGTGGGCCCCGTCGTTTACCGCAGTTTTGCGCCATCCTCGACGGATGCGGCGCGGAGCGCAAGTTTGCCGGCGACGCGGGCCAAACATTGACGGCAAACGTGCGGCATGCCTAACTCGCCATGTCGATCCCGGCGGGAAGGAGGGTTAGCCAAGATGACTGTATCCGTCAGCCGCACCCTCCGCCGCGCCCGCCGCTAGATGCGACATCGCTTCGATCGGCGGCGCTCCGTCACGCCGATCGAAAGACCACACCATTGTTAGACACCTATGGCTGGAGCCAGGCGCTCCAGGAAGAATTCACACCTCATCACGCCGCAGGCCTGCTACCTGGAAGGGTGATACTGCAGCAACGCGGACTCTATAGACTGGCGACTCCGGCCGGAGAGCTTCGCGGTCAGATTTCCGGCCGTCTCGCCCGTGAGGCGCTGCCCGGCGGCTATCCCGCCGCGGGCGACTGGGTTGCGCTCAGCCCGGAGGGCGAGGGTGAAGCGACCATTCATCACGTCCTCAACCGGCGCACGGCGTTCGTCCGCAAGGCATCCGGACCTGGCGGCGGCATGCAGATCGTGGCCGCCAATGTCGATGTCGCGTTCCTGGTTGCATCGTTGAACGCCGACCTGAATCCGAGGCGGCTGGAGCGCTATCTGGCCGCGGCGTGGCAGAGCGGCGCGGCGCCAGTGGTTTTGCTGACCAAGGCCGATCTTTGCGAGGATGTCGCCGGCGCGATCGGCGATGTAGAGGCGTTCGCAGGCGGGGCTCCGGTGCTCGCGCTCAGCTCGACCAGGGGCGAGGGCCTCGATGCGGTGCTCGGCCACATCCCGCCGGGGCGAACCGCGGTTATGGTCGGCAGCTCCGGCGCCGGCAAATCCACCCTCGCCAACGCCCTCCTCGGCGAGGAGCATATGGTCACCCGCGAAATCCGCGAGGCCGACGCCCGGGGCCGCCATACCACCTCGCACCGCGAACTGATCCTGCTGCCCGGCGGGGGACTGCTGCTGGATACTCCCGGCATGCGAGAACTTGGCCTATGGGACAGCGAAGAAGGCCTCGCCGCGACTTTCGAGGACATAGAGGCGATCGCCGCGCATTGCCGCTTCGGGGACTGCGGACACACCAACGAGCCCGGCTGCGCGGTGCGGGCGGCGCTCGAGGCCGGCGAACTCGACGAGGGTCGCTGGCTTGGCTTCCAGAAGCTACAGCGCGAACTGACGTTCCTGCAAAGCAGGGAAGACCCCGCCCTGCGCGCCGCCAAGCGCCGCGAATGGGTGCAGATCACCAAGGCCAACCGCGCCCGCTACAAGCAGCGCGGGCGGCAATAGGGGACGGTACTTCAAAGCCCTAGGGCGAAAGTTGCAAGCCCCCCTACGGCTGACAGGCGCGCCGCCTCCCCCGACGACAGGTAGCCACGCTCGGAGTACGCTAAACTTGTCGGAGGCGAATATTCACCTTCCTTTAAGAGCGCGCGGATGCGGTGGATGGCGGTGGCGGCGGGCTTGATGATGTTGAGTGCGGGGCTGCGGCCGCCTGTCGCTATCGCCGCAGACCCTCCGCCGGCTACACAACCTGCACCCGGCATTACGAATGAAGACGCAATCATGATCTTCGGCGGGGCCCTCATGGATTGCCTGCAATCGCGTGAGGGCGGGCAGTCGATCAGGGAATTGGGCGACGCCATAGCGATGAAGGTCGAGCCCGCCGGGGCCGAGGATCGGAAGTGGGCCGGACCGATCACTCCCTCTGACTCACCGGTCTGGACGACAGGCAGGCTGGGCAATCTGTTGGTGATATCCGAGCCGTCACCGCAGCGTTGCGAGTTCCACGCCCCGCAGCTGCCGGTGGACCGAAACTTCCAGGCGGTCATCTTCGCACGGGCGCATGCTGTGCCGGACCTCAAGCCCGTTAATGTCGACCCTGGCTTTGACCCCATCGTCTATCAGCTGGAGTCCGTGTCCGGTGGGGTCCGCTACATCGTTCACTTGGAAGGCGCTGAACCGGGAGCACCAGGCCATGATTTGCGATTCAGCCTGCTCTACGCCTACGTGGCGCGGCAGCCGGCGACAACGGATGAAACAATCCGGCCCTGATTGGCAATGCGCCCGTAGTCGCCGGTTTTGGCGTGCCGGCGCCAGTCTCGCGGGCGCGCTTCACCGCAAGCCTTCGGCAGCGGCAGGCATCGTAAGCTGACTCCAAAATGACCATGGAGAGATGACCATCGATCCGGGAAACCGGCGCGGGAGGTCAGCAAAGGCGAACTTCCGACAGTCATCACCGTAACATGTGGCGCTCAGGATTGGCTCGCCCACAGCCCTGAAACGCTCCAACCCTCACAAACATGATGTGTTTCTGTCGGTCATGTCCATGGAAGACCCGCTCGACCGCCGGTAAGGCGCGATCGATAGCACACCGACTGTGCGCCGCCACGAGATCACAATCCATCAATCGGGATGGAGATGCGTCTGTCGATGATCTTGTCCGTGTTTGCCCGCACGGTTCAACCCGCTTCACGCGCGCGACTTGGTGATATCCAGAAAGTCCAACATGTACTAGTTTTGGGGCGCCCGGCTAACGGGCGCCACTTCGAACGGGAGATCGGGACGTGAACAAACCGGAACGCACTTTTCGAGCCGATCGGCATCCGGCCGACTCCTATGAGGACATTCTGGATCGGGATCTGGTTCCCGCGCCGGATTTCCTTCGACAGCGCGGATTGCGCGAAATCGGCATCGAGCCGGTGGCGGCCTCGCGGTATTTCGATCCGGCCTTCTTTGAGAAGGAACGCGCCCATCTGTGGCCGCGGGTCTGGCAAATGGCCGGGCGCGATGAGGATATCCCCAATGTCGGTGACTACTTCATCTACGAGAATGTCGGCAAATCGTTCATCATCGTGCGCGCTGGCCCAGACGAATTCAAGGCCTTCTACAACGCCTGCCTTCATCGCGGCCGCAAACTGGTAACGCTCAACGGCTGCAAGTCGGAATTCCGCTGCCCGTATCATGGCATCGCCTGGAACCCCGATGGAACCTTCAAGGACAATCCGATCGGCTGGGACTTCCCGCAATGGGAGGGTGAGGATATCGACCTGCCGCAGGCAAATGTCGACCGCTGGGGAGGCTTCATCTTCATCAACATGGACCATGGCGCGCCGCCACTGGCCCAGATCATGGGCCCGCTGATCGACGATTTCGTAGGCTATGACTACGCCAATCGCTACAAGGCGGTTCACGTCTCCAAAAAAGTGCGCGCCAACTGGAAGGTGACGGCAGAGGCCTTCATGGAGAGCCACCATTCGCTGACCACCCACCCGCAGATCCTGCCGGGCATCGGCGATTGCAACAGCCAGTACGACATCCTCAACGACTATGTATCGCGGCAGTTCTCGGCCAGCGCGGTGCAGAGCCCGCTTCTGGAAAGCGAGCTCAGCGAACAGGAGATCGTCGACTATATGCTGGGGCAGGGCTTTACCCGCTCGTCGCTCGCGGGCGGCAACGTGGCCGGTCTGCCCGAAGGTATGAGCGCGCGGGCCTTTGTCGCGGCCCGGGCGCGCGAGGCGGCGATGTTGACATCGGGGAACGACCTCTCAAGCGTCAGCGACGCTGAAATGATCGACTCGCTGCTCTACAACGTCTTCCCCCACATGAGCTTCTGGGCCGGATTTTCCAGCAACCTCACCTATCGCTGGCGCCCCAACGGGCTGGATCCGGAAAGCGCCATCATGGATGTGATCATCCTGAGGCCAGTCCCAAAGAATGCGCCGCGGCCAAAGCCCGTGCCCGTTCATGAGCTGGGACTCGACGATCCCTGGAGCGACGCGCCGGAGATGGGCGATCAGCTGATTACCATCTTCAGCCAGGACATGGGCAATCTGCCCTACGTCCAGGAAGGCCTGCACGCTTCGGGCAACGGGCTGGTACATTTCGGCCGCTATACCGAGACGCGGATTCGCCATCATCACCAGATGATCGACCGCTACATCGCCCAGGGCGAGGCCGCCATCAAATAGGCGTCGGCGCCGCTTCGTCGAGAAGCCCCTCGGCCTTCAGGGCGAGCCACAGATCACCCGGGACCGGCGTCTCCAGCAGACGCCGCGCTTCCCGCGCTTCGGTGGCCGTCTTTGCCCCCGGGATAACGGCCGCCACTGTCGGGTGGGCCAATACGAACTGCAGCGCCCCCGCGCCGATTTCCACGTCGTGCGCTCGACACAGCGCCGCCATCCGGCCGGTCCGCGCGTGCACATCATCGGGCGTCTCGCCATACATATAAGGAATCCGCTCGGGATCGATCAACCAGCCGCCGGCAAACGGCGAGGCGATGATCGCCCCCACCCCACGCGACTGCATCAGCGGCAGCACTCGCCGCAGCGCGATGGTGTCTAGCAGGGTGTAGGGCCCGGCGAGGATCAGGAAGTCGAGGTCGACTGCATCGAGCAGGCGCTCGATCAGGTCCTCCTGACGTCCGCCCTGCCAAGTGTCGTGGGTCCGATTTTCACGGTTGCAACCGGCCCCGATGGCCGCAATCAGACCCGCGTCGCGCAGGTTTTCCAACGCCCGCGCGCCACCACCGCCGGCGCGTGACAGTTGCTGGACGCCGGCATCTACCTGTTCGGGCCACTGGTGGCCGTAGTCAAGGTCGTGGATGGTGAGGCCGTCGACATAGGGCTGGCCCAGGCGCTCGAGCGAATCCCGATGCTGGGCCAGGATCGCCCCTTCGCTATAGTCGAATTGCACGCGATGACCGCTCAGCCGATCGCGAGGCGTGCGCACCTGGCCGTCTGGCGAAAAGGTCTTCCTGCTGTCGTCTCGCAACGGTTCGGGCTCGAGGGTCCGGCCCACCTTGGTGTTGATCTGAAAGCTCTCGCGGGGTTCATATTCTCCGAGCGCCACCCCGAGTCGGCGTTCGGAACGCCCGATGCCATAGTAGGGAGCGGTGTCATAGAAACGTACGCCCCCGCCCCAGGCGGCCCGTACTGCCTCGACACTGGCCTCGGCCGGGACGCGGCGATCCCCCAGCGGCCCAGCGCCGAAGCCGAGCGGCGCGACTTCCAGACGGCTCTTGCCAACCCGGCGCGGCGTAGTGACATTCATAGCCGCGCCTCAGGTCGCCGTCTCGACCCGCACGCCTTTCCAGAACGCAACCATGCCCGCGATCTGGCTCGCCGCGGGTTTGGGCTCCGGATAGTACCAGGCAGCGTCGGCGTTAACCTTATCGCCCACGGCTATCAAGTAGTAGCTGGCAGTTCCCTTCCAGGGGCAGACCGATTTCGTTTCGCTCGGCCGGAAGAACTCCTTGCTCAAGGCCCCTGGCGGAAAATAGTGGTTGCCTTCGACAACCTCCGTCTCCGCCGACTCGGCAATCACTGTTCCGTTCCAGATTGCCTTGACCACGGCTTTCGCTCCTCAATGGATTCCGACCAGGGGAAGAACCAGCAACACCCAGGTTGGCGCTAGCCTTGTTCCTGCGCCGCCAAAATCTTGTCTTGCGTCTTGGTCTCGAAGTCGCCCGCGTCATGGCGTTCGTGCAGCTGGCTGGCGGGATCGCCCCAGGCGGCATTGACCATCCGCCCACGCTGGACGGCTGCGCGTTCACCGATCTGGTCGGTCCAGCGCTGCACGTTCTTGTACTCCTGCGCCTGCAGGAACTCGCCCGCGCCGTAGAGCGCGCCCTTGGCAAGCCCGCCGTACCACGGCCAGACCGCCATGTCGGCGATGGTGTAGTCCTTGCCCGCCAGATACTCCACCTCGCCCAACCGGGTGTCGAGAACGTGCAGCTGGCGTTTCACCTCCATGGCGAAACGATCGATCGCATACTCGATCTTTTCCGGCGCATAGGCATAGAAGTGACCGAAGCCGCCGCCGAGATAGGGCGCGCTGCCCATCTGCCAGAACAGCCATGAAAAACACTCCGCGCGGCTTGCGGCATCGGTCGGCAGGAAGGCGCCGAATTTCTCAGCCAGGTGGAGCAGGATCGCTCCCGACTCGAAAACCCGGATCGGCGCTGGGCCGCTGTGGTCTACCAGCGCGGGAATCTTCGAATTCGGGTTCGCCGCGACAAATCCGCTGCCGAACTGCTGGCCCTCATTGATACGGATCAGCCACGCGTCATATTCGGCTCCGGCATGGCCGAGCGCCAGCAACTCCTCCAGCATCACCGTGACCTTGATGCCGTTCGGCGTCGCCAGGGAATAGAGCTGCAACGGGTGTTGGCCAACCGGCAGATCCTGCTCGTGCGTCGCTCCGGAAATCGGCCGGTTGATATTCGCAAAGCGGCCACCGTTCTCCTTGTTCCAGGTCCAGACGGCAGGTGGTGTGTAGGGGGGCGTGTCAGTCATGCATTCCTGCCAGTTGGCGTCGTTTAAATTCGTTGGTCATTGCGTCCCGTTGGATGTGGGGACGCGACCGGCGTTTGCCAATCGGTCGTTTGCCTGCATCTTTCCATCCGGCCCTTGTCGATCCAGGGTGTCGAGGACAAAATCCGCGCGCTCGGTCACGCTGACCTTTGGCAGCTCACTCACCTGGTAGCCCAGCGCGGGGAAGATCTCAACAAGGCGACCGTATTCCTCAAGGGCTTGGTCAAGGCCGTGCCGACGTTCGGGGTCGGTCACATAGATCTCGGGCCATGGCGGTGTAAGGAACACACGTGGGGCATATCGATGGGCGCGGCAGACATTCATCGCCCCAGGATCGCCGGTAAGGTGTTGCAGCGCGCTGGCCGCGTCCACCAGGCCGCGGTCGAAGAACACCCAGCCGGTCGTCCCGGCAACCGTTTGGCGGTCCACGAGCGCAACCTCAATCGCGCGGCGGGCAAACGCCGCCCCGTCGACCCACGGCAGCGCCAGGCCGGTCCCGGCAAGTTCCTCTCTAACAATCCGGCGACCAGGCTCCTCGACCGTGCGGTACCCGCGTCGCCCGAGTTCGTCGAGTAACGTCGATTTCCCGCCGCCGGAGCATCCCGAAATCAAAACGTAGCGGTTACCCACAAGCGCGGTCCCGCGGGAGGGCAAGCAACTCAGAGCGAGCGCTTGATCTCCTCGACGGTGAAGCATTCGATGAAGTCACCTTCCTTGATGTCCTGGAATCCGGCGAACGCCATGCCGCATTCCTGACCTGAGATGACCTCGGGGACTTCGTCCTTGAAGCGCTTGAGCGTCTGTAGGGTTCCCAGTTCGAGCACGACGACGTCCTGACGAATGATACGCACGCGCGCGCCCCGTCTGACCACGCCCTCGCGAACGCGGCAGCCGGCGATCTTGCCGACCTTGGAGATGTCGAACACTTGCAGAACCTCGGCGGCGCCGAGGAACGTCTCACGCTGGATCGGCGCGAGCATCCCGGAGAGGACGCCTTTGATGTCGTCCAGCAGGTCGTAAATGATCGCATAATAGCGGATCTCGACGCCTTCATGCTCGGCCAGTTGCCGCGCCTGTTTCGAGGCACGGACATTAAAGCCGAGGATCGGAGCGCCGGCCCCCTTGGCGAGCATCACATCGCTTTCATTGATGCCACCCGCTCCGGAAAGGATCACGCGCGCGCGCACCTCATCAGTGGCAAGCTTGGCGAGCGCTCCGACGATCGCTTCCGCGGAACCCTGCACGTCGGCCTTGACCAGGATCGGCAGCTCGGAGACCTTCTTGTCAGCCAATTTAGCCATCATGTCGGCCAGGGACCCGCCGGCGCCGACCGGCGCAAGTGAGCGTTCACGCTTGAGGCGAATGCGATACTCCGTCAGCTCACGCGCGCGCGCCTCGTTCTCGACGACCGCGAAGGGTTCGCCGGGATCGGGAGCGCCATCAAGGCCAAGAATCTCGACCGGCACCGACGGACCGGCCTCCGTGACCTGTTCGTCGCGCTCGTTGAGCAGCGCGCGCACCCGGCCATAGTTGGCCCCGGTGACGACGATGTCTCCTCGCTTGAGAGTCCCGCGCTTTACCAGCACAGTCGCCACGGCGCCGCGGCCGCGATCCAGCTTGGCTTCGATGACAACGCCCTCAGCGGTCCGGTCAGGGTTTGCCTTGAGCTCCATAACCTGCGCCTGAACGAGAATCGCCTCAATCAGGTCGTCTAGCCCGGTCTTCTTCAGCGCGGAGACTTCCACGGCCTGCGTTTCGCCGCCGAGACCCTCGACGACGATTTCATGTTGCAGGAGCTCGTTGATCACGCGTTCCGGCCTCGCGCCGGGCTTGTCCATTTTGTTGATGGCGACAATGATGGGCGCTCCGGAAGCCTTGGCATGCTGGATCGCCTCCACTGTCTGCGGCATCACCCCGTCGTCGGCCGCGACCACCAGCACAACGATGTCGGTGATGTTGGCGCCACGCGCGCGCATGGCGCTGAACGCGGCGTGACCTGGGGTGTCGAGGAACGTGACACGCTCGCCGTCCGCCAGACGGACCTGATAGGCGCCGATATGCTGGGTAATACCGCCGTGTTCGCCACCGGCGACATCGGTTGCCCGCAGGGCGTCAAGCAGACTGGTCTTGCCGTGGTCGACGTGCCCCATCACGGTCACCACCGGCGGCCTCGGCAGCAGATGATCATCAACATCCTCTTCGGCGAGGAAGCCGGTTTCGACGTCGCTTTCGGAAACGCGGCGGACGGTATGACCAAATTCGGTCGCCACCAGTTCGGCGGTATCTGACTCGATCACATCGGTAGTCTTCAGCATCAGGCCCTCGCGGGCGAGGAACTTGATGACCTCAACACCCCGGGTCGCCATGCGGTTGGCCAGTTCACCGACCGTGATGACGTCGGGAATGACAACCTCGCGGGACGCCTTGGCCCCCTCCTGGGTTCCTCCCTTCCGCTTCTCACGTTCACGTTCACGCGCGCGGCGCACGGAAGCAAGCGAGCGCATACGCTCGACCGCGCCCTCGTCATCGCCGGCCACCGCCTGAATCGTAAGGCGCCCTTCCCGGCGTTTTGGCTCGCCCCTGGTGCGCGACACGGCCTTACCGGGACCGCTCTTGCCCTTGCGGGCGGCCTCTTCCTCGTCAAAATCCGGCCGCCGATCAAGGTTGAGGCTGCCAGGCCTGGGGGCCTGTCGCGTGGCGCGCTGAATCTCGGGCGTCGCAGGGGCCACCGCTGGCCGGGGACCACCGGGTTGGCGTGGGCCGCCGGGGCGAGGCGCTCCGTCGCGGGGCGGGCGTGGCGCGAGCGCCGAATACCGTACGGTTTCCCCAGGCCGAGTCGGCCGTTCGGACCGTTGCGGACCGCTGTCCCGGCCGCCGACTGTATCCCGGGCTGGATGGTTCGGTCCGCCGGATTCCGGGCGAGCGGTCCGGGGAGCATCTGGACGCGCTGTGCGCTGATTATAAGAAACAGGCGCTCCGGTCCGCTCGGGACGATAGGTCGTGGTCGTCGGTCTCTCGTCGCGGCGATCACGCCCCGGCTCATAACTACGGGTTTGTCCGCCGGACTGAGGCGAGCGCGGCGTATCGGTCTGGCGAGGCGGGGGCGAAGATTTCCGCGCCGATTGCGGCGGCGGCGCCGCTCGCTGGGGAACGACTGGGGTTGGCGTCGCCGCCGCGGCCCGAGCGGCCGCCGCCACGGGAGCTGGAGCTGGTGGGGCAGCAGGGGTCGATGCTTGGGCCGCAGGCACTACTGCCGGAGCGGACACCGCCTCGACGGGCTTTGCCACTGGCTCGGCCGGCGCGGGCTTGGGCGCGGGCGCCGGTTCGGGAGCGACGACCGCTTCAACGGGCTCAACGACGGGAGCCGGCGCCTGCGGTTCGGGCGCCGGTTGTCGCGCCTCGGCAGCCTCGCGTTCAGCGCGGGCTCGCGCCTCGCGTTCGGCGGCCTGGCGTTCCTGCTGCTGCCGCGCCAATTCGATGGCCCGTTGGCGGGCGCGTCGTTCATCCTCGGACAAGCCATGCGCAGACGCGGGTTCGCTCGGCTGCTGGGGCGGGCGGACCGCGGCCGGGGGCGCGGGACCGCGCACGTCGAATGCCGTGGCGGGCCGTCTATCCGGCGCATGACCGGTCGGGGCCGCCACGGGCGCTTCGACGCGCCGGCGCTTGGTCTCAACCACCACTGTCTTGGTGCGGCCATGGCTGAAGCTTTGCTTCACCATCCCGGAGCTGACCGCACCGCTGGCGCGCGGCTTCAACGTCAGCGGCGCGCGGGCGCCTGACGTCGGCGTCAGTGGACCTTTTTCGTTCTCGTCCGTCATGCGATCGATTGACTATCCTTCGCCGGACCGTAACCGTCGGTCCGGACACTACTAAAAACACTAACAAGGGGCAGGACCGCCACAGCGTTCCGCCCCCCTTCTTAAGGCTCCTCGCGCCAACGCTCGGGGAAGAGCGGGCGAAAACCGGATAGCCGCTCGACATCGTCGGTCCAGCGATCCGCATATCGCCCGGCAAGGAAGGCGGTGTGTATCACAGTCTCGCCCCCCAAGGCCAAACCCAATTCATCAGAAGAGAACAGACCTATCAGCTTCGGGGGCTTACCACTTCGCCGCCCGGCCGAAATCAGCTTCCGCCGGCCATCGGCGGCGCCGTCCGTGGCTTCGACCAGATACGCCACTTTGCATCCGGCGACCGCGGAAAGCACTCTTTCAAAACCAAAAGTAAGCTCGCCAGCCTTCCGCGCAAGTCCCAGCGCCGACAGCAATCTCCGGTGGAGCAGTGTCGCCACCTGATCCGCAAGGTCCGCCGACGCCATGACCTTTGCGCGAGCCGCCCGCGAAAAGAGGTTTTTCTTGGCGGCGGCCTCAATGCTCGCCCGATCGGCAGCCACCCAGAGGCCGCGTCCAGGCAACTTCCTGGCCACGTCTGGGACAACTTCGCCAGTGGGTCCGACAGCGAAGCGAACCAGACGCGCCTCGTCCATCACCTCTCCCGAGACGATGTCGCGCCGCTCGCGGGCGCGCTTGGCCAGAGTGGCGGGTATTGCCTCCGTGTGGATCAGCCGGGACGTCCGCCAAATACGATACTGGCTTCATCCAGCGGCGCCGGTTCAGTGGCGTCGCCTTCTTCCGCCACATCCTCGCTAAGGGTCTCGGGCTCGATCCACCCCGCCGCGACCCGCGCACGCATGATCAGCGCTTCAGCTTCCTCGGCACTCAGGTTGAATGACTCGAGAAGGCCAGGTTCACGAACCCTTTCGCCGCCCTTTGCTTCATACCAACCGCGAATGTCGTCAGGCACCAGTCCGGCGAGATCCTCGACGGTCTTTACTTCGCCTTCACCGAGAGCGACGGCGATGGGCAGGGTCACGCCCTCGACTTCAAGCACTTCGTCCGCAACACCAAGGGCCCGGCGCTTCGCATCGAACTCCGCGGCCTCGCGTTCGAGGAAGTCACGCGCACGCGCCTGAATTTCCTCGGCGGTGTCTTCGTCGAACCCCTCTATGGCCGCGACTTCGCCGAGTTCGACATAGGCGACGTCCTCGACGGTGACGAAACCTTCGGTCACCAGCAGCTGGGCAATCACTTCGTCGACGTCGAGCGCTTCTTGGAACAGCTGGGTCCGTTCGGCGAATTCACGCTGTCTGCGTTCGCTTTCCTGGCTCTCGGTCATGATGTCGATCTGCCAGCCGGTCAGCTGGCTGGCGAGGCGAACATTCTGGCCGCGGCGGCCAATCGCCAGCGAAAGCTGTTCGTCGGGGACGACGACCTCGACGCGCTCGTCTTCCTCGTCCATCACCACCTTGGTGACTTCGGCCGGCGCGAGTGCGTTGACGAGGAAGGTCGCCTCATCGGGACTCCACTGGATGATGTCGATCTTTTCACCCTGCAGTTCCGCGACCACGGCCTGGACCCGCGAGCCCCGCATACCGACGCAGGCCCCGACCGGGTCGATCGACGAGTCGTTGGAGACCACGGCCATCTTGGCGCGGCTGCCGGGATCGCGGGCGACGGCGCGGATCTCGATCACCCCGTCGTAGACTTCCGGAACTTCCTGCGCGAACAGCTTCGCCATGAACCCGCCGTGGGCTCGCGACAGCATTATCTGCGGCCCCTTGGTCTCCTGGCGCACGTCATAGATGTAGGCGCGAACCCGATCGCCGACCTGGAAGTTTTCCCGCGGGATAGACTGGTCACGCCGCATGATCGCCTCACCGCGGCCGAGGTCGACAATGACATTGCCGTATTCGACGCGCTTGGCGACGCCGTTGACGATCTCTCCGACGCGATCCTTGAACTCTTCATACTGGCGTTCCCGCTCAGCCTCACGGACCTTGCCGGTAACCACCTGCCGGGCCATCTGCGTCTGCACGCGGCCGAACTCGAACGGCGGCAACACCTCGGTGTACGTCTTGCCGACGACCGCATCCTTGTCGTCGCGAAGGGCGTCGGTGAGACGTTTCTGGGCGTACTCGTTTACCTCCTCGGCGTCGTCCTCAACGACTGTGACCACGCGGGTGATGGTCGTCTCGCCGGTTTTGGGGTCGATATGCACGCGGATGTCGTGCTCGGCGCCGTAGCGGGATCGCGCGGCTTTCTGGATAGCCTCCTCGATCGCCTCAACCACGATTTCCTTTTCTATCGACTTCTCCCGCGCGACCGCTTCGGCAATCTGCAGCAGTTCGAGGCGATTGGCGGAAATACCCGTCACCGTCATGGGGTCTGGTCCTTATTCTTCACTCAGGGTTTGTTTTTCGAGCGCCAGACGGGAGGCCCTGGCCTCCGCGCCGCGCTTAAGCAATTCGTCGTTGAGCACCAGCTTGGCGTCAACCACCCATGCAAAGGGCAGCAGGGCCGTCTCCGCCTCACCCTCGAGGTTGATGGCGATGGCGTCTCCCTCGACCCCGGCCAGCTGGCCGCGGAAACGCTTGCGCCCCTCTGCGACACGATCGAGTTCGATGCGGGCCTCGCAGCCCTCCCAGATCTCGAAGTCGCGCAGGCGGGTCAGCGGTCGATCGATACCCGGGCTGGATACTTCAAGCAGATAATGTCCGCTGATCGGATCAAGCGCGTCGAGAACCTGTGAAACGGCTCGGGCGAGCGCGCCGCAATCCTCCACCAGCATGGTTCCGTCGGGACGTTCGGCCATGATCTGCAGGCGTCGGGCGTGATCGCCGCCCATCAACCTCAGCCGCACGATTTCGAAGCCGGCCGCGTCGGCGACGGGGTCAAGCAACTCCAGCAATCCCTGCTCTTCTGGGGTCTTGCCGCGCAAGCCTTTCACGGTCCTTTCATTCGGACAAACAAAAAGCGGCTGGCCTTTCTAGGGGCCGCCGCTCGTACACGCCATCCAGCGCTAACGGACGATTTCATCGCCGTGTACAGCGTTTGTCCGCCGTTGTCAGCCCCTTAGTTGCGGTTTGTCGTCGCCGCAGGCCGCTTTCATTGGCTCCCCCGACCGCCGCCCTAGGGGGTTACGATAACGAGCCCGGTCATGGGCTGGAGCACCCGCGACCCAGCCGGGACCGGTGTCCCGAATTGATCCTTCCCAGCGGGTACAGTGATTGTCGCCGTCGCCGTGCTCGATGGATTGAGGGCGGCCATGCCATGGCTGAAGTTTCTGACGTAAGGTCTTGAACCGACAGAGGGCGGCGGCTCGCTGATGGGCCCAACAGGCGGATTGATGCTCGCGGGATAGGGTTCGATTGTTTCGTAGTCAGTCAGGCCTTTTCCAGAACCAACCACGGCCAGATAGTTGAGCTTGGGGTTTTGCATCCCGATCAGGAACGCTGCGGTAGCCCAGGCTTCCTCGTCAGGTGTAACGTGAGAAAGACTATGGTTACAAAGATAGCCGATCGCGAAGAATGGACTGACGGATTCAGCTATATACTCCTGATATTCCGCATCAAATTGCGTGTCAGTGGGTCGTCCGTTGATCCAACCATGAGACGTGGCGCAGGCGTCCATGGGAAATCCCTCTGACAATGAACCGTTGGCTGCCCTGGCCAGGGCAATCTGATCGATTGGACGCAGATAGGCGGGGTTGCTGTTCTCAGAGTTGTTGATCATCACGGAGCGGCCATGCGCATTAAAGTAGGCCCGCATCGCCGTGACATATGCCAGGTCCACACCGATCCATACCGGGTCGAGCGGGCCGCCCGTATAATCCTGATGCCAGACGCCGCCACATGACGGTTGCGCGGAAGCGGCGCATGGCGCTTTGGCGCCAACATAGTGACCGGCGAACTTGGCGCCGTTTTCGCTGTCGATATTGTCGAGATCAACCCAGGCTTGGCCATGAAAGCCGGCCGTTATATCGGTCTGCTTCCAGGCCGCCACCGCAGGGTTGCTAATATCCAGTGGCGTAGCTTGTGTATTACCGAATTCATAGGCAACCGTATGACGGTCGTTAAGATACACGATCCAGTCCGGATGGTGGTTATAGAACCATTTCGTCGTATGAAGCGGTGTCGCCCTGTAGCCGGCAGAGTATTGCCCGAGCACGACACCAACGGCGGTTCCGAAATTCTTGTTGTCGCCCCACACGAAACCGACGTGTCCCGTCAAATCGGCCGCGCTGGTCACCAGCGAATCGAATACCTGCCCAAACACGATGAGCGGTGTTGCGCCGACACCCGAGGTTCTGCTCGTTTCCACAGTTGGCGAGGTCGCATTCCGCTGGGCGCAGACTGCGACACCGGCTGTCAATGACGCTATGAGAAGGGCAATTGCGCCCAACCTTTTCACGCCAGTCCATGAAGGTTGCCGCGCCGCGTTCTTTTCTCGATGCATTGTACGACCCACCCGAATTTACGCCCGATGGTCCGCACAGCGAACCGAGCGTAGCTTTCTCACGCGATCTGGGCGGAAATTGGTCGATTGCAGGCGCGGAGAGTCCCTGCCGTCTACGGCGGCCTACCCGCAACAATCAGAATCTGAAGGTGGTTTCCAGACGCACCCGCGGCGCGGGCATCTGCGGCGTGCCGAATCTCTGGTTCTCAATCTGGTCCGGCGCGAGGTTCACCGAACCGCCGATATGAAGCCGTGGCGTAAGCTTATAGTAGACGCCCGGCGTGACATCCTTCCACTGCACGTCGCGATCAGTGTGCTGCTCAACACCGAGCTTCAGACCCCAACGCGCCTTGCGTGAATCCCACTCCAGCTGGCTGGCCGGGACCGTGACGCTCGAATAATATGGAGAAGCGGTGAAATTGCCCGCAGTCAGAACCAATGTGCCGCCGCTCGGAAGGGCATGCGCAGCACTGGCGCAAAGCACCGAAGCCGTCATCGCCCAAATTAAAATCCGCGCTGGCACCATGGCCGTTTGATCCAACCCCTGTAGATTCCGCATAGCAGCAATCTGACTATAACAGTTGAGGTGAATTAGGGGAGCCCAGCGCCTATGGTCAACCACCAACGTCGGTTTTGGGCGGAGTTCGTCGAATGAATCAATGTATGTGGCCGGAGTGCCACGCGATTCCCATTTGGCGCTGTCGCATGAATGTTATAGACGCAACGGCCGGACGGGGTGTGATTGATAAGGAATGATGCGGATGATCGAACCCTCTATGCGCGGGTGGACCTCGCGAAGCGCAAGGGTTGTGGTCCTTGGAGTGTGCCTTGCCGCTCTGTCTGCATGCGGCGGGCGGCTGACGCATCCTCTGGGCGGAGCGGCCTCGCACACCCCGGCGGCTCCGGCGATTGGTGTGAATGCCTATCTGTGGCGCGCCAGCCTCGACACGCTCGCGTTCATGCCGCTGACCTCAGCCGATCCGTATGGCGGCGTCATAATCACCGACTGGTACATCAATCCGGAGAAGCCTGACGAACGCTTCAAGGCCACGATCTATATCCTTGACGCCCGGCTTCGCGCCGACGGCTTGGCCGTGACAGTTTTCAAGGAAGTCAGCAACGGGTCGGGCGGCTGGACGGCGGCTCCGACATCGGATCAGACAGCGACCGACATCGAGAACGCCATTCTGACGCGCGCGCGCCAGCTCCGACTTTCAAACCTTCGGGGCTGAAATATTTCCGCGGGTCCAGTTGCACAATCCTGGCTCGACTGCGCGGGGATATCGACCGCCGGAGGGTAGTGCCGGGATCTGCATCACGATCCGGGCGTGCGACTAAAGTTTGAGGCATCCAGAGCCGCATTCAGGCCGACTGAACCGGTCGGAATGTTCGACAACCCCTAGACAGCCGCGGCAATGCGGCCAAGCATCAGATCATTGAGCCGATGGCACGATACAATCCAAAAGAGGTAGAGCCGCGATGGCGCGCTGCCTGGGAGGCGGCGGACATCTTCCGCGCGTCGGAACAATCCGAAAAACCAAAATACTACGTCCTCGAGATGTTCCCCTACCCGTCCGGACGACTGCACGTCGGCCACGCGAGGAACTATGCGATCGGCGACGTCATCGCGCGTTTCAAACGCGCCCGGGGATTCAACGTACTGCACCCCATGGGCTGGGACGCTTTCGGACTGCCGGCGGAAAACGCCGCGGCTGAACGCGGGGTCGATCCAGCGGAATGGACGACGGCCAACATTTCCTCCATGCGGGAAGAGTTGAAACGATTGGGTCTGGCAATCGACTGGTCGCGGGAATTCGCAACGTGCGACCCTTCATACTACGGCCAGCAACAGGCCCTGTTCCTGCGGCTTTGGGCGCGCGGACTGGCTTATCGCAAAGAGGGCCTGGTCAACTGGGACCCGGTCGACATGACCGTCCTCGCCAATGAGCAGGTCATTGACGGCAAAGGCTGGCGTTCAGGCGCCGTCGTGGAGCGTCGTAAACTCACGCAATGGTTCTTACGTATCACCGATTATGCGGACGAACTGCTCGACGGCCTGGCCAGTCTGGACAGGTGGCCCGACAAGGTGCGCCTGATGCAGGACAACTGGATCGGTCGCTCCCAAGGCCTAAGGCTCACATTTGAGTTTTCGGCGGAACAACCTGTTCCCGAACCAGCCGCCTCAGGCATTGAGGTCTACACCACCCGCCCCGACACCCTTTTCGGCGCAAGCTTTATCGCCATAAGCCCCTACCACCCTCTTGCCGAGCAACTGGCGGCGTCAGACGAACGGGTCTCTGCGTTCATAGCCGAGTGCCGCAAGGGTGGATCATCCGAAGCCGAGGTGGAATCGGCGGAAAAGCTTGGCTTCAACACAGGCCTGACCGTCAAGCTTCCCTTTGATTCTGAATGGGAATTGCCGATTTGGATCGCCAATTTCGTGCTCATGGACTATGGGACGGGGGCCGTATTCGGTTGCCCGGCTCATGATCAGCGCGATCTGGACTTTGCCCGAAAATACGCGCTGCCGGTGACGCCGGTCGTATTGCCCACTGGCGAAGATCCAACCGCGTTTCACGTGAAACAAGAGGCCTATGTCGGTCCCGGCCGCCTCTTTAACTCAAGCTTCCTTGACGGAATGGACATCGAGTCCGGCAAGGCCGCCGCCATCGCCCGGATAGAAGCCCTCGGTCAGGGCAAGGGCGCGGTCGCCTATCGCCTGCGTGACTGGGGCATCTCAAGACAACGCGGTTGGGGCTGCCCGATCCCGGTGATCCACTGCCCCTCCTGCGGAACACTTCCCGTACCAGAGGCCGATCTTCCCGTTCAGCTGCCGAAGGGGCTCGATTTCAGCCGGCCCGGGAACGCGCTTGCCCGGCACCCGACCTGGAAGCACGTCGATTGCCCGGACTGTGGCGCGGCGGCCGAACGCGAAACCGACACCTTCGACACTTTCGTTGATTCCTCCTGGTATTTCGCCCGCTTCACGAATCCAGCTGCCGCCGAGCCCATCGACAAGGCCGCGGCGGATTATTGGCTGCCGGTCGACCAGTACATTGGCGGTATCGAGCACGCGGTACTGCACCTGCTGTACTCCCGTTTCATCACCCGCGCCCTGCGGGATGAGGGACTGTTGGCGCCTGACGAGCCGTTTGCAGGTCTCTTCACCCAAGGGATGGTGACGCATGAGACCTATCGTCGGCAGAACGGTGAGTGGGTCGATGTATCCGCCGTCGAACTATCGGCTGAGGGTTCAGCGCGACGAGCGGTCCTTAGGGATACCGGCGAGCCCCTGATCATCGGCGATATCGAGAAGATGTCGAAGTCCAAGCGCAATGTCGTTGCGCCGGCCGACATTGCCGACACCTATGGGATTGATGCCGCGCGTCTGTTCGTTCTCTCGGACTCACCTCCGGAACGCGACGTTCAATGGACGTCCTCAGGCATCGAAGGCTCCTGGCGATTGATCAACCGGGTATGGGCCGAGTTCGACACCTCTCCCGCCGAGCCGAACACGGTCGATGTTGATGCGCTCAGGCGCGCCACTCATCGTGCGATCAAGTCCATCACCGCCGCTATCGAAGGTTTCCGTTTCAACAGCGCGATAGCCAGACTCTATGAGTTCGTGGCCGTTCTTCGTTCTGTCAGGCCCGCGGCGGGTGATCTCTCCGGCGCCGCGGCAAGGCGGGAGGCGCTCTCAGCGCTGGCGAGGCTGATCTCGCCCTTTGCTCCACATCTCGCAGAAGAATGCTGGTTGCAACTGGGTGAGGAAGGAATGGTCGCCCTCGCGCCCTGGCCGGTCTATGATCCGGCTCTGACACGCGATGACGAGGTGACCCTGCCCGTGCAGATCAATGGAAAGCGACGGGGTGAAGTCCGGGCCCCGGCTGGCGCATCAGAAGATGTGGTGCGCGAGTTGGTCCTGAGGGATCCCGAGATCGTCCAGCGCCTGGGTGGCGCTGCCCTGAAGAAGATCGTGGTCGTCAAGGACCGGATCGTAAATCTGGTGACCGGATGAGCCGCCGGGCCCTCAATTCCACGCTCGCCGCCCTCGCGTCGGCCTTGCTTGGCGCGGCCGTTCTCGAGGGATGCGGCTTCACCCCGATGTATGCAACCCCGGGCCTGTCCGCCGGACTATCCTCGATCGACGTCGTCGCGCCACAGGGACGCGTCGGATTTCTGCTGCGCGAGGACCTCAACGACGCACTTGGCCACGACAAGGCCGCGGCTCCGCGCTGGCGCCTGGAAATGACCGTCGACCAGTCGCGCTCGCCCCGTGGACTGACCGTGGAAGATGTCGCCGAGCGCTATGTTCTCGCCATCTCGGTGACCTATAAACTTACTTATGTCTCCACCGGCAAGGTGGCCCACACCGGAATCGTCAATAGCCAGGTTGGCTACGACGCCGCCGACGCGCCTTACGCCGCCATTGCCGCCCGCCAGGACACGCAGGAACGCGTCGCCAGTGACGCGGCCCGCAAGATCCAGATAGACCTAGCGGCCTGGATGGCCGGACAATCCGGCGGTTGAGAAACGACCGGCCATGATCCTCAAGCGCCGGGCCGATGTAGAACGCTACCTGCAGTCTGCCGCGGACACCCGGGCGGCGCTGATATGGGGGCCGGATCTCGGCCTGATCCGGGAACGGGGCCATACACTGGCCGCGACGGTGGCTACCCGGCCCGATGATCCATTTGATGTCGCCTTGCTCAGCGAGTTGGATCTGACCGACGGCGGCGCGCGGCTCGAGGAACAGTTGCTGGCCCATTCCCTGATGCGTGGGCGCAGGCTTGTCCGACTACGACTTTCCGGCGACCGCGGGGAAGGCGAAGACGCGGCGTCGGCCGCTCTCAGTCGGCATATCGCCGGCGACTTCAACGTCGACGCCTTCTTTCTCATCGAAGCAGGAAACCTCAAGACTACCTCGGCCCTGAGAAAGGCGGCCGAAAAGGCCGATCGGTGTGCGGCCATCGCCTGCTACGCCGACGAGCCGGCTGATCTTGGGCGTCTGGCGCGCGAGACACTCGCGCGCGAGAAAGTGGGGCTGGCCCCCGACGCCCTGGAACTATTCGTCTCCAGACTGCCTCAGGAGCGCGGCGTGGCGCGGCAGGAGATCGAGCGCCTCGCGCTGTTCCTGGGTCCAGGCAGCGGCATCGTCGCCTCCGTGGCGGAACTTGCCGAATTCGTCGGCGTCGAACCAGATGCGTCTCTGGCGGATGCGGCCGTCGACGCATTTGGCGGTCGTCTTGCCGCCGCTCATGCGGGATTGCGTCGCGCCGCACTCGAAGGCGAAAGCGGACCGGCTGTCGTGCGCGCCCTGAGTTCGCATTTTGGCCGCCTGCGCAAGGCCATCGTCATGAAGGAGGCCGGCAGACCCCTGTCAGACGCGATCAAGGAACTGCGTATCTTCTGGAAGACCGAACGTGAATTCACGCGCCAGGCCCGCGGATGGACTCTTTCAGAACTCGAACGACTTCAACCGGAGCTGTTGGCTGCCGACCAGGCATGCAAGCAGACGGGTTCTCCTGACACGCTGATAGGCGAGCATCTAGCCCTCTCGATTGCCGGAAGGGCCCGCAGGCTCGGCCTTTAGGTTCGCGGTGTCAGCCGGCGCGGGTCAGCCTGCGGCAAACGTCGTCGAGTTGCTCCAGGCTGGAATACCGAATCCTGATCTCCCCGGATCCCCGGTCGTCATCGATCATCACCTCAAGACCGAGGACCTCCGACAGATCGCTCTCCAGAGCCAGAGTATCTGCATCCTTTGACCGGCCGGAAGGTCTAGTCTGCTGAACTTTTTCGGGTTTGCCGCGCGCGGCCCTGACGAGAGCCTCGGTCTGGCGGACATTGAGGCCTCTCTTTATGATCCGGTCCGCAACCGTTGCGGCGTCATCAAGATCCAGGATTGCGCGTGCATGTCCAGCACTGATCCGACCAGCTTCCAGATGATCCTGGACCTCGCGCGGCAGGCGCATAAGGCGCAGCGTGTTGGCCACATGCGCCCGGCTCTTGCCTACCACCGAGGCGATCTGTTCTGCGTTCCGCGGAAAGCGTTCCATCATCGCCGCATAGGCGCGCGCTTCCTCCAGGGCGTTGAGATCAGCGCGCTGAATGTTCTCGATGAGCGCGATCTCCATGACCTCGAGATCGCTAAGGTCGCGCACCATTCCCGGTATCGTGCGCAATCCGGCGCGCTGGGCGGCGCGCCATCGCCGCTCTCCGGCGACAATCTGGTAGTTCCCCACCGGATCGGCGAGTGGGCGCAACAGAATAGGCTGCAGCACGCCCCGCTCACGGATGGACGCGGTCAACTCCTCCAACTCAGGCTCGGAAAAGTTCTTCCGGGGCTGCTCGGTATTGCGCTGAATTATCTCGATAGAAATTTCCTGAACGCCGGCCGCGCGCCGTCCCTCCGGCGTCGTAGCCGACTGGACGTCCTCCAGAAGCGCAGAAAGGCCTCGGCCAAGTCCCCGTCGCCCTTCGGCCATCAATCGTTCTCCGCAAAATTCACTGCGCCATCTCCGCCCGTCCCGCACGCTCACGGGCGACCACCTCGCGGGCCAGACTCAGATAGGCCTGACTTCCAGCGCATTTCAAATCATAGATAAGGGCGGGCAAGCCGTGCGAAGGCGCCTCGGATACCCGTACGTTTCGCGGGATAACGGTGCGATAGACCATGTCGCCCAATGTATCGCGCGCGTCCTTGGCGACCTGGGCGCAAAGTCCGTTTCGCTTGTCGTACATTGTCAGGACGATGCCCTGAATCTCAAGGCGTGGATTGTGCGCCCGACGCACCCGCTCGACCGTGCCGATCAACTGTGTCAGCCCTTCTAGCGCGAAAAACTCGCATTGAAGGGGCACCAGGATGGCGTCCGCCGCCGTCATGGCGTTCAGGGTCAGAAGATTGAGCGATGGCGGGCAATCAATCAGCACATAGCTGTAGTTTCCGCTCGTACGCAGTTGTTCCATGGCGTCGCGAAGGCGAAAGGCGCGTCGCTGCTGTTGGCCCAACTCAAGTTCGACACCGGTCAGATCCGCATCGCCTGGCGCCAGGTCCAGACCGGGGATGGCCGTCCTCACCGCAACGTTCGCCAGAGACGCATCATCCAGCAGGACATCATAGAGCGTTGCCTGTCGCTTGGACGGCGGGAAGCCCAGGCCGGTCGAAGCATTGCCCTGTGGATCGGAATCTATCAGCAGTACCTTTTCGCCCACGGCCGCCAGTGCTGTGCCGAGATTGATCGCTGTCGTGGTCTTGCCGACCCCGCCCTTCTGATTGGCGACCGCGAGAACGCGCAGCTTGAGACGTGGATCAGACATGCGCGAGTCCTTCGATGGCGATGACCCGACCGCGCGGGTCGCTGAGACTCTGGTGGGCACGCCATGAAAACCGCCAGCTCTTTCCGGCCTCTTCGATTTCCCGATCGACGTCCTGCCCTTTGAGGAACAGGCCCCGCGCGCCACTCGCCAGGTACGACTGCGAAAAACCCAGCAACCTCGGTAGCGGCGCGCAGGCGCGGGCGGTCACCACCTCGACCTTCAGCGACAGCTCCTCGGCGCGCGCATTACGCAGTGTGACCGGTAACGACAGCGTGGCGGCTACGTCGGCAAGGAATCGGCAGCGCTTGGTCATGCTTTCCACCAGATGCACGTGCCCGCCCACCTTCCCTTTCATGAGGATTGCGAGAACCAGACCAGGCAGGCCCGCGCCCGATCCCAGGTCCGCCCAGACGCGCGCCTGGGGTTCAAAATAAACCAACTGAGCGCAATCGATGAAATGTCGCCGCTCAAAGTCCAGCAGGGTCGATGCACCCACAAGATTGGTGCGCTGATTGGCGGCGGTGAGCATCTCGCGATACGTCCCGATATCCTGCTGGCGCGCCGGCGTCAGGTCGATAGCCTCAAGGAAGCCATTCGGTACCTCGTGCGGGTTAAGCTGCGGAGCGGCGGCGGACATGAGCCAACAGTGCGGTAATCGCCCCGGGTGTAACACCCTCTATTCGCGCCGCCTGACCAAGCGTGGCCGGCCGCACATGACTGAGCTTCTCACGGACTTCATTGGAGAGGCCACCCATCGACCGGTAGTCAAGATCGCCAGCCAGTGACAAGGCCTCGTCCCGACGGAAAAGTTCGATGTCCGCATCCTGGCGATCAAGATAGCCGAGATAGGCTGAATCAATCTCGATCTGCTCGCGGACAAAGTCCGGCCAGTCCGCCAGCGCGGGCCAGATCTCTATCAGGTTCCCAAAGGCGATGCCGGGATAGGCCAGGAGCTGGACAACATTCCGGCGATGACCGTCCGCATTGACTTTGAACCCGGCCCTCGCGGCTTCAGCCGGCGTCAAGGTCAAGCCCGTCGCCAACGCCCGCGCTTCATCCAGTATGCGCGCCTTCGCCGCAAACGCACCGGCCCGATCAGCCGCAACGCAACCGAGACCTACTCCCCGGGCGGTCAAGCGCTGGTCGGCATTGTCGGCGCGAAGACGCAGGCGATATTCTGCCCTGCTGGTGAACATCCGGTATGGTTCGGTAACCCCGTGCGTCACCAGATCGTCGATCATGACCCCGATGTAGGCCTCATCCCGTCCAAACACCGCGGGATCGGCGCCGCTAGCGGCCCGGGCGGCGTTCAAGCCTGCTATCAGGCCTTGAGCCGCGGCTTCCTCATATCCTGTCGTGCCATTGATCTGACCCGCGAGATACAGCCCGTTCAGCCGCTTCGCTTCCAGGCTCGGCTCAAGTTCGCGCGGGTCCACATAGTCGTATTCAATGGCATAGCCGTACCGAAACACCTCTACAGCCGCCAGGCCGGGTATTGTCCGCAGGAACCGGTCCTGTGTGTCGGGCGCCAACGAGGTGGAGATACCGTTTGGATAGACGGTAGGGTCCTCGCGCCCTTCGGGTTCCAGGAAGATCTGGTGACTTTCACGATCGGCGAACCGCACTACCTTGTCCTCGATCGATGGACAATAGCGAGGGCCACGGCCCAACAGCCGGCCACCATAGGCCGCCGATTCATCCAGCCGTTCCGCAATAATCGCATGCGTCGCCGGTGTCGTCGCCGTGACGCCGCACTCCACCTGTTGCGTAAGGATCGGGCCGCTCAGGAACGAGAACGGCGTGGGAATCTCGTCGCCGCTCTGACTGTCGAGATTGCTCCAGTCGATGGTTCGGCCATCCAGGCGCGGCGGCGTGCCTGTCTTGAGACGTCCCATGCGACAACCAAGCGCGTAGAGACGATCGGCCAGCCCGATCGATGGAGCATCCCCCGCCCGACCAGCCGGCGTCCGCTCCTCGCCGCGAAGAATAACGCCTTTAAGGAATGTTCCCGTGGTCAGAACCACCGTGGCGCCGCGATATTGCTGGCCGCTCTGACCGACGACCCCCTCAACTCTTGTCCCCTGGACCATCAGGTCCTCGACCGCCTCGGCCCGGATTTCCAGGCCAGACTGCGCCGCCAGGGCCGACCCCATGCCCGCCCTGTACAGGGCACGATCGATCTGCGCCCGCGGTCCGCGCACCGCCGGGCCTCGGGAACGATTCAGCAGCCGGAACTGGATCCCGGCGCCGTCGGCCACCCGCGCCATGACCCCATCCAACGCATCGATCTCGCGAACCAGATGGCCCTTGCCAAGACCGCCGATGGCCGGGTTGCAGGACATCTCACCGATGGTCTCGAGCTTGTGGGTAAGCAGGAGTGTCCGGGCGCCGAAACGTGCGGCCGCGGCGGCCGCCTCACACCCGGCGTGGCCTCCCCCGATCACAATGACATCCCAGACTTTCATCACCAGTCCAATCCCACAAGGCTATAGCCACCGCACGCCGCTCTGGTCCGCAATTCATCAGGGCCGGCGCCGCGGGGACGCCTCGATAGTCAGTCCAAATGTCCGGCGGCTGCGAGCGGCAATACAGAGCGCGAGCGCGAGACCTCAATACGCGATCGGCTCAAGGGGGTCGAGCCAAAGCGTTCTGTTTCACGTGAAACAGCCCTATTTCCCGATGCAAAAGCTCGAGAAGACCCGACCCAGCACATCCTCCGCGCCCAGCATCCCGGCGACGCTCGCCAATTCCCGTACCGCGAGCCTGACATCTTCCGCGGCAAGCTCGGGTTCATTCAGCATCACGCCGGCTCGCGCCAAGTGGTCCCGGGCCGCCCTGAGGTGACCGGCGTGACGCTCCCGGGTAGCGGTCGGAAAGTCGGACCCCTGTAGGTCAGAAACCACCTTTTGGGTGAGCCGCTCCAGCACACGATCAACGCCGTCGGCGCGCAGCGAAAGGTCCCAGACGACCATGCCGAGAGACGCAGCGAAGCGCCCGGCTTCGATGCCGTCGGCGCCTCTTCCCAGATCAAACTTGTTGATCAGACAGATATCGCCCCGCCCCACCAGGGCGGAAGCCTCCCGCCACCATCCGTCATCAGCCGCGCCATCGACGACCCACAGGCGCAGGTCCGCGGACTCAGCCCATGCCCTGGCCCGCCGCACGCCTTCCGCCTCGATAGGGTCTTCCGTCGCCCGCAGGCCGGCCATGTCGGCGAGAACGACCTTGTAGCCCGCCAGGACGATCGGAGCCTCGATAATATCTCGCGTCGCCCCGGGCGTATCAGTGACAATCGCCACTGACCGACCGATTAACCCATTCAAAAGACTGCTTTTTCCGGCATTCGGAGCGCCCACTATGGCGATCTGGTAGCCTTTCCGTACACGCTGGCCCCGCCGCTGATCGTCAAGCGCCGCATCGATTTCCCCGATCAAGCGGGTGAGCAGATCACGCGCCTCAAATGCGATCTCCGGAGGTATTTCCTCATCCGGAAAGTCGACGCCGGCCTCAAGCAGGGCCAATACATTCAACAGCAGATCGCGCCATTGGTCATAGCGACGACCCAGCGCACCGCCCAGCTGTCCGAGCGCCTGCCGAGCCTGGGCCTGCGTCTCGGCATCGACAAGGTCAGCGACAGCCTCGGCTTGACCAAGATCCAGCTTGCCATTTTCAAACGCTCGCCGGGTGAATTCCCCGGGAAGCGCCAGTCGCGCGCCGGCGGCGAGCAAGGCTGCCGTCACCGCATCGACAATGGCCGTACTTCCGTGAAGCTGGAGCTCCGCGCAGTCCTCGCCCGTGTAACTGGCGGGTCCAGGGAACCACAGCGTCAATGCCTGATCCAACGTCACGCCGGTATCGTCACGGAGCCGGCGCACGCTCGCGAGCCTTGGTCTGGGAGACGCGCCGGTCAGGCGACGAACGATCTGGAAGGTGGTCGGACCGGATATCCGGATGACCGCGACAGCCGCCCGGCCGGGCGCTGTCGCCAGAGCAAAGATCGTATCGTTCATGTTCCCTTTGCGGAACCCGAGCGCGCGCCGGCCGTCGCTGCCGTCATCAGCTTCATGAATTGCTCGGACGCCTGACCGCCGAAAGTCATCCAGCTCTTCACCAGCTCCTCCGGGGCAACCATCGCCATGTTGGCGTCCATCCGCGCCTTGATCTCCTTCACCATGTGATCATTGAGCGATGTGACATCGGGCAGACCAAGGAAGGCGCGCGCTTCCGCGGGGGTGCAATCAACTTCCAGCTTGGCTTTCATCGACACGGACTCCTTTCGAATGAGAGAACTGTTATGAGCCTTTCGCGCAGGCACAAGCCAATGTGATGCAGTTTTTGAAGCAAAGTCGAGGACGATCCCCATCATGGCCGAAAACATGACCATCCAGACCGCCGGCGGCGAATTTGCCGCCTATGTCGCCAGACCACGCCAAGCCAAGGCGCCGGCCATCGTGGTCATCCAGGAGATTTTCGGGGTCAATGCCGTGATGCGCGCCATCGCCGACAAGTTCGCGGCGGCCGGTTTCATCGCCATTTGTCCAGACCTCTTCTGGCGGATCGAGCCAGGCATCGACATAACCGACGGCAGCGAGGCCGAATGGAAACGCGCTTTCGAACTCTACAATGCGTTTGATGTCGATAGTGGCGTTCGCGACCTTGCCGCGACAATATCCGCGGCCCGGGCGCACCCCGCATGCTCGGGCAAAGTGGGATCAGTGGGCTTCTGTCTCGGCGGACTGCTGGCCTACCTCACCGCAACCCGGACAGATGTCGACGCCGCGGTCGGCTATTATGGCGTCGGTATCGAGCGCTTTACGGCGGAAGCCGATAGCCTGACGACGCCGCTGGTGCTGCATATCGCCGAAGAAGACCAGTTCGTCCCCAAGGAAGCGCAAGCCGACATCGTCGCCAAACTCGGCGGCCGCCCTGGCGTGCAGCTCTACAAGTACCCGGGCCAGGACCATGCCTTCGCCCGCATGGGTGGGGAACACTACAACGCCGAGTCTGCTGATCTGGCCTGGACACGGACGCTATCGCTATTCAAACGCGCCCTTTAGGCGAGGATGCATGAAACGGGCTGGCAATCAGACGTGCGCCAGCCCGAATCAGGCGCCATTGGCCATGCCTATGTGTTCATGGACTGGAAGAAGTCGGCGTTGTTCTTGGACGAGCGCAATTTGTCGAGCAGGAACTCGATGGCGTCCTGCGGTCCCATCGGATTGAGAATACGGCGCAGAACGAAGGTCTTCTGCAGCTGATCCCGCGGCGTGATCAGCTCTTCCTTTCTGGTTCCGGATTTCAATACGTCGATGGCCGGGAAGATGCGCTTGTCAGCGACCTTGCGATCAAGCACAATTTCCGAGTTGCCGGTGCCTTTGAACTCTTCAAAGATCACTTCGTCCATACGGCTGCCGGTGTCGATCAGCGCCGTGGCGATGATTGTCAGGGAGCCGCCTTCCTCAATGTTCCGCGCGGCGCCGAAGAAACGCTTGGGCTTCTGCAGCGCGTTCGCATCCACACCACCGGTAAGCACTTTTCCTGACGACGGGACGGTCGTGTTGTAGGCGCGCCCAAGACGGGTAACCGAATCCAGCAGAATCACCACGTCGCGCTTGTGTTCGACCAGTCGCTTGGCCTTCTCGATGACCATTTCGGCAACCTGCACGTGACGGCTGGCTGGTTCGTCGAAGGTCGATGAAATCACTTCGCCACGCACAGTCCGCTGCATGTCGGTGACTTCTTCCGGTCGCTCGTCGATCAGGAGAACGATCAGATAAGAATCCGGATGATTTGCAGCGATCGACTTCGCAATGTTTTGCAGCATCACCGTCTTGCCGACCCGCGGCGGCGCAACGATCAGACAACGCTGACCCTTGCCCAGAGGCGCGACGATATCGATCACCCGACCGGAGCGGTCCTTCAATGTCGGATCATCGATCTCCATCACCATCCGCTCTTCCGGATACAGCGGTGTCAGATTGTCGAAGTGGACTTTGTGCCGGACATTGTCCGGGTTTTCGAAGTTGACCTGGTCGACCTTGGTCAGAGCGAAGTAGCGCTCGCCTTCCCGGGGCGCCCTAATCCCGCCATCGACGGTATCACCGGTGCGAAGGCCGAACCGCCGGATTTGCGACGGACTCACATAGATATCGTCCGGACCTGGCAGATAGTTCGCTTCCGGGCTGCGCAGGAAGCCGAAGCCATCCTGAACGACCTCAAGCGTCCCCGAACCGAATATCTCGACGCCTTCTTCAGCCGACGCCTTCAGGATCGCAAACATCATATCCTGCTTGCGCATGGTGTTTGCGTTTTCGATGTCGAATTGTTCGGCAAAGGCCAGCAGATCAGCTGGTGACTTTTCTTTCAGCTCTTGGAGCGACATCCGCGTCAGCCCCATCGCGGCTATCGCGCGGCTGGCTTCCGTCGGCTCGGAGTCGCCTCCCGTGCCGTCTTCCAGTTCGTTTCCACCGACCTGTTCGGCTTCAAAATCAATGACATCAGACATGGCTATTCCAAGCTCTGTGGAGGGCTCGACGAGATTAAGTGGTCCCGTGGAGCGATTCAGCGTTCATTGTCGCAAACGATCCCTGGTCGGGCATCAAAGCGGCAAATCAATGCGGAGGCGGGCCACGGTGCGATTCCCAATAGAACCGTGTGTAGCCCGAAAGAAGGCGGGAAAGCGTGAGCGGAGGCCGCCACGCCTTGGTAGTCAGCGCAATACACAAACGGGCAAGACCCGGTCAAGCGTTGTGAACATCGCTCTAACCACCAATCTTCATGGTAGCGGCCAAAACAACCACGATCGCCAACAGAAATGGCAACTCATTGGTCATTCGCCAGAAGCGCTCGGAGCGATCACGCCGACCAGCCGCCAGGGCCTTCCTCGCTCTACCCAGAACGTGATGCCAACCCGCCAGCGCCAATGCCCCGATGACCATGATCAGGAACCATGGCTTCTGCAGAAAACTCCAGCCGCTATGGAAACCATCGTACCAGACCAGACCACCACCGATCAGAAAAACCAGGACCGAAGCGGGATTCATGATGATCTGAAGAAGCTTTGCTTCCATGATCTGGAATGTGGAGTCCAGCTCGGAGCCAGGAGCGGCCTTCGTATGATAGACGAATAGCCGCGGCAGATAAAGTAAACCCGCCATCCATGCGATAACCGCGAGTATATGCAGTCCCCTAAGCAGATTAAACAGCACGATCCACACCACTCAGTGGGCAGCGCCCGAATGCCGCCGGACAACGAATCCCGTCCGCCTGCATCCTATCTCCAGACAGAGAATGTTCAACCACCGTTGCAAGGCCATGAATGAATACCGGTGTCACCCGCACCGTAGGCACGCGCAGATAGACCGGGACACCAGCACTCTTCGCCAGTTCGGCATAATCACGGTCCAGTTCGACAAGCGTCTCAATGTGCTCGGAGACGAACGCAATCGGATCAACTAGCAATCCAATGCCATCGGTCCCGGCGGCCCGAATTACATCCGGAGTGGCAGGGCCAATCCATTTCAGCGGGCCGACACGGCTCTGATAGCAGATTGTCCAGTCCCAACCCGGGCCAAGCCGGTCGGCGACCCGTGCACAGGTGTTTTCAACCTGCCATTGATAGGGGTCTCCGCCGGCTACAACTCGCTTCGGTAGGCCGTGAGCTGAAAACAGCAATCGGACCCGAGGCTTTCCCGCAGCCTCCCATGTCGCTTTGATCAGCTGGGCGTGAGCCTCAATGAAATGTTCATTATCGTACCAGCAACAGGATGTCTGTGAATCGCCCTCATAAGCCTCATGCCAGGCGGCAAGAGAAGATCCCGTCGTTGCTGTCGAGTATTGCGGATAGAGTGGTAGGAGAACAACCTTATCCGGCTGATAGCGCCTTACCGCGTCAGCCGCTTGCTGAGTGGAAGGACCCCAATATCGCATTGCGATAAAGGTCTTGAATTCACATTCAGTGGATCGCTCATTCAACTCCGCCTCTAGCGCCTCGGCTTGGGCAGTCGTCTCTGGAAGGAGCGGCGAGGCGCCCCCCATCGTGGCGTAATTTCGTATCGCCGAATTCTCGCGCAACCTGGAAATCAACGCGGCCAACGGCCTACGAATGAACGTTGGCGCCCCTACTATCGACGGATCGGAGAACAGATTTTTCAGGAACGGCCGCACGGCCTGGGGGCCATCCGGCCCGCCAAGATTGAAGAGAACGACCGCGACCTTACGCCGTATTGTGCTCACGGTTCACTCACCAGGCGAACGACCTGCTCGATATGCGCCAGCGGCGTATCGGGGAGAATTCCGTGACCAAGATTGAAGATGTACGGTCCTAAGCCCCACTGATCCAGAAGCTGACGAACCCGGGTCTCCATAGCAGCGCCGCCCGCGCGCAAAAGCAACGGATCCAGAGCGCCCTGGATCGCCCAGCCGTTCGCTTGAAGGCGGCGTCCAACAGCTGCCGAGGCCTGCACGTCCAGCCCTATGCAGTTCACCTTGGCGACAAACGCGTATTCCTCGACAAGCGCTCCGGCGCCCCGTGGAAAGCCTATGACGGGCACATCGACGCCAAGTTCCCGCAGCCGCGCGACAATTCTTGCATGCGGCCGGGACACCAGGCGCTCGAAGAGATCCTCGGGAAGCAACTCGGCCCAGGATTCGAAAAGCTGAAGCACCTGGGCGCCCGCCCTCACCTGCATAGCCAGGTAAATCGCGGAAGCCTCGACAAGGACATCGATGATCCCGTCGACCAGTTCCGGCTGTGAGAACGCTGTTGCCCGGGCCGCCGCGCGGTCGCCGCCACGGCCCTCCAGCATATAGGTCGCCACCGTCCAGGGACCTCCGGCGAACCCTATCAGCGCACGAGATGGATCGAGTTCCGCCCTGACCCGCCGGAGCGTTTCGCCAACCGGCGCGAGCATCTCTTCGACCTGAGCTATCCCATCTCGCAGCCGGCTCATTTCCGGCAATTCGCCAAGGCGAGGACCCTCGCCGGCCTCGAACCAGACTTTCTGACCGAGGGCCAGGGGAATTAAAAGGATGTCGGCAAAGACGATCGCGGCGTCAAAATTGAACCTGCGTACCGGCTGCAAGGTCGCTTCCGCCGCCATTTCAGGGTTAAGACAAAAGGCTATGAAGTCCGGCGCCTTCTCGCGCAGCAAACGATATTCGGGCAACGACCTGCCCGCCTGGCGCATGAACCAGATCGGCGGGCGGTCTGCCACCTCTCCGTCGAGGCAGGCCAATAGTCGGGGATGCGAAGTCGGGGTCATAGGCGTCTTAGACCCCGGGACATCGCCTAGCTCAACCCCCTGATGAAACGTTCACAGCCCTCCATAAAATTAAAGGAAGAATGAAGTTTTTATGAAGGTGATAATAAGGCGGTCAATAGCGGGGATTGCCGCGGATTTCCCGCGTTGATCCTGCGTCTGGACACAGCTTGCCCGATGTAGATGGGCCATCGGCCGATCGGCCGCCTGTTTGTGGAAATACGCTAACGTATTGACCTGAATACGTTATTTCCGAAGATTCCAGTGGATAAGATTGAGCTGGAATCTGGACAAATTGGGATTGTGAATTAAGTCTATGAGGTTGTTACCATCAGAGTAGTTTGTGGAAAAGTGGACTCATCAAGGCCTGAGTTATCCACGGTGTCCGAATGATCGAGCGGTCCGCCTGCAATCACGCCCGGGTCTACCCCCCCGCCGTGACTTTTCGCATACAATTGGCCAACGGGTTGTCCACAGCACTGACAATTCGCTGGAGACCACACAATGACTTTGTCGGGCAGGCTTGCGACCTATTTCCACGTTCACCTGGTATCTGACTCGACCGGGGAAACCCTTAACGCCATGGCGCGGGCCGTGTGCGCCCGGTTCACCAATGTTCTGCCGATCGAGCACATTTATGCGCTCGTGCGCTCGCAGCGGCAATTGGAACGAGCCCTCGACGAGATAGCGAACGCGCCGGGCGTGGTTCTTCACACGATCGTCGACGCCCAGTTGCGCTCACTCCTCGAGTTGGGATGCCAGAGCCTGGATATGCCGTGCATAGCGGCGCTAGATCCGCTCGTTTCGGCGCTGACGCGCTATATCGGTGCGCCGCTATCGACCCAGGTCGGTGCGCAATATTCGCTGGACACCGATTACTTCAATCGAATGGACGCGTTGTCGTATGCGCTGGGCCACGATGACGGCCAGGGCGGACAGGACCTCGCGCGGGCGGATGTCGTTCTTGTCGGGGTTTCGAGGACCTCGAAGACCCCAACCTGTATCTATCTGGCGCATCGCGGCATACGCGCCGGCAATGTGCCACTCGTCCCCGGCGCAAATCTGCCCGAGGCCCTTATGAACCTGAAAGGCACGCCGGTGGTAGGATTGACGCTAGCCCCTGACCGGCTGGTCGAGATCAGGCGAAATCGACTGAAGGGACTGAATGAGGCCCGCGAAAGCAGTTATGTCGACGCCGACAAGGTCCGCTCGGAGATCGTCAACGCCCGTCGTCTGTATGAACGACAGGGTTGGCCGGTCATCGATGTAACGCGACGGTCGGTGGAAGAAACAGCTGCGGCGGTGATAAATATAATATCAAATGGCCGAGGACAAATCGAGGTGCTGGGTTGAACAATATAACGCTAGCCTCACAAAGTTCCGCCCGAAGGAAAATGTTACAAGACGCCGGCATTGCATTTCAGGCAATCGCGTCAAACGTCGACGAGCAGTCTGAAAAAACCCGCCTGCTGGCTACAGGCGTCACGCCGGCGGATATCGCCGAGGCTCTGGCAAGGGCAAAGGCTCTGGACGTGGCAACGCACACGCCTGGGTGGGTGATTGGGGCTGACCAGACCCTGGAATTCCAGGGTGTCACCTATGACAAGGTGGCGAACCTGACCGATGCCCGCGAAAGGCTGACTATGCTCAGCGGCCATGTGCATCTGCTGCAGACCGCCACGGCGGTAGCGCGGGATGGGGAAATCGTCTGGCAAAAGCTGGTGACTTGTCGTCTGACGATGCGTCAGGTTAGCGATGCCTATCTGGACGCGTACCTTGATCGAAATATGCCAGGCATCCTTTCATCGGTTGGCTGCTATCAGGTTGAGGGTGAAGGCGTTCAACTGTTTGAAGACATGCAGGGGGGCTACTTCAATATAATGGGTCTTTCGGTCCTCGAATTATTCAGCTTCCTTCGCGGCGAAGGCGTTCTTCAACGATGAGGATCGAACCAACCGGCGCTGCGGTTGTTGCGGGGGTGGCGGGCAACCCCGTTCGACATTCACTGAGCCCCATTCTTCACAATGCCTGGATCTCGTCGGCGGGGATCGATGCGGTCTATGTGGCGTTCTCCCCGAAGCCGGACTGTTTCAACGCGTTTATTGAAGGCTTGCGTGGCGGCGTAATCCGGGGATTGAACGTTACCGCGCCTTTCAAGGAAGATGCATTGCGCGCCGCCGATTTGGTGAGTGATCGCGCGGCGGAGGCCGGAGCGGCCAACTTATTAGTGTTCGATCCTGGCGGTCAGATCCTTGCCGACAATACCGACGGCCTGGGGCTATTGGCAGCCTGCGCCGAACAGGCGCCGATGTTCGATCCGAGGTCCGGCCCCGTCGTTATTTTGGGCGCCGGGGGCGCCGCACGGGGCGCCGCGACCGCATTGCTGCATGCGGGAGCGCCGGAAATCATTGTCGTCAACCGGTCGGTCGAGCGCGGCGGCGCGCTGCTCGAAGTTCTCGGCTCACGCAGCCGGCTCTGTACCTGGGATGATGTCGCGGCGGCGCTTGGCGATGCAAGCCTGGTCATCAACGCAACGACGCTTGGACTGCACGGTGTTGGCTCCATCAGCATCCCTTGGGATCGGCTCGCCCGCCAGGCCGTGGTGCTGGACATGATCTACCGGCCGCTGAGAACCGAATTCCTCGAGCACGCCAAAGGCGCGGGACTTGCCACGGTCGACGGATTGGCGATGCTGATCGGCCAGGCCGCGCCAAGCTTTGAGGCCTTCTTTGGCATGCCGCCGCCCGCTATCGATGTCAGGCGATTCGCCTTGTCGGCGTTGGAGATCAGCGAATGATCGTGATCGGACTGACCGGATCGATCGGCATGGGCAAGTCCACGACCGCCCAGATGTTCGAAGAGCGGGGCGTACCCGTATATGATGCGGACGCCGAAGTCAGGGCGCTCTACACCAGGGGCGGCGCGGCTGTTGACCCGATCGAGGCGGTGTTTCCTGGTGTCACCCGGGATGGGTCCATCGACCGGGGACTTCTCGGAGACCGCGTTCTGGGAAAACCCGAAGCGCTGGAGCGCCTGAACCAGATCGTCTGGCCAATGATGGGCGCCGCGCGGCAGGCCTTCTTTCAGCGCGCGCGGGACAATGACACGCCGATGGTCGTGCTCGACGTGCCACTGCTGCTGGAGACCGGAGGTGAGAAGAACGTTGACGCCGTTGTCGTCGTGTCGGCGCCGGCGGCGCTTCAGCGGGAACGCGTACTGGCCCGCCCAGGCATGACGGAAGCAAAGCTGGACGCCATTCTGGCGGCGCAGATGCCTGATGAGGAAAAGCGCGGCAGGGCCGATTTCGTGATCCACACAGGAAACGGGCTACAGTCGGCGCGCGATCAGGTGGATAACATCCTGACGACCTTGCGATCTTCTCCCCCGGCAGGCAGGTGACGCTCCATGGCCCGTGAAATAGTCCTCGACACCGAAACGACCGGCCTCGATCCGGCCGGCGGCCACCGGATCATTGAAATAGCCTGCGTGGAGCTTCATGACCTGCTGCCCACGGGGCGTAGCTTTCACCGCTATATCAATCCGGGGCGCGAGGTCGACCCGGATGCCCAGCGCGTGCACGGCATTTCCAACGAGTTTCTGATCGGCAAGCCGAAGTTCGAGGCCGCCGAGGTCGTTGACGAATTCCTGGCGTTCATCGACGGCGCCGACCTCGTCGCCCACAACGCCCGGTTCGACAAGGGGTTCATAGACAACGAGTTGCAACTGGTGAGCCGCCCCTGCCCGGAACCGGAACGCTGGGTCGACACCCTCGCGCTTGCCCAAAAGCGGTTTCCGGGCATGCACAACTCGCTGGATGCGTTGTGCAAACGATTCAAGGTGTCACTGGCGGAACGCGACAAGCACGGCGCCCTTATCGACGCCCGTCTGTTGGCGGACGTTTACCTCGAGCTCAGGGGCGGACGGGAAACAGCACTTGATCTCACCACGGTTCAATCACGACAACCCCGCGGCACGGACACCCGCGCCGTCTACGGCCCGCGCTCCAGACCGCTCCCACCCCGCCTGTCACCCGCCGACCTCAACGCCCACCGCCAGTTCGTGGCCGCGGAGATGAAGGAAAAAGCCATCTGGCTCGAGTTTGAAAGCTAGCCGTCAAAAGAGTCCTTCTTGTGCAGAGTAGACCTCTGCAAGGCCGTTGACCCAGTATTGCCCCTCCGCCGGACCGCCGGCTTCCGTGCGTCAGGGCAAGCTGGCGCGATCCAGCTGGAGGAAGTCCAGCGCAGGTAAGGGGTAGCGCCCGCCTGGTAGCGAGTGTTGCGGGGTGGAAGGTGACGACCATCGCGAAGCGTACACA
>JANXTX010000054.1 GCA_025352165.1 Caulobacteraceae bacterium | reverse complement strand
GATATCGTTCGCCGCGTTCCGGCAGTGGCGGGCGCTGGGCGCGGCGCCGTTCCTGGAACCGCACGCGCAGCGCATCGAGCAGATCCTGGTAACCGACGGCCGCGCACCCGGACGCGGCGCGGGACCGGCGATGCCGGCGTTTCTGCGCTTCGACGCCGCTGAGATCGCCGACCGCACGCAGGGCGAGGCGCTGGGCTATATGCTGGAGAACCGGCATATCCGAGCTGGGCTGGCGCGAACAGCGGTGAAGGCGGAGCTGGAGGTACTGGCGCCCGAGCGGGTGGCGAGCGTCGAGGTGACGCCCGGCGAGGCGCGTGTGTCGCTGGCCGGCGGGCGCGTGCTGCGCGCGCCCCTGGTCGTCGGCGCCGATGGACGCGGCTCGGCCGTGCGGCGCGAGGCCGGCATCGGCACGATGGGCTGGAGCTATGGCCACACCGCGGTGGTGGCGACGGTCGAACTGGAGCACGACCACCAGGGCGTCGCCTATGAGCATTTCCTGCCGTCGGGGCCGTTCGCCATCCTGCCGCTGACCGGACGCCGCGCCAGTCTGGTGTGGACGCAGAACGCCCGCCAGGCGGCGGCGTTGAAGAGCGCGCCGCAAGAGATGTTCGACGCAATCCTGCGCCGACGGTTCGGCGACTTCCTGGGGCGGATCGAAGCGAAGGGGCCGCGCTTCACCTATCCGCTGTCATTGCAGCTGGCCGACCGCGTCACCACCCCGCGCATCGCGCTGATTGGCGACGCCGCGCACGGCATCCACCCTATCGCCGGACAGGGCCTGAACATGGGCCTGAAGGACGTCGCCGCCCTGGCGCAGGTACTGGCGGAGGCCATCCGGCTGGGCGAGGACATCGGCGGCGAAGGGGTGCTGAAGCGTTACGCCCGCTGGCGCAGCGTCGACAATATCGGGGTGACGCTGGCCACCGACGTGTTCACCCGGCTGTTTTCCAACGACAATCCTCTGCTGCGCGCGGCGCGCGGCGCGGGCATGGCGCTGGTCAACCAGATCGGTCCGGCCCGGCGGTTCTTCATGGGCGAGGCCGGTGGCGCCGTTGGCGATCTGCCGCGTCTGCTCAGGGGAGAGGCGATTTGAGGTCAGGCGTCCCAGGGGCAAGGCTGGATCGCGAGCGGCATGCCGGGATCGGGTCGTCAGGAACCTGGCCGCACATCGACGGCGCGGTCCGGGCCGTGGCGTCGAGCCTGTCCATCGTCGAGACCCCGCCGATGGTCCTGGATATCCTAACGAAGGCCTGTTCAGCCGACAGCGTTTCACTGAATTCCGCCGCCGAGTGTGCGCGAAGCCTTTTGTTGGAAGGCCTGCTGGATGAGGCGGGTGAGGTTTTTCGTGCATTCACCCTCGACCGGCCCGACTCACCCTCGGGCGTGACGGGTCAGGCCCGCGTTGCGATGCGCCGTCAGGACTGGCGTGGCGCCCTTGCTCTCTGGAAAGAGGCGCTGGAGACGTTCACCGACAAGCGCGAACCAGGTTGGCTGATCGGACGCGCCACATGCCTTCTCGAAATTTCGGGGCCTACCGAGGGCGTATTCGAGGCCGGTCGACATGCCGCGAGGGCGTATCCGGACGATCCCGGCGCCGTTGTGCTGGCATCCCGCATAGCGACGCTGCGCCGCGATCATCGCTTTGCACTCGACTTGCTGCGATCTCGACATTCATGTTTTGGCGGCAATATCGCCGCCCGCGTATCAGCGACCGAAGACGCGCTGGCCGGCGCCGCCCCGGAACTCGCTCGAACCATCGTCGCCGCCGCACCCGCCGCTCAGGCGACAACAGCGGAATTCCAGCTGAAGGTGTTGCTGCGCCTATACGAGTTGACGGCTGACGAAGCGGCCGGCCTGGCTGTGCTTGAGAACATCACCGCCGACGACATCGATCCTGAGTCGGCGGGGAGGATCGCCAGCTTCCTGATCGGCGCGAGGCAGTCGCCGCGTGCGGTCGAACTGCTGCTGGCCGTCCTGGAGCGGTTGCCGGAAAACAGACTGGTCGCACGCGCATACCTCGAGGCGGTATTCATGGCCCGAGGTCATGAGGCCTTCTCGACAGAGTGGCGAAGGCTGCTACCCAGACTTGGCAAGGAGAGCGTGAGGCTGATGCTCCGCTCCTTCCCGATTGGCGCGTTGCCGCCCGACTATCTGGAGATGCTGTTCGGCGACGCATTGGAGATGGAATGCACGCGTTCAGGACCAAAATACATCTGCAGCTTTCTGCAGGTGGAGGACGCCGCCTTCATCCCGGATCACGCCGAGAGACTATCGCGGTGCACGAGGCCTTCCTATCGGCTTGTTGGCCGCCTTCTCGCGGCCAGGCGGACGGCGGCCGAACAACTGGCGTTGGCAACCGATCGTGGGAGCCTGGCGGACGAGGCACGGGACTCGGCCAATGCCCTGGCCAGGCAGGTCGACAGCGCGATCGACGCCATGATCAAGCGGCAGGACGGAAGCAGCGAATTCCTCGACGCCATCGCTTCGCTGCGCCGAACGGTCCACCGGGCTGGCGTCGCGGTCGTCAACACGAGGGAATCCTATGGCGACGCGGTTGTGTTTGCCGACTGGTTTACCAAGCGCGTGCGCGACCGACGGCCGACCTCAGTCATCCGACTGGGTGACGGCGAAGGCAACTTCCTGCCCTATGGCCCCGATTGCCAGGCGCACCAACGGTGGGACCGCCGCCTCATTCAGGTGCAGCGCTGGTGGGGCGAGGAGAAGCTTCTCGGCGACTCTGCCGAGGACATCTCAAGGCGACTTCGGGATTGCATTGCCCACGCCGATGCAATCGGCATTGTCCCCGCCGGCCGCCTGATGGGTTTCCTGCATCTCGACATCGTGCCCGGGCGAACGACGAGGGGCCTGATGGCCATCCGCCGCTATCTTGGCGGCGAGGGGGCGGACACGTTGCCCACCAAGCTGGTTACATCCTGGAACATATCCGTCGACCTTGAACAGTGGGACCTCTACGGGCCGATCCTGCAGGCCGCCAGCGCGGTGTCGGTTGTTTCGTGTCATGACCTCAGCGGTCTGCTGAGAGACCGCTTCGATATCGAGGTTCGCCGCTGGTTCGAGGCGCCCGAAGCCAAAGCCTATAGCGCCATGTTTGGCCGCACCGCCAACGCGGCGGCACGGGACTTCTATCCCGATATCTTCAATGAGATCATGGGCGAGATTTCGCCCCTGCCCGGCGAAGTGTTTCTGGTCGGCGCCGGAGTCCTGGGAAAACTCATCTGTGACCAGGTGCGGTCGCGGGGCGGCGCCGTACTGGATATCGGCAGCCTCGCGGACTATTGGATGGGATACACAACGCGGCAGCACGCCCGGTTGACGCCGACGGGCGTTTCATCGGTGACAGCCAAAGAGCCGGATGACGCGACTGGATTATAGTTGGACCAAACTATGCAAAGGTCTGAACCCATGCCCACGGGTGATCCGCCGCGCCTGCCGAGGGGCAGGCGATTTAGGACGGTACAAGATGAAGAGTGATCTACGGAACGGTTACTTTCGACGTTGCACTCGGGCAATCACTGTCGCTCTCCTATTGACCCTCGCCAACAGCCCGATCGTGGCGGCTGCCGCGCCCAACCAGAACCAGGCTGATCTCGCTCTGGTCAATCGCCTGACTTGGGGTCTTGACTCCACTTGCGCCGCCGATGTCGAACGCCTGGGGCCGGACCATTGGCTGGAACGGCAGCTGCATCCCTCGCCTGGCGATCGCCTGCCTGCCGCAGTGCAAGCGCAGATCAACTCCATGACGATCACTCGAACACCCATGTCCGCGCTGCTGGCGCAGATGGTTGCGATGAACAACGCGGCCGGCAAGATTGCCGACCCGGTGCAAAAGATGGCGGCCCAGACCGCGTATCAGAAGGCGATGAACGAGCTTGACCAGGAGGCGGCCGGACGCTCTCTGCTACGCGACCTCTATTCACCGGACCAACTGGAGGAGCAGCTGACGTGGTTCTGGATGAACCACTTCAACGTGCACATGCAAAAGGCATACCTGCGCGCCATGGTGGGAGATTACGAGGAGACCGCCATACGGCCGCACGCCCTGGGCAGGTTTCGGGATATTCTGGAGGCGACGTCGCGCCATCCCGCCATGCTCCGCTACCTCGACAATGCCGACAACGCGGTGGGACACATCAACGAGAACTATGCCCGCGAGCTGATGGAACTGCACACAATGGGCGTCGGCTCAGGCTACACCCAGAAAGATGTGCAAGAACTGGCGCGCATCCTGACCGGCGTCGGCGTCGACGCGCGCCCGGAAGCCCCCAAGGTTAAGCCGGACCGGCAGGGTGACCTGATCCGCGACGGTCTGTTCGAATTCAACCCCAATCGCCACGACTATGGCGACAAGGTACTGTTGGGACATACCATCAAGGGGCGCGGCTTCGCCGAGGTGGAAGAGGCGCTGGGTATCCTCAGCCGGCAACCGGCCACGGCCCGGCAGGTTTCGCGGCAACTGGCGGTCTATTTCGTGTCCGATGATCCGCCGGCCGAGCTGGTCTCAGCGATGGCGCAGAAATTCCAACGTTCCGATGGCAATATCGCGGAAGTGATGCGCGCGATGGTCAACTCCAGGGCATTCCGCAACTCGTTGGGCGACAAATTCAAGGACCCCGTGCACTATGTGGTTTCGGCGGTGCGGCTGGCCTACGGCGAGGACCGGCCGATCCTCAACAGCGGGCCTATGCAGGGCTGGCTGGGTCGATTGGCGGAGGCGCTGTACAATCACGAAACGCCGGATGGCTACGCGATGACCAAGGATAGCTGGGCCGGGCCCGGCCAGATGGAAGTCCGCTTCGAGATTGCTCGCCAACTGGGCTCGGGCCCCGCGGGCCTGTTCAATCCGCCGACGCAGGGAGCGCCAGGCCAGCCTGCCTTTCCCCAGCTACAGAACGCACTTTATTACGACGGTATCGCACAGGCCCTCGCGCCGGGCACGGTCGCCGCGCTTACGCGGGCAATCTCGGCCGAGGACTGGAATACGCTCTACCTGTCATCCCCTGAATTCATGCGCCGCTAGGAGCCCGACCATGCGCCGTCGCGACCTCTTGCATGCCCTGGCGTTCGCCGCGCCAATCACCACATTTGGGCAGGTATGGGCCGCGCCCCAAGGCGGGGCGCGCCTTCTGATCGTCTTCCTGCGCGGCGGCTATGACGCCGCCAATGTCGTGATCCCGGTCTATTCGGATTTCTACCACGAGGCGCGTCCAAACCTAGCGATCGCGCGGCCCGACCCGGCCAATCCCCTCGCCGCCATGCCTCTCGACGCCGACTGGGCGCTGCATCCGGCCTTGAAGGACACTGTTTATCCGTTCTGGCAAAAGGGTCAGGTCGCGTTCGTGCCCTTCGCCGGAACAGACGATCTCACGCGCAGCCATTTCGAGACCCAGGACACTATCGAACTGGGGCAGCCAGTGAGCGGGCAGCGGGATTACCGATCGGGCTTCATGAGCCGGCTGGCGCAGCAATTGGCCGGCGTGCGTACGATCGCTTTCACCGATCAGCTGCCGTTGACGTTTCACGGCGGCGCGGTAACGCCCAACCAGAGCATCGCCAACCTCAGTAAGCCAAACATCGATCCCCGCGAAGCGGCGCTGATCGAGGACATGTATCGAGGCACGCCGTTATCTGCGGCGGTCGATGAGGGCTTCGCCGTGCGTGACACGGTCTATCAGACGATCACTACCGAGATGACAGTTGCCAATCGCGGCGCGGCCTCGCCCAAGGGCTTCGAGTTGTCGGCGCGACGGATCGGACGACTTATGCGCAGCCAGTTCAACCTCGGCTTCGTCGACATCGGCGGATGGGACACGCATGTGAACGAGGGTGGAGCCACCGGCTATCTGCCCGGACGCCTGGGCGAGCTTGGCCAGGGCCTGTCGGCATTCGCCGACGAGATCGGGCCGGATGCCTGGAACGACTCGGTGGTGATCGTCGTCTCCGAGTTCGGCCGCACGTTTCGTGAGAACGGCGACAAGGGCGCCGACCACGGCCACGGCAGCGCCTATTGGGTCCTGGGCGGCGGCGTGAAGGGCGGCCGTATTGTCGGCGATCAGGTCAGAGTAGAACGCGCCACCCTGAACCAGGACCGCGACTGGCCGGTGCTGAACGACTATCGCGGGCTCATCGGGGGGGTCGTGCAACGGCTCTATGGACTCAAGGCTGGAGCGGTTGAGACCGTGTTCCCTGGTGAGGAGCCAAGAGACATGCAGCTGGTCTGACGCGGGGCACGACAGCAAGGCGGTCGAAAAGGCGATTGCATTTGACATTCCTTAAATTGGGCACGGCCCTGGCGACGTGCTAGGAAATACAATGAAAACTACAGCTCAAGTGAGACTACCGACATGCGGATCGAATTTGATCGAATCTCGATCGCGGCAGCATTCCTGGCCGCGGTAATCGCTCAATCAGCGAGGGCGGATATTCCGATTGTCCAGCACGTCGTCATCATTTTCCAGGAGAACAGAACTCCGGACAATCTGTTCCATGGCCTGCAGACCTACCTGCCGGCCGCGGACATTGCCAACAGCGGTCAGACTTCAACCGGCCAGACCGTCCAGCTCACACCCACTTCGATCGTTACGACCTACGACCTCGATCACAGCAATCATGCCTTTGGTCAGATGTACAACCAGGGCCAGATGAACGGCGCGGACCTCCTTCACTGCGGACCAGCTCCCGGCACCACCTGCCCACCCCTTGCATCATTCCAATATGTCAATCCATCAGAAGTTGGGCCCTATTTCTCTTTGGCGATCAACTACGGTTTCGCCAATCGTATGTTCCAGAGCAACCAGGGACCAAGCTATCCGGCGCACCAGTTCATCATCGGGGGGACGTCGCAACCGAACGCGACGAGTTTGTTTTTCGCCGCGAACAATCCGAAGCCGTTCACCGCCCTGACGAATGGGTGCGATGCGCCGGTCACCACGACCGTGGATTTGGTCGGCCCCAATGGCATGAAATCGAAGACACACCCCTGCTTCGAACACGCGACGCTCACCGACCTCATCGATAATCCGCCCGCCGGCGCTCGCCAGGGCATCACCTGGCGCTACTACTCGCCCGGTGAGGGGACAATCTGGAACGCCCCGGCCTCCATCCGTCACATGTGCCAGCCGCAAGGTTTGCCGGCGACCTGCAAGGGCCCCGACTGGTCCAATGGCAAGGTGGTGCTCAATCAGGCGCAAGTACTGACCGATATTCAGCAAAACAATCTGGCATCGGTGAGCTGGGTGATCCCAACGGCTCTCGACTCCGACCATGCACGCTATACCGGGGCCACGGGCCCATCCTGGGTCGCGTCGATCGTCAACGCCATCGGCAACAGCCCCTATTGGAACAACACCGTCATCCTCGTCACATGGGACGACTGGGGCGGCTGGTACGACCATGTGGCCCCGCCGATAGACGGTCACTATGGATACTTCGAGAACGGGTTCCGCGTGCCGCTGCTGGTCGTCTCGCCCTACACCCCGGCCGGCTATGTATCGCAGCAGACGCATACGTTCGGCAGCATCCTGAAATTCATCGAGACCGCGTTCAGCCTGCCGTTGATTCCGCCCGGCACATTCGTCGATGCGAGATCAGACGACCTCTCAGATTTCTTCGATTTCTCACAGCCGCCGAGACCGTTTGTGACCGTGCCCACCCAGTTAAAGGCGGACTTTTTCCTAAATGACCGCAGGCCGCTCGAGGGGCCAGACAATGATGAATGAACCTTGAGGCGAGCGTCTTGAACCCCCACGCAATGGCGGCCCGCCCCGGATGCGAAATCTTCATGCCGGTAACTGTTGATCGGGACACATCATCATGACCACCAAGCATCTCACCGGTCTGTACGCCTCTGGCTACACGTTGGGCGCTGCCTATTCGACCCTGATCGTCGATAAGACAGCCCAGGTCCTCGGTTCAGGAATCACGACCACCACCTTTGCTTCGGTTACTAACTACGGCTCGATCCAGGCAAGCGGCGCGAGCACCGGGGTTTATCTCGCCGCGGGTGGAGCGCTGACCAACGGCTCAGCCGGCGCCGCAGGTGCGCTAATTAGCGGTTCAATTGGCGTGTACACCGGCGCCGGCGCCGTCACGGTGACCAATTTCGGCACGATCCAGGGAACTGGCGGCGTAGCGATGCAGTTCAAATCGTCCGCTGACCGTCTGATTGCCGAAGCGGGCTCCACCATTAGAGGCGTAGTGCAGGGCGGTGGCGGGGCGCTGGAATTGACCTTGGCTACCGGAACAATTTCCGGCCTCGGGGCGTCCGGCATCGTTTCTGGGCCCGAGACGCTGACGTTCAGCGGTTTCGGAACCTATGTGTTCGACGCCGGCGGTAGCTGGACGCTGAGCGGAACCAGCATCCTGGCCGCCAACCAGACGCTCGCGAGCCAAGGTTCGGTCGTTGTGACGGGATCAATGGCCAACGGGGGCTCGATCATCGTCGGCGCGGGCAGCTACGGGTTGATGCTCGGTCCACACGGGACAATCACCAACGGCAACGTCGGATCGGCCACGGCGCTCATCCAGGGTTATTTCGACGGCATCTACGGCCAGAACGGCGCTGCCGAGACCGTCACCAACTTCGGCACCATAAGAGGCATCAATCAGGACGGCGTGCAGCTCACGCCGGGCGGCAGGATCACCAATGGCGGGAGCGCATCGACCAATGCGCTGATCCGTGGCGGGAACGACGGTATCTATGCCGCCTTCTCAAGCGCGACAGTCACCAATTTCGGAACCGTCACGGGAGCTGGCTCCGAAGGGGTCCTGCTGGGAGCAGGCGGCAGTGTCGCCAACTCCAGCGCGAGCGTCACGACTGCCTTGATCCAGGGCTATTTTGACGGCGTCTACGTCAATGGCGCCGCGGCGATAGTTACCAACTACGGGACGATAAACGGTCTCAGTCTTGCCGGGGTGGCCATGGCCGCGGGTGGCACGATCATCAATGGCGGCCCGTCGGCCGCGACAGGCCTGATCGCGGGATTTTTCGAAGGTGTTTATGCCCTCGGGGGTCCGGTGACCGTCATCAATTTTGGCACGATCATCGGAACCTACTCGGCGGGCGTGGCGATCCAGAACGGCGGCGTCAGTAACGGTGGTCCAGGTGCGAATGGCGCCCTGATCTCAGGCTACGTGGGAGTCTACGGCGTAACGGCATACGGCGCACCGGCCGGCTCGGTGACCGTCGCCAACTATGGCACGATCCGTGGGACCGGAGGGACGTCGGTACTGTTCAATTCGACCCACGACCGCTTGATCGTCGAGACGGGCTCCACCTTCATCGGCGCCGTCCAAGGAGGCGGCGGAACGCTGGAACTCGGGTCGGGGACGGGCGCCGTTGCCGGCCTCGGGTCGAGCGGGACCGTATCCGGGTCGGAGGCGCTGAAATTCAGCGGTTTTGGCTCCTATGTTCTCGACAGCGGCGGGTCGTGGACCTTGACCGGAAGCGAGAGCCTTAGCGCGAACCAGACACTCTCCAACAACGGAGCACTAGTGGTCAGGGGAACGCTCGCCAACGCCGGAACGATCTTCAGCGGCGGCGGAATCTCTCTGGCGTCCGGCGGGCTCATCACCAATGGCGGCGCGGGGGCGACGAAAGCACTGATCTCCGGCACGGTGGGAATCTACGCCGGTCCGACCGGCGCGGCGATAGTGGTCAACTACGGCACGATCCAGGGAACCGGCGGCGACGCGATCATATTCGGGTCGGCGGGCGACCGCTTGATCGTGGAGGCGGGCTCGACGATCCTTGGCGCGGCGCGGGGTGGCGGCGGAACACTGGAGTTGGCGAGTGGAACTGGAACCATCACGGGTCTTGGCGCCGTTGGAATTCTGTCAGGCGGAGCCTCATTGTCGTTCAGTGGCTTTGGCTCCTACGTCCTCGACGGCGGCGGCACCTGGTCGCTTGCCGGAATGGACAGCCTGACGACAAGCCAGACGCTTACCAGCGCGGGAGCGTTGAACATTGCCGGATCACTGGCGAACGCCGGTACAGTGGCGAGCGGCGCGTCGGTCAACCTTGCGGGTGGGGGAGTCGTCACCAACGGCGGCGGCGGGACAAACGGCGCCTTGATCTCGGGCGTCGTAGGTATCTACGCCGGACCGGCCGGCCATGCGACCGTCACAAACTTCGGAACTATCCAGGGGACCGGCGGGACATCAGTCCAGTTCATGTCCTCTGCGGACAAGCTGATCGTCGGCGCCGGCGCAACCTTCGTCGGCGCGGTGCACGGCGGGGGTGGCGCGCTCGAGCTAGGCGCCGGAACGGCGACATTTACGGGCCTGGGGACAAGTTTCACCGGCTTTGGAAGCTATCAGATCGACGCTGGCGGCTTTTGGACATTCACGGGCGCCAACAGTCCGGGTGTCGGCGACAGCCTGACAGTGGCCGGTTCGCTCGTTAATGTCGGTACGATCGCTGCGGGGGCGGCCGCCGGTGTGGTGTTGACCCCAGGCGGTAATGTAACCAACGGCGGCAAGACAACGACGGACGCGCTCGTCTCCGGTACAGTTGGAGTTTACGCAGGTCCCACCGGCGCGGCGACGATCACCAACTATGGCTCAATCGTGGGAACCGGGGGGATCGCGGTCAAGCTGACATCAGCCTCCGACCGGCTGATCGCGGAAGCCGGCTCGACCTGGGTCGGCGTGGCGCAGGGTGGCGGCGGGATCCTGGAACTGGCCGGAGGGACAGGCACGATCACCGGCCTGGGGGTTGGCGGAACGGTAACGGGCCCTGAGTCGCTGAGCTTCAGCGGCTTTGGCGCCTATCAGCTTGACGCAGGGAGTTCCTGGACTCTCGCCGGAAGCCAGACCCTGGCTGCCAACCAACGCCTGACCGTGTTCGGAGCGGTCAGCGGCAACCTCAAACTCGGATTCGCCAGCGACCGGTTGATCATCGGATCGGGCGCCTCTTTTGACGCTTCGGTATCGGGTGGGGGCGGAACACTTGAGTTGGGCGCGGGAGCGGCGACGTTGACCGGCCTGGGAACCAACTTCACCGGCTTTGGC
>JANXTX010000043.1 GCA_025352165.1 Caulobacteraceae bacterium | reverse complement strand
TCTCCCGACTGGGCGAAGGCGAACGGCCCGCGCCTCTTGGCGTGGGAAGATGAGGGTCTTTCTGTCAACGCTACAGACCCTCACCCTCCCAATCGCCGCGCGATCGGGCCCCTCCCTCTCCCAGATGGGAGAGGTGGTCCGTGGGTCATCTTCAAGATGTTTAGCAGCTGCAGCTACGCTAGAAATAGGGAAATGTCCCTTATCCTAGCGCCTATGGGCTGGAAGCCGGCGCTCCGGCGGCGAGGCTTGCGGCCGACCTTCTAAATTTGGCGCCCATGGGCGTCCCGCCCCCGCCTTTCACCGTTCCTCGCCGAACGATCGCCGCATCAATCCTGGCAGCATCCACGCCTGACCGGCCGCCCTCACCAGGAAAAACAGCGTGAACGCCAGCCACAGGCCGTGGTTGCCAAGTGACCCGAATGCCGCAAGCCCTGCGACAAACACTGCCAGCGCGCCGGCCATGGTGACCAACATTGCCCGGGTCCAACTGGACCCGATGAACACGCCGTCGAACACGAACGAGGTCACTCCGGCCAGCGGCATGACGATCGCCCAGGCCGCATAGACCCCGGTCGTCGCGATCACCGCCGGCGCCGCGCTGAAGGCGGCGGCGAACCGCGCCCCGAACACCGCATACACCAGGGTGATGATCGCCGCCGCGCCGAGCGCCCAGATAAGCGTGGCCCTGACCACCGCCGCAAACCGCAACCGGTCGCGCGCGCCCAACGCCTCGCCGCACAGCACCTGCGTGGCGCTCTCGAACCCATCCAGCAGCAGCGCCGACAGGCTGAACAGCTGATAGAGAATGGCGTTGGCGGCCAGGATGGTCGGGCCCTGTTGGGCGCCGGCGCGCGTCAGCAGCACCGTCGCTGTCATCAACAGCGCCGTTCGCCCCAGCAGGTCGCGGTTGAGGCGGAAAAGCGCGACCAGCTCGCCCGCCCGCCAGGTCGCCTGCGCGGTGATCAGCCTCAGCGCCTGCCGCGCGGGACCCTCTCGCGCGACCAACACCGCCAGCGCGATCAGCTTCAGCGCCTCGGAGGTCAGGGTGGCGAAGGCGACGCCCGCGACGCCCAGATGCAGCACAAGCACGAACGTCAGGTCCAGGGTGATGTGGACGAGGTTCGAGCCGACCTCCACCGCCAGGATCGCGCGCATCCGCTTGCGCCCGATCAGCCAGCCGACCAGCACCGCGTTGATCAGCCAGGCGACCGCGCCCCAATAGCGGATGCCGACATAGGTCCGCGCCATCGTCGCCACCACGCCGCCCGCGCCCAGCGCCTTCAGCCCCAGTTCGATCACCAGCGGCCGGGCGATCAGAAACACCGCGCCGATCGCCAGCGCCGCCGCGACGCCGCGCACCAGCGTCGCCGCCTGCGCCTCCGCGTCTTCCCGCCCGGCCGCCTGCGCGGTCAGCGCCACGGTGCCCGAGCGCAGGAAGTTGAACACGATCAGCGCGGTCATCAGCAGCTTGGCGCCGATCTCCACCGCCCCCTGCGCAGCCGCGTCCCCCAGCCGCCCGATCGCCCACATGTCCGCCAGCCCGAACAGCGCCGTGGCGACATTCGTCGCCATCGACGGCAAGGCAATCGCCAGGATCGACCTGTTCAACGGTGGCGGGGTGAGGGCGGTCTCGCACATCCCCCCGCACTGCGGCCGCCCCGCCGCCGGGTCAAGCCGCCGCGCGGCGAATGACGGGTCCGCAAACATTTGAGGCCGTTGGACGTTACACCCACGACGACGGTATCGGCCCACACCTGGATGATCGCCTGACTGTCCGGGCCCCGATTGACTTCGCGGCAGGCTAAGTCAGCGGCCCCTGTCCGTCCCTGTTCACGTCGCCTTCTCGATAGGAACCGGCGTCAGCCGCACACCCAGCGCGGCCAGAACCTTGACCAGGGTCGGCAGTTCCGGCTTCCCGTTTGGGCTGAGCGCGCGATAAAGCGCCTGGCGGCTGAGGTTTGCGTCCCGGGCCAGTCGGGACATGCCATGCGCACGGGCCGCGACCCCGATCGCGTCGGCGATGATGGCTGGATCGTTGGCCTCGAAGGCCGAGGCCAGATACTCGGCAATCATCTCGGGCGTATCCAGGAATTCCGCCGGATCGAAGGCGATGGTCTTCAGGGTCATGTGTCCAGTTCCTTGGCGTCGGCCTTGGCCAATCTGATCTCACGCGCCTGTCCGTGCTTGTCGCTTCCGCCCAGTACGACAATCAGTTGCTCGCCGCGCCGTACGAAATAGACCCTGTACCCAGGACCGCAATCGATCCGAAGCTCACTAAGCCCCTCGCCGATCGGCTTGACGTCCCCAGCGTTCCCCATCGCCAGTCGCCGCAACCGTTCCAGGATCCGCGCGCGGGCGCGATAGTCCCGCAACGCATGGAGCCAATCCGCAAATCGCTCGGCAAGTCGAATTTCGATGCCCTGGATGTGTCACCTATGGGCGACAATGTCAAACATCCTGTGTCTCCTCCTCCCATCGGCGTTAGCGGATGGACAGACGGCAAACTGTGCATCGAAGTCCCCAGGGCCCACGCGGAAGCCGTCAGGGTAAGGGCCGCGCCGCCCCCCGGACCAAAACCCTTCAACCCCACCGTCCTTGCCAGCCCTTCACCTCCCCGAAGAATCCCCCTCAACTCACAACCTCACCGCGCCCCCGCCGCGAAAGCCCCGACCTGCCCGATCAACCCTGCCCATTCTGCCTGCCCGACCCGGACCGCGTCGCCTTTGTCGGCCCGCTGGTCAAGGCGATCAGGGACGCCTTCCCGGTCACCGAAGGCCATCTGCTGATCACCCCGCACCGTCACGTCGCCGTCTGGCGCGACCTGCACCCCACGGAGCAACAGGCCCTCATCGCCGCTCTCGACCAGGCCCGCGCGCTACTGGACGCGGATCACGCCCCCGACGGCTATAACGTCGGCTTCAACGAAGGCCCCGCCGCCGGCCAGACCATCCCCCACTTCCACCTGCACATCATCCCCCGCCGCAACGGCGACATGGACGACCCCCGCGGCGGCGTCCGCCACGTCATCCCCGCCCGCGGCAACTACCTCAAGCCAAGCCCCGAGGTGACCGCCGCTACAACCGGGAGTGTCCCGTGGACCGGGGGCGTCCCGCCCTCGCTTCTTGCCGCCCAACCACCGGTCCCCACACCCCACCAGCGCTCCCTGATCGCCGGCGGCGAGGACGCCCTCCTGCACCATCTGATTCCGCACATCGACCGCGCCCACCGCGTCGACGCCGCGATTTCCTTTGTGATGAATAGCGGTGTCGACCTGCTTCGGCCCCACCTTCAGGACCTACTCAACCGCGAGGGCGCATTGCGCCTGATCACCGGCGACTATCTCGATGTCACCGACCCCTCGGCCCTGCGCCGCTTGCTCGATCTCTCCGGCAATGTGACTCTGCGAGTCTTCGAAGCCGGCGCCACCGCCTTCCACCCAAAGGCCTGGATATTCCACGACCCCGACGGCGCCGGCGTCGCCCTCGTCGGCAGCTCCAATCTCTCGCAGTCTGCCCTGCTACACGGCGTCGAGTGGAACTTGCGGCTGGTCACGGCTAACCAGCAAGGTGGCTGGCGCGACGTCCTCGACGCCTTTGAGGGCCTGGCTGCCCGGCCGGAGGTCAAGCCCCTCGACCACACTTGGATCGATGCCTACGAACGCCGCCGCCGCACTGACAACACCGACCGCCCCATAGTCGCCGAGGTCGGCCCCGAACCGGAACGTCAGGTATTCATACCCCACCCGATTCAGCAGCGCGCCCTCGATGCGCTGGAAGAGACTCGCACGCGTGGCTACACCGCCGGCCTCGTCGTGCTCGCCACCGGCCTCGGTAAGACCTGGCTCAGCGCCTTCGATGCTGAGCGCCCCGAATTCACCAGGGTTCTATTCGTCGCCCACCGCGAAGAGATCCTCAATCAGGCCTCGGATACCTTCCGCACCCTCCGTCCAAACGCCCGCATAGGCCGCTACGCCGACACCGACAGAGACCGTGACGCCGAAGTCCTGTTCGCGTCCATTCAGACCTTGGGCAGGGCCCAGCACCTGCGGACCTTTGCGCCCGACGCCTTCGACTACATCGTCATCGACGAGTTCCACCATGCCGCCGCCCGCACCTACCGCGCCCTGATCGACCACTTCCGCCCGAAGTTCCTGCTCGGCCTCACCGCTACGCCCGAGCGAACCGACGGTGGCGACCTGCTCGGCCTGTGCCAGGAAAATCTGGTCTTCGACTGCGGCCTCATCGACGGCATCCAGGCAGGGCTGCTTTGCCCATTCCACTACTTCGGCGTCCCGGATGAAGTCGAATACGCCAACATCCCTTGGCGCAGCGGCAACTTCGACGAGATCGCCCTGACCAACGCCTTGGCGACGCAAGCGCGCGCCCGCAACGCCCTTGAACAGCTCACCACCCACGGGGGCCAGCGTGCACTTGGCTTCTGCTGTTCCCAACGCCATGCCGACTTCATGGCGGAGTTTTTCAGTGCCAATGGCCGCCGCGCCGTTGCCGTCCATTCCGGCCCCACCTCCGCCGCGCGCTCATCGTCCCTGCAGGCCCTGCATGCGGGCGAACTCGACATCGTGTTCGCCGTCGACATGTTCAACGAGGGCGTGGACGTGCCAAGCATCGACACCATCCTGATGCTCCGTCCCACCGCCTCGGCCGTCGTCTGGACCCAACAGTTCGGCCGCGGTCTGCGCCGCTCTCCCGGCAAGGATCATCTCGCCGTCATCGACTACATCGGAAACCATCGCACTTTCCTCAACAGCGCCCGCCTATTGCTGAACAGCGGCCCCGGCGATCGCGCACTCCAACTCAGCCTCGATCAGGCCCGAGACCATACGCTGACGCTCCCACCCGGCTGCGACGTCACCTACGACCTCCAGGCGCTGAACTTCTTGAAGAACTGGTTGCGTCCAGCAAAGCGTGGCGACGCCATTGAGGCCTGGTACAAGGACTTCAAGCAACGCTTCGACCTTCGTCCCACGGCAATCGAGGTCTTCCACGCTGGTTTCAAGCCTATGGATTCCGGCCATGGTGGATGGTTCGATTTCGTAGCCGCGCAGGACGATCTGACAGCCGAGGAGGCGGCCGCGCTCAAACAGCATCATGCCGTATTCGACGAATTCGCCCGCACGCCGATGACCCGCAGCTACAAGATGGTCCTGCTCCAGGCCATGCTGGAGGCAAACGAGCTTCCCGGTTCGATTTTCCTCGACGACCTTACCGCCCGTTTTCAGGAGATCGCTCGCCGCAACCCCAGGCTCGCCGCCGACGTCGCCGCTCCGCTCGACGACTTCAAGGCCGTCCGCGAGTCGGTCAGAACCAATCCCGTCCCCGCCTGGAACAGCCGCCGCGACCCCAGCGGCAGACCGTTCTTCACGTTCGAAGGGGACGTCCTGTCGACAAGCTTCAAGGTGGATGACGCCCTAAGGCCCGCGTTCAACGGCATGGTTCGCGAACTCGTCGATTGGCGATTGGCAAGCTACCTGGTCCGGATTTCCAGCGACATATTTCCTGACGCGCATACGGACGAATCCACCGCAACACCTGCCGACGCATCAGGTCATGCGCCCCCGCAGTTCTCCGCATCGTCCGCTGAACCGTGGCGGGAATACATGCGAGAGGAAATCCCCGGCCAATTCGGCCTGACCTTTAGAAGCGGCTCCTGGAATCAAGGGTTCGTCGTCGAGGGCGGTCACGCCTTCCTGCTGGTCACGCTTGAAAAGGGCAATCTCCAGACGGGTGGGGACTACGATGATCACTTCCTCTCACCCGACCGTTTCCAATGGCACAGCCAGAATCGCGCCACGCAAAATTCCCGAGCCGGCCGGATCATCAGCCAAGCTGGCAAAGGCTTTGAAACTCACCTGTTCATCCGCAGCGGAAAACTCCGGGGCAGCAAGGGTGCCCCGTTCTATTACTGCGGCGATGTCGACTTTGAATCATGGAGCGGCGAGGCGCCGATCACCGTGAATTGGCGGCTGCGCGCGCCGGTGCCCAATCATCTGCTGCGGCTATTGAGTGTTCCATAGCCTCACACCGAGTTAGCCTGCTTGGACCGTGTAATACCAGTCCCCGATAAGGCTGACTCAGGGGGGCTTCCCAAGACGCCGCTGTTTCGATTCCATGGGGTTGATTGGGACAGCGAAGATGTCGAATGGGCGCGCCCCTGGAAGTTACGCGGACGGACTATACGGCAGAGGAGCTGCGGGGCCTAAGCAGTCGGTGCTCGGATGGTGAACAGGTGCGTCGGATCCTAGCCATAGCGATGGTTCTGGATGGCTGGGATCGAACGGAAGCGGCTGAGTTCAACGGCATGGACCGGCAGACCCTTCGCGACTGGGTTCATCGCTACAACGCCGCTGGTGTCGAGGGCTTGAAGTCTCGCCGCTCTCCGGGCCGCCCGCCCTCCTTGACGGTTTTGCAGCGGGCGGAACTACTCGACTTGGTGATCGCGGGGCCGGATCCCGAAGTTCACGGCGTGGTGCGCTGGCGATGCGTGAACTTGCGGGCCGAGGTACAACGCCGATTTTCGGTCACGGTACATGAAAACACGGTCGGCAGATGGCTGCATGAACTTCGCCTGACACGCCTGCAGCCGCGCCCGGTCCACCCTCAAAAGGACCCCGAAGCCGAGGAAACTTTTAAAAAAACTTCTCCGACCTGGTCAAAGCCGCACTCTCCAGCACCGCGATCGGCCGGCCGCTGGAAATCTGGTTCCAGGATGAAGCGCGCGTAGGACAGAAAGGCGGCCACGCCGATATCTGGGCTCCGATCGGCTCGCGCCCCCGGATGGTCCGCGACAACCGCCACGTCTCAACATACCTATTCGGCGCCATCTGCCCAGATCGCGGCGTCGGCGCCGCCATGATCATGCCCTACGCGACGACACATGCCATGAACGTACATCTCGTGGAGATCAGCGCCGCGGTCGCGTCGGGTGCTCACGCGATTCTTGTCTGCGATGGAGCCGGCTGGCATCAGCGCGGTAAAAAACTCATCGTTCCGGACAACATCACCCTGCTGACCTTGCCTCCACATTCACCTGAACTGAACCCAATGGAGAACGTCTGGGACTACCTGCGGCAAAACAAGCTTTGTGCTCTCGTCTGGCCTACCTACGACGATATCCTCGACGCTTGCCAAGGCGCTTGGCGATTCCTGATCAATGACCCCGAACGCATCCGTTCAATCGGCACGCGTGAGTGGGCAAGTGTCAATCTTTAGGGGGACTGGTATAGGCCCGGCGCCCGATTGCAACAGAAGGCGCGCGGCGTTTCCTGCCGGCAACGCTGGCGCAGAATCCCCCTCAATCCAGCCTCGGCAACCCCGCCACCAAAACCGCCGTGTGCACGCCCGACCCATTGCGGAACACCACTGTCAGCGGCGGCGTCGTCTTCGCTTTCGGGTCGATGTGTTCGTAGTACTCGACGACGCCCTCTCCGTTCAGGCTGACGATCTCGTCGCCGGGGGCTATGCCGGCCAGGTCGGCTGGGCCGCCGCGATAGATCTCCCGGGCGACGCCGCGTCCCTTGTAGAGCCAGGGCATCAGGCCGTTCGATTTGGCGGGCGCCTTTGCCCCGGGCGTGTCTGCGGCGGGCTCGTCCGCTGCCTTGGCGGGCCCGATCCATGCCATGCCCGCGGCGTTGTCGATCGAAAATGCGACCGGTCCCATTTGTTTCAGTCCGATGATCCCCTCGACCGGAAAACCGTTCATGATCTCGCTGACAGGGAAGGGGGCTTTGTCCACGACGCGGGCGATCGTTGCTCTCTCCACGCGCCTGTCACCGATATCGATATTCACTGCAGCGCCCTGCTCGAACACCGTCACCCCGTCGGGTGTCCATATTATGCTTTGAAATCGATACGGCGACGCCTTGATCAGCGCCGCGCCCAGCTTCGAAGTGTTGAAGAAGGCCAATCCGCTCCCGTTTGACCCCAGCCGGAGCCGGCCGTGACGGCCATTCATCGTGATGTCCACGCTGGGGATGGGGTCAGCCGGTCCCGCGACGATTCCATTGGTTGCGCTGTCGCCCAACGGAATGGGGGTCGATCCTGTCTCGCCGGCTTCCTCCAGTGAACGGCGGGCGAACCGGATCTGCGTTCGCTCGGCGTTCAGGGTTACGAAGCCGTTCCGTAACAGCTCCACGCCAATGAATCCCGCGAACTCGCGAACGGGTGTATAGGTGTTCAGATCGCGGTCGGATAGCACACGGACATTGTCCACAGCGACTGCTTTCTCGCCGATCCTGATTTCGGCCTCCTTCACTGTGAGTGCGTTTTGGACCTGATTGTTTAGAGCGCCCAGGCCAATGCCCGCCGCTTCAGTCACCAGTCCGATTTCCCTGACCACCGTCGGCGTAAGCATCGTCTTGTCGAGAAAGCTCAGCGCGAACCGATAAGGGCCATGGCCGTTGATATACCCCTGCACGAACAGGCCCAGGCCTGGCCGGTTCTCGACCGGTACGACGACGTCGCCGCCCAGCACGATCGGCTGCGCCGCGACCGGTGAAGCCGCCAGCCATAGAACCGCCAGCGCCGCCAGCATTCCTGATCTCGACATCGGCCCCCCCGTATAGCCGCGCCTGCCCAGGCGCTGATCAACGATCTTATATCGGCCCGCGCCCCCGGACAATTCGCGCTGCTCACTGGCAATCTGCTGTCCACGTCGAGATTGCCGCGCCAGACAAGCGCGGCAGGGTGCATGCGGAATCGTCGGCTTGCTATTTTGTTCGTGCGACGCCCTTCAAACCGCTGTGGGCACGCGCTGCGCGCATCTCCGCGCGCACGGCTTCGATCAATTCGTTTGGAACCAATCCATAGGCGGGCGCGACTATCGGCGTGGGGAGCAAGTCCACGCCTGGCCAGTCGAAGGCGTTGTACTCATCGCAGGTGATCCAACACCTGGGCGCATCCAGCCCCAGGTGGGCTTTTACCCGCAACGGGACCACCACCGCCCAGCGGTCCGGTTGTAATACGTCGACAGTTTACGGTGTCGACGTCCAGTGCATCGCAAAGTGCGCCGAGCTACGGCAACCATCACTCCGCGCCCATATTCAACCTGACATCCGCAAGCGCCACCATCAGTGTCATTTCGTCGAGGGGCGACTCAGCGAAGCCTAGCGCGAGATAGAAGACCCTGGCGCCGGGGGAAATCGCGTGGGTTATGATGCCGCGAATGCCGAGTATGTCCGCCGCCCCCAGCACGCGGAGCGCAGCGTCGCGGAACAGCGCCCTGCCGAGGCCGCGGCCCTGGTAGGATGTATCGATCGCAAGCCTCGCCAGCACGGCTACCGGGATCGGTTCAGGCATATTGCGGCGAAACCTGCCGGTCGCGTCCGCGATGGCGATTCCACCTGAGGCCAGGGCATAGTAGCCGATCACGCAAGTCCCCTCGTTGACGACAAATGTGCGGGTCGCGCCGCTCACTTGATTGGCGCGCGCGCGGCGTTTCAGCCACTCGTCCAGCGAGGGTTCACCCGACGCGAACGCTTCGAAGCTGTCGCCATCGGCGAGGGGCCGCGGCGCGGTGTACGCCATCAGGCCTTCCCGGGTGCCGGCGTTTCCCAGGGCGGCGGGGTTTGCAGCGTTTTTCGCAGGCGCTCATTCGGTTCCGGCGGCGCGTCGAGCCGCGTCAGGAATTCGGCATAGGCGTCCGGGCTGGCGACGAACAATGTGCGATCGAGGATCGCTTCCTCGGCGGCGCGGCGCGTGGCCTCAAGGATGAAGTCGGTTCTCGTCTTGCCTGACAACGCCGCCGCGCGGTCGATCAGGCTACGATCGCTCGAACGGATGCGGATGTTAAGGGTGTCGCGTTTTTGACTGACTGCGGACGGCATGGCGATTTCCCGCGCGAGGAGGCTCGGCCATTTTGATGTAATGTTCTCGTCATTACAATTCATTCTTGACCTGGCATCTCTACCGGCTTTGCCAGGTGCGTCCCATGCCGATCAGGGCAGGGCCTGGGCGTCCCTGACTTCTTCACTCGGTGCGTTCCACCATTCCGGCGCGGTGCGCTCGGATGTGTGCAAAGAAGCGCCAAAGGTGGGCGTGAGAAATCACCAGTCCCGGCTCGGGAACCAGACGATCTGGGCGGTTCACTCCTGCATCAGGGAGTCGAGTTCCGGTCGACGAAGCACGATCGGTTTGTCGGGTTCGGCCGCCAGTTCATCGGGCATCTCCCAGACAATCCGCGCCTGCGGTAGCGGTTCGCGCACCTCAAGATAGGCCTCGAACTCGCTGGCCGAGACGAAGTAGCCGAGCTCCACGCCGGTCTTCTGGTTGGTGACCTGCACCGGCGCCGACTGTGCGGTGAACGACCACTGGCCGAACCGCCCGGCGAACTCGCTCGAAGATGCTTGCTTTACGGTCGGCAGGACTATGTTCCCGATATCAGGGATGATCTGGAATACGGCCAATTGCGGTCCTTCCCGGAAGTGTTGCGGGATTGTTCCGTCCTGTCGGCCCCCGAATGCACCGCCTTGCCACAGTATTAAGGGGGGGGGGGGCTCGCGAATGTTGGCCACGCTTTCCTCATCAGTGATATCATGACATCGTTTTTCGTCATTCAATCCGACAGGACCTCACCGTGGCACAGCTCCTGATCCGCAATCTTGAAGGTGACATTCGCGATCGCCTGCGTGAGCGCGCTCGCCGCAATCGCCGCAGTGTTGAGGCCGAGGTCCGCGAGATTCTTCGCGCGGCCGCGGTTCAGCCAAATGGCGAGCCGACGGCGCTGGGTTCGCGCATCGCCGCGCGCTTTGCGGGCCTTGGCCTGAATGAGGAAATTCCCGAGCTGAGGGGGCAGTCTCCCCGCGCCGCCGACCTTGGCTGATGATCTTCCTCGACACCAATGTCCTGTCGGCGCTCATGCGCGATCCGCCGGATCAGGCCGTGGTTGACTGGCTTGATGCCCAGCCGGCACTATCGGTCTGGACCACCTCGATCAGTGTTTTTGAGGTGAAGTTCGGCGTGGCGCTGCTGCCCGACAGTCACCGCCGCCGGGCGCTCGACCGGGCGTTCGAACTCCTCCTGGCCGAGGATCTGGAGGGCCGGATCGCCGCTTTCGACACTGGCGCCTCCATCGCCGCCGCGGACCTCGCCGCGCGCCGTCAGGCTTCAGGGCGCACGATCGATTTTCGCGACACGCAGATCGCCGGCATTGCCCTTTCGCGGCGGGCCGATATCGCCACCCGCAACCGGCGACATTTTGAACACCTCGACGTCGCTGTCGTCGACCCTTGGTCGACCGGCTCTAAACCGGGAAGCTGATCCCGTACCCCAATCGTTGTGGTCCGGGCGCTTATTGACCGGCGACGAGGGAAATCGCGTGGGTGATCATTTCACGGACGCCTATTCCCCCCTACCACCCCACCTCCAGCGCCCTCACCCCACGCACCAGCGCCGTGCCCCGAAACGCCGGCTCAAGCGTCTCAAGTTCCAGACCGGGGCACATGCGGGCGAACAGGTCCAGGGTCACCTGGATTTCATAGCGGGCGATGGCCTGGCCGACGCAGGCGTGGGCCCCGCCGCCGAACACCAGCGGTTTGCGATTGCCGGCATCGATATCGAGCCGGTCGGGGTCGGCGAACGCGGCCGGGTCGCGGTTGGCCGCGCCCAGATAGCCCAGGATCATCGATTCGGCGGGAACCGTCCGCTCGCCGAACGTGGCGTCCCGCATGGCGATGCGCGCCGTTCCCTGCCCGGGGGTGTCGAACCGCGTCAACTCGTCCACGGCGCGCGCGGACAGCGCGGGGTCGGCGACCAGACTGCGCCACTGGCTCGGCTGGCGGTGGAGCGCCAGCATGGCCAGGCCGATCGCGCCAGTGGTGGTGTCGTGCCCGGCGACATAGCCCAGGATGGCGTTGGCGATTGCCTCCGCCTCCGAAAGACCATCGGTCGCTCCAATCACCGCGGCCAGGTCGGAAAGGTGATCCTCCGCTGGTTCCCGCCGCTTCCGCGCGATCAGCTCCCTGAAATAGTCCTCCAGCGACAGCGTCGCGGCGTTGGCGGCCGACAGTGTGTCAGACGCCATGGGCAGAAACTCAAGCGCCGGGCTCAACGCGCCGGCCCAATCGGCGATCCGCTCGTGGTCCGCCTCGGGGATGCCCAGCATGTCGCCGATCACAGCTTTGGGCAGCGGATACGCGTAGTCGGCGATCAGATCCATGCGCCGGCCCCCGGACGCCCGATCGATCAGCCGCGCCGCGAATGTCGCGATCTTCGGCCGAGTGGCCGACAGCCGCCGGGCGATCGAGCCGTGCACGTGCCGTCGGACGCGCGCGTGATCGGCGCCGTCCATCACGAACAGCATCCGGCGAAACCGCGAGAAATACGGCTGCGCCTCCACGCCCGGCCCCAGCCGCGCGACCTGCGTCTGCGCATAGCAATGCTGGAACGCCTCCGAATCTCCCAGCATGGCGGCGACGTCCGCGTGCCGGGTCAGGACCCAGAATCCCATCGGCGAGCAATGCACCGGGTCGGCTTCTCGCAGCGCGCGATAGTGCGGATAGGGGTCGATCGGCATCGCCGGGTCCAGCGGGTCGAAGGGGGCGTTCATCGCTGTCATTCACCTCCGCACTTTGGTGCAACCAGCGGCGCGACCACAAACGCGCGAATATAGCGCTCGCAGTCGGCGAGGCTCAGGCCGAACCCATCGGTCGCGGTGAACAGGGACAACTCGGTCAGACCGATCCAGTGGGCGATGTCCTCGGCCGTCAGGGGCGACACCAACTCCCCCGACGCCAGCGCGTCGGCAAGCAGCGGAACCCAGCGTCGCCGCGACGCATCCAGCGCCGCCCGCGCCGCCCCCGGCACGCCGCCGCCCCGTCCCGACGTCGCGGGCCCGACCAGCAGAGCAAAATACTTGTCCTCCCGCCCGGCCCGGATGGCCTCCAGCATGCCGGTGACGATGCCTTCGCCCGCGCTCGGCGCCTGCGCGATCCGTTCGGCGACCGACTCGTTGAACCGCTCGGCGTGGCTCACCAGCAGCGCGAGGATCAGCGCCTCGCGCGAGCCGAACCGGTTATAGACCTGCATCCGCGTCAGGCCGGCGTCTCGCGCGACCTCCGCCAAGGTCAGCCCGGCGGGCCCCTTCGCGTCGATGCATCGCCGCACCGCCCGCAGGATATTCCCATCCGACACCCGTACCCGCTGCGCCGTCGGCCGCTCCAAGACTTTACATTCGTGCATCATTGTATAATGACGCACGGCGACACTACGCCTGTCAACCCTCGGGCGCTCCCGGCTCTTTACCCGCCGAAGAAGAACCTCTCCTCGGCGATCTTGCCGTCCTTCAGCGTGTAGAGCGCGTGCTCATCCATCTGCATTCGCTGGCCGCTGACCTTCATGGTCACGTCCATCTTGAAGCGGACGCTGAACTGATCGCCGTTGACGTAGGGCCCCTCGACCTCGACCGAGTGGATTTCGTGGTTGCTATTCCACCACTCGCCCTTGCCACGCGCCGCGTCCTTGCCGCGCGACGCAGGGTTCTCGCCCATCGGCTCGATGCTGACCACATCGTCGGCCCAGTACTTCTCGCCGGCTTCTCCGAATTTTCCTTCCTTGCAAAGCGCCACCAGGTCGTGGGCGATGTCCTGCGTGCTCATGTCGTCTTCTCCCATGTCGTGGATCGGTCCACGGCGAGCATTTTACGCGCGATTTATGTCGACTTGGTCACAGCCCTCGTTCCTCCCTGGCCTTTATGGGGAGAGAGGTCTGGCGCCGACGCCTCGCCGCCCCCCCGAACTTGCCTTCCCCCCACCGCGCCACCAGATCATGGGGCATGACCAGCGCGCGCACCAAAGGAACCCTCCATGGCCGAACGTGATCCGGGCGACTGGATGTGGGGTGATGCGCTCGATGTTCTCGCGCGCGCCGAGAGGCTGCACCGCCAGCTGTTCCAGCCCAGCGCCGGGCCCTCGCGCCAGGTGCACTGGGAACCGCCGGTGGATGTGCTCGAAACGCCTTCCCACGTCCTGATCATCGCCGCCCTGCCGGGTGTCAGCGAGGGTGCGATCCAGCTTTCCATCGACGGCGCCTTCCTGGTTATCGCCGGTGAGCGCACGGTGCCGGCGGAACTGCGCACCGCCGTCATCCACCGGCTGGAGCTGCCGCAGGGCCGGTTCGAGCGGCGGGTCAGCCTTCCCCAGGGCCGCTACGATCAGATCCAGCGCCAGGTGCTCAATGGCTGCCTTGTCGTCAGCCTGCGAAAGGTCGCCTGATGGATACCGCCGAACCGATTG
>JANXTX010000297.1 GCA_025352165.1 Caulobacteraceae bacterium | reverse complement strand
CATCATTCCCCAGCCAAGCATCAGGCGGCTCCAGAAAGCCAGGACCAGGCTACGACGACATCTCCACGAGCCGCCTCGACGACGACGATATCAGAACATGTCAGGCTTATTTTAGCGCCTATGGGCTTCTGCTGGGGCGGCGGGACCACCTGGCTGGCCTGCGAGGAATTCGCCGACTTCAGGGCGGGTGTCGCCTGGTACGGTCGCATGGTCCCTCCAGCCTCGGGCGGCGATCCTAAACGCCTGTGGCCCTCTGTGCTGGCCGGACAGCTGCATGCGTCCGTGCTCGGCCTCTACGGCGCCAAGGACGGCCTTGCGGCCTCAATCCCGGCGATGCGCGAGGCTCTGGCGGCGGAGCACAAGACCGACAGCGAGATAATCGTCTATCCCGACGCCGGTCACGGGTTCCACGCGGACTACCGCGACAGCTACAACGCCGCCGACGCCACGGACGGCTGGGCGCGGATGCTCGCATTTTTTGCCGCCCATGGCGTCGCGCCCCGGCGGTTCGCTCCTAGCCTCTGAGTTTTCGCGTCAGGGTTTCCAGATCGCGGGCAAGCTGCGCGTCCGCCGCGCGGAGCTCGTCGATCCGGCGCACGGCATGCAGCACGGTCGTATGGTCCCTGCCGCCAAACCGTCGGCCGATATCCGGCAGCGACCGTGTCGTCAGCTGCTTGGCCAGCCACATCGCCGCCTGCCTTGGGCGGGCGATCGCGCGCGTGCGGCAGGCGCTGATCAGGTCGGCCTGCTTCAGTCCAAAGTGCTCGGCGGCGGCCTTCTGGATGTCGTCGACGGTCACGCGCCGTTCGGCGCCGCGCAGATTGAGGCTGAGCATGCGCTGGATTTCCTCGACGCTCAGCGAGCCGATCGCGGCGCCGGCCCGCGCCGTCAGGGTGTTGAGCGCGCCTTCCAGCTCCCGTACGCTCTCGGTGAACCTGTCGGCCAGGAAAGCCATCGCTTCCGGACGCAGCGACCCCTCGAAGCCCTGTTGGCGACAAAGGATCTGCAACTTCCGCTCAAGTATGCCCATGCGCAGAGTCCGGTCGGCGGGCTCGATTCCACAAACCAGACCCGCCGACAGATGTGAACGCAGGTGAGGGTCCATCTCCGTCAGTGCGGACGGCGGCCGGTCGGCCGAGAACACGACACGTCGACCGTCTTCCATCAGGGCGGCCAGGGTATAAAGCATTTCCTCCTGGGTGGATTGCTTTCCGCCGATCAGGTGAACGTCATCGATCAGCAGCAAGTCGGCCGAGCGTAGTTCATCCTTGAAGCTCGCCGCGCGGCGTTCCATGAGCGCCCGCACGAAGCCCGACAGAAAGCGTTCCGCGGTGAGGTAGACCACCTTGCGGTCAGGCGCATTCGCCATCGCTTCCCACGCCATCGCATTCAAAAGATGGGTCTTTCCAAAGCCGTAGGGCCCGTGCAACACCACCGGATTGAAGTGTCCGTCAGCCCAGGACGCGACCCGCCTGGCGACCGCATCGGCGAACTCGTTCGCTGGTCCGGCGACGAAGGTGTCAAAGCGGAATCGATCCTGCAGCCCGCACCAGCGTTCACCCTGCACCGCGGGCGGGTGCGCTGCGGATGCTATCGGAGCGATGGAAGGTTCAACCGGTTCGAACGCCTCGGTCGGCGACCCGGCCTCCGCCTCGTATTCGATTTTTGACTTGAGGTGCAGCACCCGCCCCTCGGGATCGTTTGCGGCCCAGACCTCGCCGATCCGGCGCCACGCATTGCGGCGAATCCAGTCGCGGGCAATACCGGTCGGCGTCACGAGGCACAATTCCCCCTCGGCTGACGGGCGCAGCGCCGCCTGGGCCAGCCACGACCCGTAGGCGTCGTCGCCAAGCTCAGCTCTCAGGAGGTGACTGGTCTTGATCCAGACGTTGGCCGTCGGAGTAGACATCATCGCCCTTGAGAGGTTGTTGCTCGCCATCTGCCGAATCCCGCGTTTCCAATGCCCGACACATGGGCGCGACTCATCGCACCGCGGCGTGCCCGCCGCCCCAAGTTTTCCACTTGATAAGACCCCCCAGCGCTGACACGCATTCGTGTCAGCGCTGGGATTTCGTCCGTACAAGACCAAACGTTGATAGCCTCAGACTAGCCTCGCGACTCACGCCGTCAACGCAAAAACCACCGCAAAATTCGTTAAAAATTGGTTGACACGCGGAAGGTTCGGAATGGCTTCAGAAAACCGGCGAAGCTTTTTTTGGGAGGGTGACGGCGAGGTCGAAGATCGTGCAACTGCTACGAATCGACGCGCGCCCAGAAAAATTCCGGGCGCAAAAATAATCTAATGATTTCAGTATATTGTCGAAAAAGAAGAACGCTTAGGCAACAGCCAGTTTCTTCAGTTGGCGGTGCAAACGCGACACCTTGCGCGAGCCGGTGTTCGGATGAACGACACCCTTGCTCACCGCTCTCATCAATTCGGATTGAGCGACAACGAACGCCTCTTTCGCTTTGGCGGAATCGCCACCGGTCAGGGCCTCTTCAAACTTGCGCAGATAGGTTCGCACGCGCGAACGGCGAGCCTTGTTCACCTCGGTGCGTTTAGCGATTTTGCGGATAGCCTTCTTGGCTCCGGGATTATTGGCCATCGCGGTTCAGTACCTTTTGGATCGGGGCCCGGTCGATGCACGAAACGGGCGCCGGAAAAAACGAGAGGCGCGGATATAGGCGAACCGACAGTGACGGTCAATCGGATTGGCAGTCGTCTTTTCAAGGCCCTTCAACAGCCAGTCCGGTCGCACGCAGTTGTGCGGGAACGCCCTCTGGGCCGATAAGGTGAGCCATGCCAACGACGACGACCATTGTTCCGCGTCCGGCAAGCCTGTTCCGGATTGTTTCCGCCCAGCGTCGGTTCCGGTCCGTGATCAGGCGCTGGTAGAGGGCGGGTGACGCCGTTCTAAGCGGATCAAGCGCGTCCGTGGTCAGTTCCTGAATGTTGCCTGTCATCCACCCGTCCAGCATGCGCTTATAGGAACCCGGGTCCTCCTCTATCTCACGCAGGGTCTCATCGAGCGAGGCGATCTGGTCTGCCATGGATGCTCCGGCCAGAAATCCGATCTGTGCCGCGGGTGTCTCGAAGGCGCGCCGCCGCGCGCTTATCGGGGCGAAGCCCTGCAACTGTTGCTCGACACCATGTGAGGCGGTCGCGCCCTCGACATCGTCCATCTTCAAGGAAAGCGTGACTTCCGCCCACCATGGCTGCATCGCGTCAAGCGTTTCAGGCGCCAGGCCGAATCTCGCGCCGACCCGCCTAAGCCGCGTCTCCTCATATGCGGTCAGGTGTTTCGAGAGGCTATCTCCCGGCGGCAGGTAGCCGAGCGTACGAATAAGGTTCGCCGCCGCGACATCGGTCGACTGGTCAATCGGCAGCTCAAACCAGAGCTCCCTGGCCTTTGGCAGAGCGTCGAGCAGTCTCGGCGGCGCCCAATCGAGACCGGGCGGAAGAATATGCACTGAACCGAACATGTAGATGGTCGTGTGTCTGCCGTGGACGACCCAAAGAGGCGGTTGCCCGGAAGCTTCGCCGTCGGTCAGCAGCAGCGAGGCCATTGTGAGGATCAGGGCGGCAAATCGGCTCATGTCTGACACTCCCGGCAAAAGAAGGTTGACCGTCCGCCCTGCACCAGCCGTTCCACGGTTCCGCGGCAACGCTTGTTTGTGCACGGTTGGCCCTCACGGCCGTAAGCCTCGAAACTGTGCTGGAAATAGCCGAGGGCGCCGTCCGCGCCGGCAAAATCACGCAGAGTCGATCCACCGGCGGCCAGCGCCTCTGTCAGGACCGAACGGGCGCTCTTGATGATTTCGGCACATTTTCCGCGACCTATCAGTCCCGCATCCTTAACTGGCGAGACCATCGCGCGGTGCAGAATCTCGCAGACATAGATGTTGCCCAATCCCGCGACGATTTTCTGGTCGAGCAACAGGGTCTTCGCGCCCTGTCGCCGTCCTGAAAACGCGGCGGCCAGATAGTCGGCGTTAAACTCGTCGCCGAGCGGCTCGGGGCCCATGCCCGCGAACCAGGCATGCTTGTCGAGCGACGCCGTCTCAACGAGATCCATGAAGCCGAAGCGACGCGGATCGAAAAATGTGACCCGCGCGCCTGTGTCGGTATGAAACACGATGTGCGCGTGCTTCTGGTCAACAGAGGCGGCCCTGACGAATGAACCTGGCCTTATTGAGGTCTCGTCGCCCTCGATTTCGAAACGACCGGTCATGCCAAGATGCATCACGAGAGTCAGGCCACGGTCGAGAGGGGCGAGCAGGTATTTTCCACGTCGATCGAGCCGGTCGATGCGGGCTCCGGTGAGCTTCTGCACAAAACCATCGGGCAGGGGAAAGCGCAGATCAGGGCGTCTCGCCTCGACCCTTTTCAGTCTGGCGCCGGCGAGGGCGGGCCGCAGGCCCAGCCGGACCGTTTCGACTTCCGGTAACTCTGGCATCGGGGCTGCCTAGCCGATCGGCAGGCTGCGCGCCACGACTGCTTGGCTGGCGCCGGACCGGGTTCGGGCTTATGAGGCTTCCGCATGGGCGAACCCGCCGCCACTTTTGGTTATTCCAACGTCGATCCGGCGGACAAGCCGCGCCTTGTGCGGGGGGTCTTCGATCGTGTTGCGGGTCGCTATGATCTGATGAACGATCTTATGAGCGGTGGCGTGCACCGTCTCTGGAAGGACGCCGCCGCAGCCCGCCTCAACCCCCAGCCGGGCGAACTGATCGTCGATTGCGCCGGCGGGACTGGAGACATGGCCCGCAGATTCACCGCACTTGCACAGGCGGCCGCCAATCGCCGGGGAGGGCGCCCGGCTTCGGTCGTCGTGGTGGACTACAACGAGGCGATGGTGCGCGCCGGACTGGATCGCGGCGGCGACGCCGGAATTTCCTGGTCGGTCGGAGACGCCCAGGGGCTGCCGCTGCCCGACGGGCTGGCTGACGCCTACTGCATATCCTTCGGCCTGCGGAACGTCACCGATATCCCCAAAGCGCTGCGGGAGGCGCGCCGGGTGCTAAAGCCCGGCGGACGATTCCTTTGTCTGGAATTCTCCCGGCCGACATCAGCGGCGGTCAGGGGGGTGTACGACGCCTATTCGTTCAAGGCGATCCCCGCGATCGGCGCTCTGGTTGCAGGTGATCGGGACGCCTATCGCTATCTGGTGGAAAGCATTCGTCGCTTTCCCGACCAGGCGGCCCTGGCCTCGCTGATGGTCGGCGCCGGCTTCTCGCGTGTCAATGTGACAAATTTCAGTGGCGGCGTCTGTGCTCTGCATCATGGCTGGGCGATCTGATCCACGTGAGCGGCCTGCCGACCTATTGCAGAATGTTCGGGGCAGGCTGGACCCTGATCCGCGCCGACGCACTTCTACCGCGCGAGATCAGCGGGCAATTGCCTGGGTCCGTCCGGCTGTTTGCCGGAGTTCTGCGCCTGTTTGCGGGACCACAGGCGCGGCGGGGACGACCGGGTGAACGCCTCGCGACGGCCTTCGACACGCTTGGGCCGGCCGCGATCAAGCTCGGCCAACTGCTATCGACACGAGCCGACATATTCGGACTGCAGTTCGCCGAGGACCTTTCACGCCTCAAGGATCGCCTGAAGCCGTTCAGCACCACGGACGCCCAGGCTGAAGTCGAACGCGCGCTTGGTTGTTCCCTCGGCGAAATTTTCGCGGAATTCGAGGGTCCGGTCGCCGCGGCGTCTCTGGCCCAGGCGCACCGCGCCCGTCTGATCGATGGCCGGGCCGTCGCGGTCAAGGTGCTGCGTCCGGGCATTGAACGGCGGGTGGCCGCGGACGCGGATGTACTGCTGCTTGCGGCGCGACTTGTGGAGGCATTGGCGCCGCCGGCCCGCCGCCTGGAGCCACGCGCCTTCGCCGCCACTGTAGTCCGGATGCTGCGGCTGGAACTGGACCTTCGTTTCGAGGCCGCCGGCGCGGATGAGCTTGGCGCCATCATGACGGTCGACGGCTTCATGCACGCGCCAAAAGTTGTCTGGCCGGGCGTCGCCCGAAGGGTGTTAACCCTCGAATGGGCGGCAGGCATGCCGCTTTCCGAAGACGCCGCTCTGGAGCAGCCGGGACTTGATCGACGAGGCCTTGCCAACAACCTCACGCGGGGGTTCCTGGCTCAGGCGCTGGATCATGGAGCGTTTCATGCGGACCTGCACGAGGGCAATCTGTTCGTGCAGCCGTCAGCAAGAGTGACAGCAGTCGATTTCGGCATCGTCGGCCGCCTGGGGCCCGCGGAAAGGCGCTACCTCGCGGAGATTCTCTGGGGCTTTCTGCGGCGGGACTATCGCCGGGTTGCGGCCGTTCATTTCGAGGCGGGGTATGTCCCGGGCGACCAGGATCAGGCGGCGTTCGCGCAGGCGCTACGCGCCGTTGGTGAGCCATTATTTGGGCACACCGCCAAGGACGTATCGATGGGCCGCCTGCTCGCGCAGTTGTTCGAGATCACCGCGCTGTTCGAGATGCGCCTTCGACCAGAGCTGGTGCTCCTGCAGAAAACCATGGTCACGGTCGAGGGCGTGGCGCGGCGCATTGACCCGGGACACGACATCTGGGCGGCGGCCGAGCCTGTCGTGCGCAGGTGGATTACGCGCGAACTTTCCCCCGCCGCGCGTGTAAATTCACTCGCGGCGGATGCCAGAAGCGCTCTCGCGGTCATTGCGCGTCGGGGAGAGGCAGTGGAAAGCCAGCCTCCGGCCCGGGTTGGTCAAAACCACGCCAACCAATCTTCGGCGCTGGTTATGTTCATGCTTGGCGCATTGACCGCGACGCTAGTTCTGGCGGTATCAATCCTGATCCGCTGACGGGCAAGCAATATCCAGGATCACCCCTGGCTTTGCTCACCGGTCCCGCTGGAGCGCTGGCTCTCACGGTCCTTTTGCTGACGCCAATAGGCTGCCCCGCCATGCGGCTTGAACATGGTGCGCGGCGATCCGTCCCGCGAGACGACCGCGAAGACATTCTGTTTGGCATCGTAAAGTAACCGATCGCCGTTGCTGCGATCCAGGGTTTCGACCCCCTGGGGCGGGTTCTCCACGAAGGCGTGAGCCTTGGCGACGTAGTCGCTTTCATTTGTCGCCGCGAAATCATGGCCGTTCTTGGTAAACTGATATTGGGCGTTTTCCTCGGCAGTGTGCGTCCGGTTTGCCGCCCAGATCGCCTTCTCTCCACTCTTCTGATCGCTGGCCCCGCCGCGATTTTCGGTATTCGCATATTCGCTGGACTGCGAGGCAGAGCCTGATGCCTGTTGAGCCGGCGCGGGGACCGCTGACTGCTTGCCTCCACAGGCCGCGAGGGTGAGCGCCACTAGTCCGGCGGCCCCATACAACATCGACTGTCTCATGGCGTTCTCCCTTGTCGGCGTCCGAAAAGGCGCCCAGAACAAAAAAGGAACATTTTTCTTTGTTTGTCCAGCGATAGTTTTTCGCGCTAAACGCGGGCGCCTTTTTTTGACATGAGGATCACGAGGTCTTGAGTAAACACCGCGTGCTATTGATCGTGGGGGGTGGGATCGCCGCCTATAAAGCGCTTGAGCTTATCCGACTGCTCAGGAAGGCGGATATTGAGGTCAGCCCGGTGCTGACCAAGGCGGGCGCGCAGTTCGTTACATCGCTTTCGCTGTCCGCACTCGCCGGGCAGCCGGTTCGCGAAGATCTCTTCTCGCTGACCGACGAAGCCGCCATGGGCCACATCGAGCTCTCGCGTTCGGCCGATCTGTTGGTCGTCGTCCCGGCTACCGCGGATCTGATGGCCAAGGCGGCCAATGGACTGGCGGGTGATCTCGCCACCGCTCTTTTATTGGCGACCGACAAACAAGTGCTGATGGCGCCGGCCATGAACGTCAGGATGTGGACGCATCCCGCAACGCGCCGCAATCTCGTCCGTCTTCAAGCCGACGGCGTACGGTTCGTCGGGCCCGATGAGGGAACGATGGCCTGCGGTGAGTTCGGCGAGGGGCGTCTGGCCGAACCGACGGCGATCTTCGAGGCAATCCAGCAATTGCTGGAGGGGACTTGTCATGCACCGCTTGCCGGGCGCCACGTGCTGGTGACCGCCGGACCGACGGCAGAGGCGATTGATCCTGTGCGCGTGCTGACGAACCGCTCGAGCGGAAAGCAGGGCTACGCCATCGCCGGCGCGCTGGCGACCATGGGCGCTCGCGTGACCCTGGTATCGGGCCCTACTGCTCTGCCTGTTCCGAAGGGCGTGGATCGCGTCGATGTCGAAAGCGCGCGCGAAATGTTGGCGGCCTGTGAAGCGGCGCTGCCGGCGGACGCGGCGATCTGTGTGGCGGCCGTTTCGGACTGGCGCCCCGACAGCGTGTTCGGCATCAAGCTCAAGAAGGGCAGGGATGGCCCGCCAACTCTGACGCTGGTGGAAAATCCGGACATTCTGGCGGTGCTGGCGTCGCCCGGGCCAAGCCGGCCGCGCCTTGTGATCGGCTTTGCCGCGGAGACCAATGATCTGGAAGCCAACGCGCGGTCGAAGCTGCGGACGAAAGGCTGCGACTGGATTGTCGGCAATGACGTGAGCGAATCGGCGATCATGGGCGGCGATGAAAACGAGGTGCTTCTGGTCACCGTCGATGGAACCGAGCGTTGGCCGCGCGCTTCGAAGTCGGTCGTGGCCAGACGGCTGGTGGAACAAATCGCGGAGGCGCTCAAGTGAGCCCTGAAATATCTGTCGTCCGACTTGAGCACGCACAGGGGCTGCCCCTCCCGTCCTACGAAACGCCCGGCGCGGCGGGAATGGACCTGCGGGCGGCGGTAGCCGAGGACCAGCCGATGGTCTTACGGCCGGGCGCGCGCCTCGCCGTGCCCACCGGACTGTGCATTGCGCTCCCGGATGGTTTTGAAGCCCAGGTGCGCCCCCGGTCTGGGCTGGCGCTCAAAAGCGGCGTTGCGCCGTTGAACTCTCCGGGCACCATCGACGCCGACTACCGCGGAGAGATCAAGGTCATCCTGATCAATCTGGGCGAAGAGGAACTGATCATCCGGCGAGGCGACAGAGTTGCGCAGATGGTAATCGCACCGTTTCTGCAGGCCAGCTGGCGCGAAACCAAGGACCTCGATGTGACGGCCCGCGGCGCTGGTGGATTCGGGTCCACAGGGACCAGCTAAAGGCGCCTCAGCTCTCGAAACCCAACACCCGCGCCATGCTGTAAAGTCCGGGAGGCTGTTTCGACACCCAAAGCGCAGCCTGGACGGCGCCTCGGGCGAACAGGCGTCGGTCACGCGCCGAATGTGACAGCGTGATGATTTCCTCCTCCGCCGCGAACACCACGCTGTGATCTCCGACGATCCCGCCCCCACGCATGACCGAGAAGCCGATTTCACCGGGTCCGCGTCCCTCGCTGACGCCATCGCGCGCCCGTTGCTCGACTGTGGCGAGCGAGACGCCGCGCCCTTTCGCGGCCGCGTCGGCCATCATCAGGGCCGTGCCGGAGGGAGCATCCTTCTTCCGCCGGTGATGCGCCTCGAAAACCTCGATATCCCAGTCTTCGGGGCCGAGCCGTGTAGCGGCCTGTTTAACCAGGCCGGCCAGAACATTGACTCCAATCGAGAAATTTCCCGAGCGAACAATGGCGATCCGCTCGGACGCCGCCCGGATTATTGCTTCCTGTTCAGCCGACAGGCCAGTCGTCCCGATGACCAGAGCCGGCCGGCGCAGGTCGGCCGCCAGTTCAGCCAGGGCCATTGCGACCGTCGGCGTCGAAAAATCGATGATTACGTCGCATACCGAGACGGCTGTATTGGCGGTTGTCAGGACAAGGTCGCCGGCGGATTGACCGACCAGTGCGTCTCGGTCGAATGCGCTGGCGATGGTGACGTCCGATCGGTCACCGGCAACGCTGATCACCGCCCGGCCCATCTGGCCCGCGGCGCCCGAGACGCCGATATTCAGAGCAGCGGCCATGCTATACAGTGTCTCCAAAATATCGCCTTAACGTAGCTCAGACGCCGCGTTCGGGCGAGTTCTCCGCGTCGAAAAGTGCGGGTCGAGGCTGGAAACCCTGGCAAAAGTAACGCCTTTCCGCAAGTGAAGGGGGCCGTTTGGGGCATTTTTTCCCTTTTTCCCTTGTCGTTGCCCGCTATTGGCGTCGATAGGGAGTGAGACGCATAGCGAACGTCGCGCGGCGTTCAGGAATTCAGCGGAAGACCATGAGAGAGCACGAAAAGAAGACATTTACCGACGAAGAGGCGCTGGCGTTCCACCGCTATCCCGCTCCGGGCAAGATTGCCGTGGTGGCTACCAAGCCGATGGCGACCCAGCGTGATCTCTCACTGGCCTATTCGCCCGGAGTTGCGGCGCCTGTCCTCGCGATCGCAAATGATCCCGACCTTGCCTATGAATACACATCCAAAGGCAACCTCGTCGCTGTGATCACCAACGGCACCGCGATTCTGGGTCTTGGGGACCTGGGCGCTGCGGCGGCCAAGCCGGTCATGGAAGGCAAGTCGGTACTTTTCAAACGCTTCGCCGATGTGGACAGCATCGATATCGAGCTCTCCTGCCGCGATCCCGATGAGATCATCACCGTCGTTAAAAACATTGGCGTGACCTTCGGCGGCATCAATCTCGAGGACATCAAGGCGCCCGAGTGCTTTCGCATTGAGACCGAGCTGCAGGAACTGCTCGATATACCGGTCTTCCATGACGACCAGCACGGCACCGCCATCATCTCGGCCGCCGGGTTGATCAATGCCTGCGCGATCACCGGGCGGCGGCTGGAGGATGTGAAGCTTGTGCTCTGCGGCGCCGGCGCGGCGGGTATCGCCACCCTGGAACTGGTCAAGGCCATGGGTGTGCGTTCGGAAAATTGCATCGCGGTCGACAATACTGGCGTGATCTATCGCGGTCGCGAAAAGGGCATGAACCAGTGGAAGTCCGCCCATGCTGTCGAAACCGACGCCCGCACCCTGGCGGACGCCATGCACGGCGCGGACATTTTTCTGGGTGTTTCGGCCAAGGGTGCGGTCACTCAGGAGATGGTCCGCACGATGGCCGGCCGGCCGATCATTTTCGCGATGGCCAATCCGGACCCGGAAATCACGCCTGAAGACGTCTACGCCGTTCGCCCGGACGCGATCGTCGC
>JANXTX010000020.1 GCA_025352165.1 Caulobacteraceae bacterium | reverse complement strand
CGCCATCAGCGTCGCGATCAAGGCGTCCCTGTCGACCAAATCAGGCGGCGGTGTCATCCATACCTTGACTCACATCCAGCCACCCGCCGCAACCGGAAAATTCAGCGCCCGGTCAGATTCAAGGGGGGTGAGCAATTACGAGGGAAAAACCCACATGGCATTTGCTATACAAAAAGATTGCACCGTCGAACCATTCGAGAAGCAGGAACTGACCGCGCTCATTCCCAAAATGAAATCGCTCGCACGCGCTCTGTGCCGCGATCATGCGCAGGCGGATGACCTGACGCAGAATGCCCTGCTGAACGCCTGGCGCCACCGTGACAGATACCAACAAGGCACCAATCTGGTGGCCTGGGTGTTGATGATCCTCCGCAATCAATTCTACTCGGACATTCGCAGCTCACGGCGGGTCCAGCAACTCGATCCTCATGTCGCGGAGGAGAGGTTGATGGCTGTGTCGAACCCGACGGCGCCACTCGAACTGGAAGACGTCCGCCGGGCGATGCTGCAATTAAGAGAAGAACAACGCAGCGCATTGACGCTGGTCGCCGTGCACGGATTTGGTTACGCTCAGGTGGCGAGGCTCTACAACTGCGCCGAAGGCACGATCAAGAGTCGCGTCAGCCGGGCGCGAAAAGCGCTGATGGCCACGTTGGCCTCAGGAAATATAGCTGGCGAGAGGGGATTGGCGAGTGACGCCATGGCTTCGATCCTGTCATTTGCCGACGGGCCCCCAGACGGTCGGTCCGGCCAGGAGCGGCGCCTGGTCGCTTGAATATGCGGGTCGCGGTAGGGACTGCCACTACTCGCCGCCCTACGCACAGATCCGGACATGCGGCTTTCCCATTTCGGTGGCAGCGCATTTTTCTCGCATATAAATGCACTGTCACCGAATCTATCCGAATCTCTCCGAATCTCTCTTTTGGTCTCGCCGCGACGCGCGATCACCTAGCGATAGACTGTTTTCCACCCACTGCCGCCGATTGGGAAGTCGGCTTGCGGCCGCCATGACGAGACAGTTCTCATGTTTGGCTGCGCGCTTTGAAGAGACCACAAAACCGACCATCCCAAGGTCCGCAGCGAGTCAGCAACCGTCCAAAACCAGCCCACCCCCTACCCCTCCGTCGTCTTCAACAACGCTGTCGGCGTCGGCAAAAACCTGTCGCTGAACGGAAGGATCGCCGCACCGATGGCAGCCGCGTCGGCCGCCAGGGCCGCGCGCATCACCGGGGCGATGGTGGGTACGTTCTGCGCGCGGCGCAGCAGGCGGTGGTTGATGCGCTCGCACAGCCCATTGACGATCCTGGTGGGCAGCCGGCCGCCGATCAGAATGGCTTCCGGGTCTATCGCGCAGTTCAGCACCAGCAGCGGCTCGCAGAGCACTTCGGCCGAGAGGTCCAGCCACTCGTCGATAAGGCCCTCCCCCCGTGCGTCGACCTTGGTCAGCTCGCTGGGCGTGGCGGCCGAAACCCCTCGTTCACTCAGATAGTCATAGAGCGCCGACAGGGAGACGATATCCTGCAAATTGCGCGCGTTGGCCGGCGCATTCGCCGGCAGGTTCCTCACCGGCAGGAAGCCGATCTCACCGCTCAGACCATGCGCGCCGCGGAAATAGGCCCCGTCCACCACCAGTCCGCCGCCAAGGCCGGCGCTGATCAGCAGATAGACAAAGCTGCGGGTCCGCAGGCCATGGCCGAACCGAAGCTCACCGATCGCCGCGGCTGCCGCGTCGTTCTCGATCAGCACCGGATGCGGCAGAACGTTGGCCAGCAGTTCGGCGACGTCGGTCTCGTCCCACACACTATAGGCCTCCGGCCGATGCGGCAGAGTCGCCCCGCCAGGACCGAACGGCAGAGCCACGCCGATGCCGGCCAGCCGCGCCGGATCGACAGCGCCGGCCTTGACGATCTTGCCCACCTGAGCGCGGACAAACGCCAGGATCGCATCGGGCAGCGCGAAATCGACCTCGCGTGTCGCCCGCGCCCGGACCCGGCCGACGAAATCGAGCGCCACCAGCGTCACGTGATCGCGATCGATGTTCAGCCCGAACGAATAGGCGCCCTCCGGGTTGATCGCCAGACACATTGCCGGCTGACCCCGCGCGCCGTGCAGGCGTCCGGCCTCGACGATCAGGCCCTCCGCCAGCAGGCGCTTGGTGATGTTGGCGATGGTCGGCGCGGTCAGGCCGATGATATCAGTCAGTTCAGTGCGGGTGATCGGCCCGTTGACGCGAATCGCCTGCAGCGTGACCCTCTGATTGTGATCCCCGGCGCGTTCCAGATTGGACCCTGAAAGGCCGCCGGCGAACGTCTTCTGACGATCCTGCCGCCCCAGGCGCGACGTTTCATCCATCTTGGCGAATTCTCTGCTCACCGCTCTCGTATAGCACTCCCATTCACTGAGCGCCAATAACCCAAATTGAAATATTAGTATGGATGCGGAGAATTTTTGAAGCTAACTTGCATGTCATATTTTCGTCACCGCCGGGATCGATGCAATCACCGGCCCTTACCGGGCGCGATAGTGTCAGTCGAACGCTGGGTTTCAAGAATATTTCATCGATCAGCGCCATTTCTACTACTCGACTTCTTAATGCATGAGGCCCCCGCGCCTGAGCGGCTGCCCAGGACCCAGCGCCGATTTCTCACGGGGCCCCCACCCGTCGGTCACTTTCCATTCCTCCTGTGTGATATAAAAAAATAGCCAAATTGATTTATGAATCCCTTGACAGATATCCGGAATGAGTGGGAGATTGCGGCGTTCTCAAGGCTCGTGACCACAACGGGATCGATCCGCGGGGGCGTTCGGCGAGCAATCTCGCGAACACCGGCCGACCAGCGTTCACTACGTTAAGGGCCCCAGTAAAGGGCCGTGCATAGAAACTCTCATTAGGGGGATACCTCATGTATCGACGCCATCTTTCCGCCCGCGCCGCCCTCTTGTCGGCGGCCTCGCTCCTCACCCTCGCGGTCGCCTTGCCGGCCGCCGCCCAGAGCACGTCCGCCGCCGCGCCAGCCGCCGCGCCGGCAAACGGGACCGAGGTCCAGGAAATCGTCGTCACCGGCTTCCGCGCCTCGCTGGAATCCGCTTTGCATCTGAAGCGCGCTTCCAACCTGCCGATCGAATCGGTGGCCGCCGAGGACATCGGCAAGCTGCCCGACCAGAACGTGGCGGAATCGCTGCAACGCCTGCCGGGCATTCAGATCGATCGCTCCCAGGGACAGGGCACCGCCGTCCTGATCGACGGCCTGCGCCAGAACCTCACCACCCTCAACGGCGATGTCTTCCTCACCGGCAAGGAATTCTATGTCTCGGGCGAAGCATCCGGCGGTGGCGCCGGCGGCAACTCTCAGTACGGCTCGCTCGAAGGCATCCCATCGGAAGAGATCAGCGGCATCGACGTTTATAAGAACCCGCAGTCATCGATGACCGAAGGCGGTCTCGGCGGCACCATCGACCTGAAGACCCGCGACCCCCTCGCCCAATCCAACGGCTTTCATTTCGGCGGCAACGCCCGCGCCACCGTCGCCCAGGGCGACCACTCCTGGACCCCGGTCGGCGCGCTGGTGGGGTCCTACAAATTCAATGACCGCCTGGCCGTCACCGCCAGCGTCTCGTACGACTCCGAGGACACCCACACCAAGGAGTTCCAGGACCAGAACCGCAACCAATGGGTCATCACCGACTCGGCGACAGGCCCCTATACCGGCAGCCTGACGGCGGCGGGCATCACCGCCCTGCCCAACAACCAACTCTATATCGATCCGCAGTTGGCCTATTTCACCGACGAGTATGACAATCGCCGAACCATCGGCGCCTCGGCCGGCGTCGAATGGAAAGCCAGCGACAGCCTTACCGCCGGCGCCAACTGGTTCTTCTCGCGGGAAACCGACACCAACATCAGCTATTCGGACAAGGTCTGGTTCGATGGTCAGGGTCAGTCGAACGCCGAACAGATTCTGCAGGGCGGCTATCCAGGCGGCTGCGCCGTCAATTCCACCGGTTGCTACACGTCTGCTCAGCTCAATGCGGCGCTGGCCACCAATCCGTTCTACGCGCTTCCCGGCATCGACCCGTCGAAGAGCAGTCACATCGATTCGAACGGCGTCGTGCAGAACGGAACCTTCAACGCCAACGGCGCGGAAACCGCGACGCTCTACCAGCACGACGTCAGTCAGGCGAACAACTTCCAGGCTTTCCTGAAGTGGAACAACGGCGGCCCGCTGACCGCGACGCTCAACGGGTCCTATGCCTATGCGACGTCCAATCTGCAGGCCGCCCAGGCCGACGTCGAACATGGCCTCTACAACAACTTCTCCGGCGTGGGCACATCGCCGACGGCGCCGGGCTGCAACAATGGCGGCTCGACCTGCGCCAACGGCAATCACGGCTATGAATTCGCCTGGAACAACGGGGGCACATCGGGTCTGCCGTCGGTCTCCTATCTCGCGCCCTTCGCCGATGTTCTCAGCAACCCCAACTACACCACCTTCAAGTCAAACTGGGCCTGGGCCAACCTGACCAAGGAAAAGCAATGGGCGGTGCGAGGTAACCTCGCCTACAAGCCGGTCTTCATCGCCAACGTCGACACCACCCTGACCGCGGGCTTCCGGGTCGCCGGCCGCGATGTCGACCAGACCTTCGGGCGCTACCTGATCAACAGTAACAACGGCACGACCACCATTCCGGTGTGCTGCCAATCACCCGGCGTCACTGGCCCGTGGCTGTACTACCAGGACCCGGGCTATGCGGGCATTCCCTACTCGACCGCCGTGTCCAACCCCTCGCTGGCTCAGATGGTCAACAACTTCGGGGCCGGCGCAATCCTGGTGAAGAACCCCTATACCGGCGGTATGACCAACCCGTCGACCTACCTCAACACGGTGTGGAACAACGGCGGCAATCCGGCCCTCACCAACAATACCGAGCGCTTCTTCGTCGATGGGCTGAGCTCGTTCCACGTCAGCGAAACCACCACCGCCGGTTATCTGATGGGTGACGTCGGCGGCCCGACCGACCGTTTCCATATCAACTTCGGCGTCCGCATCGTCGATACCGCGCTGACCATCGACAACGGCCAGGCCAACCAGAGCCCAACCTACTACGGAACGGCCTCGTGGAACGGTGTCGACTCCAACGTCGTGGCGGTCTCCACCCAGCGCAACTACGTCGACATACTGCCGTCGTTCAACTTCGTCCTCGACGTGAGCGATTCCCAGAAGATCCGCTTCGGCGCGGCGCGGGTGGTCGCTCCCCAGGACCTCTTCTCGCTCGGCCTCGGCAATTCCTACAACTTCACCCGCAGCGGCAGCGGCACGAACTTCGTGTTCGCCGGCGGTTCGTCCGGCAATCCGAACCTCGATCCCTATCGCGCCAACCAGGTGAACCTGAGTTACGAAAACTACTTCGCCCGCGGCGCCATCATCAGTGTCGGCGGCTTCTACAAGGCGGTCGACAGCTTCGTCGAAACCCAGAACGTGGCGACAAACGTCGGCGGCACGACCGCCGATGTCACCGAGCCGGTGAACGGCGGCAAGGGCTACATCTATGGCGCCGAGCTGAACTTCCAGTACGCGTTCGGCGATGATTTCCTTCCGCTGCTGAAAGGCTTCGGCATCTTCGCCAATTACACCCGTTCCGAGTCCTCCTCGGATCAGGTGACCGCCTTCTCCACCAAGGCCCCGATCCCTGGGGTCTCCAAGGACGCCCTGACGCTGACCGGCTACTATGAGCACGCCGGCTTCTCGGCCAGGCTGTCGTATTCGTGGCGCGACACGGCGATCAACGACTCCCTGGTCGGCTCCTCCTTCGCCTTCGCCGATCAGAACGGCAATTCGAAAGTCTACCAGGTGTTCGCCGCCCCCTACGGCCAGCTCGACGGCCAGATCGGCTACGACATCAACTCGCGGATCGGCGTCATCTTCTCCGTACAGAACATCGCCTCCGCGGCCCTGCACACCTATCTGCAGTGGCCGAACCTTCCCTTCACCTACGACAACAGCGGCCGCCGTTACTTCCTGGGCGTGAAATTCAAATTCTAGCCTGAACTATATCCTCCTCCTCCGTGAAACGGTGGAGGAGGACCCCGGCCTGTCCGCCAAAGCCCTGGCGAAGGTGCAAGGGGTGGAGGGCGCGAGTGAGCTGCGTTACTGAGCGGCTCAGGTGGTGTGAGGTCCCGGCGCAATGACGCATGACAGGCGAATAAGAAGTATCGCCATCGTCGGCGGAGGCACGGCCGGTTGGGTTGCCGCCAGCATCCTCGCCCGCGCCCTGCCCGGCTACGGTTGCGAGATCACCGTCATCGAGTCGCCGGACATCGGCACGATCGGCGTGGGCGAGGCGACTATTCCGCCGTTCATCGACTTCCTGCGTTTCCTCGACATCAACGAGGCGGACTTCATTCGCCACACCCGATCGACCTACAAGCTGGGCATCAAATTCACCGACTGGCGCGCGATCGGCCACAGCTACTGGCATCCCTTCGGGTCCTTCGGCGCGCCGGTCAATCGCCGTCCGTTCTTTCATGCCTGGTTGAAGGGCAGGTCGGAGGGGCTGGCGCCCCGTTTCAACGATTTCAGCCTGTGCGCGACGCTGGGCGACGCGGGCCGTTTCCGCCGCCCCGACCCGGCCGCGGGCGGGCCGCTTGCCGGCCTGCGCTATGCCCTGCATTTCGACGCCGGCCTCGTGGCGCAATATCTGCGCGCCTACGCCGAGAAGCTCGGCGTGGTGCGCATGGAGCGAACCGTCGCCCACGCCACCCAGCGCCCGGACGGATTCCTGGAGGACCTATGCTTCACCGACGGCTCGGTCCTGCGCGCCGATCTCTACATCGACTGCAGCGGCTTTCGCGGCGTGCTGATCGAGCAGATCCTGAAGACCGGATATATCGACTGGACCAACTTCCTGCCCTGCGATCGCGCCGTCGCCGTTCCCACGCGGATGAACCGGCCCCGTTCGCCGTATACCGAGTCAAGCGCCCGCGCCGCCGGCTGGCGCTGGCGCATCCCACTGCAGCATCGCGCCGGCAACGGCTATGTCTATAGCAGCGCCCACATCAGCGACGCCGCTGCCGCCGACGACCTTCTCGCCCAGGTCGGTGAAAAGCCGCTCGCCGATCCACGCGTGCTGCGCTTTGTTACCGGACGGCGCAGGCAGTTCTGGAACAAGAACTGCATCGCCATCGGCTTGTCCTCCGGCTTTCTCGAACCCCTGGAGTCGACCAGCATCCATCTCGCCATGAGCGGTGTCTACAACCTGCTGGAACACTTCCCGGACCGCGATTTCGAGCCGTCGAACATCGCCTCTTACAACAATGATCTCATTGCCGAGATCGAACGCGTCCGCGATTTCATCGTGCTGCACTATTGCGCCGTCAGTCGCGATGACACGCCGTTCTGGCGAGACTGCCGCGCAATGGCCCTCCCCGACAGCCTGATCGAGCGCATCGAGCAATACCGGGAGAGCGGCAGAATCCGTGTGAGGCCGGGCGAACTGTTCACCGACCTCAGCTGGTTCTACATCTTCGAGGGGCTGGGTCTCGAACCGGCCCGCACCGATCCGCTGATGGACATCGTCGAACCCGCCCGGCTGCGCGAAATCCTCGCTACCTTCGCCCGCTCGACGCTCGACGCCGCCCAGAACGTCCCCACCCACGACAGCTGGTTTCAACCTCCTTCTCCCCTTGCGGGAGAAGGTGTCGGCGAAGCTGACGGATGATCGGTCAAGCATTCCCCTTCGCGCCTCTGCAACGGACTGGCGGAAAGAGCGTCGAAAGCCCCTCATCCGGCCTTCGGCCAACGTCTCCCGCAAGGGGAGAAGGAAACAACCATGGAGGCCTGATGCACGCCAAACATACCCGCGCCAAGGCCTCGATGACGCTCTGCGCGCTACTCCTCGCGGCGCCCGCCCACGCCCAGGTCGCCCATCCGGCCCTCTGGCCGACGGCAGCCTCACCCGCGGCGATCACCAACGCCGCCACCGAGGCGCGGATCACCGCATTGTTGGCCCACATGTCCCTGGAGGAAAAAGTCGGCCAGACAATCCAGGCGGACATTGGCGCGATCAAGCCCGAAGACCTGCGCCGCTATCCCCTCGGTGGCCTGCTGGCCGGCGGAGATTCCTCGCCCGGCGGCGACAAACATGCGACGCCAGCCACCTGGGTGACGTTCCTCGACGGCTTCCGCGCGGTGGCGAGCGAGACACGGCCAGGCCACACGCCGATCCCGATTTTGTTCGGCATAGACGCCGTGCATGGCCACCAGCGCATCATCGGCGCCACCATTTTCCCGCACAACATCGGCCTCGGCGCCGCGCGCGATCCCGATCTCGTGCGCCGCATCGGCGCCGCCACAGCCGAGGAAGTCGCCGCCACCGGCGCTGACTGGACCTTCGCCCCGACCGTCGCCGTTCCGCGCGACGTGCGCTGGGGCCGCAGCTACGAAGGCTTCGCCTCCGAGCCGGAGGTGGTGAGAAGCTATGCCGACCAGATCACCTTGGGAGTGCAGGGCGAATTGCGCGCCGGCCGGCCCCTCGCCCCCGGCCATATCGTCGGCTCGGCCAAGCACTTTCTGGCCGACGGCGGTACGCTCGGCGGCAAGGACCAGGGCGACGCGGTTATTTCCGAGAGCGACCTGGTGCGCCTGCACGCCCAGGGCTACCCGCCCGCGATCGACGCCGGCATCCTCACGGTGATGGCCTCGTTCTCCAGTTGGAACGGCCAGAAGCACACCGCGAACCACAGCCTGCTGACCGATGTCCTCAAGGAGCGAATGGGCTTCCAGGGCTTCGTCGTCGGCGACTGGAATGCGCAAGGCGAGGTGCCAGGCTGCCGCAATGACGACTGCCCCGCCGCGATCAACGCCGGCCTCGACATGTACATGGCTCCCGACAGCTGGAAGGGCCTGTTCGACAATACCCTGGCCGAGGTGAAGTCCGGCCAGATACCGATCAGCCGGCTGGACGACGCCGTGCGCCGCATACTTCGCGTCAAGTTCAAGGCCGGACTGTTCCAGCCCGACCGCCCCTATGAGGGCCGCTTCGACCGCCTCGGCTCCGCCGATCACCTGGCGCTCGCTCGCGAAGCGGTACGCAAATCGCTGGTGCTACTGAAGAACAATGGTGGCCTGCTGCCAATCCGCGCTTCGGCCAAGGTTCTGGTCGCCGGTGACGGCGCCGACAACATCGGCAAGCAGTCGGGCGGCTGGACCATTTCCTGGCAGGGCCAGGGAAACATCAACGCCGACTTCCCGCACGGACAATCAATCTGGGTCGGCATCGAACAGGCGGTGAAAGCCGGCGGCGGCCAGGCCGAACTCGCGCCCGACGGTCGTTTCCACAACCGGCCGGACGTCGCCATCGTCGTCTTTGGCGAGAACCCCTACGCCGAATTCATGGGCGACGTTGCCACGGTCGCATACCAGCCCGAAGGCAAGCGTGACCTTGCTCTGCTGAAATCGCTGCGGGCGCAGGGTATCCCGATCGTCTCGGTGTTCATTTCCGGCCGCCCCCTTTGGACCAATCCGGAGATCAACGCTTCGAACGCTTTCGTCGCCGCATGGCTGCCGGGGATGGCCGGAGGCGGCGTTGCCGACGTGCTTTTCCGCAGACCTGACGGCGCAATAGACCACGACTTCACCGGCAAGCTTTCCTATCCCTGGCCCCGCCGCGCCAACCAGGCCCCCCTTGACGCCGGAGTCCCTGCCGCCGACCCGCTCTTCCCCTACGGCTACGGTCTCAGCTATGCGCGTCCCCTTCCGGTCGCGGTGCTCTCCGAAGACCCTGGAACCACTCTCGCGGGACCAAACGTCGGCCGCTATTTCACTGCGGGTCACGCGATCGCCCCATGGTCGATGACCACGACAGGCGCCCTTAACCTGCAGCCAATCGACGCCGGCGCCCAGGAAAACGCCCGGTTGGTGACCTGGACGGGCGAGGGCGAACTCGCTTTCGCGGGCCCCGCCGTGGATCTCTCGCGCCAGACCACGGGCGCGCTGTTCCTCAGCATCCGCTATCGCCTCGACGCCACTGCCACCGCGCCCGTGACTCTTTCGATGGGCTGTGGCGTAAATTGCGGCGGCTCCATTGACGTCACCCCAACGATGTCAGTTCCACCCGATGGCCAATGGCGTACGCTAAGCATTAGACTGTCCTGCTTCATGGCCGCGGGTGCGCGCATGGATCACATCGTCTCGCCATTCCGAGTCAGCGCCAAAGGCAACCTGACCCTGGCCTTCAGCGATGTCCGCCTGCTCTCCAACGCTGGAGACGCCGCTTGTCCGAAATGAGTCACGCCCAGCGCGCCTCGGCGTCAATCGACAAGCAAGGCGCGAATGCAATCGATTGCATTGGCGCTCCATGTCGTTATGACTGGCGCGGTGGACTAAGAGACGCGCCATGACATCGCCCACCGTTACGAAACTGCTGCTGTTCGGGGCTACCGGCGATCTGTCGCAGCGCATGCTGCTGCCTTCGCTCTTCAACCTGCATGCCGACGGACTGCTCGCGCCGGGCCTGCGCATCATCGGCACCGCGCGCAGCGAACACGACGACGCCGAGTTCCGCGAGATGGTCAGCGCCAGCCTGGCGCGCTTTCTGCCCGGCGAACGCGCCAAGGCTTTCGACATCGAGAAATTCCTCCACCGCGTCTCGTACCGCACGCTCGATGTCACCCAGCCGGAGCATTTCGCCGAGCTCGCCGCCACCGTCGATGCGGGCCCCGACGCCGGGGTGGCCATTTTCCTTTCCACGGCGCCCAGCCTGTTCGAGGCGACCATCCAGGGCCTGGTCGGCGCCGGCCTCGCCGGGCCCAATGTGCGCATCGGCCTGGAAAAGCCGCTCGGCCACGATCTCGCGTCCTCGATGGCGATAAACGACGCGGTGGCCGCCGCGTTCCCGGAGGCGCGCACCTTCCGCATCGACCACTACCTGGGCAAGGAGACCGTCCAGAACCTGATCGCCCTGCGCTTCGCCAATGCCATGTTCGAGCCGTTGTGGAACGCCCGCGGCATCGACCACGTGCATATCACCATCGCCGAGACGGTCGGCCTGGAGGGCCGGGGCGACTTCTATGACGGCGCCGGCGCCCTGCGCGATATGGTGCAGAACCACATGCTGCAGCTGCTCAGCCTGGTCGCCATGGAGCCGCCCGCCCACTTCGACGGCACTTCGGTGCGTGACGAGAAGGTCAAGGTGTTGCGCTCGCTACGTCCGATCGAGCGCGCCACGGCGCAGGCCAATTCGGTGATCGGCCAGTACACGCAGGGCAGCGCCTTGGGTCAGCCGGCCGCCAGCTATGTCGCTGATCTCGAGCGCCCGTCAGACACCGAGACCTTTGTCGCGTTGAAGGCGCATATCGACAACTGGCGTTGGCAAGGCGCGCCGTTCTATCTGCGCACCGGCAAGCGCCTGCCCGTGCGCAAGTCGGAAATCTTCATCCAGTTCAAGCCCGTGCCGCACTCGATGTTCGCCGACGCGGGCGTCGGCGCCGGCGCCGCGCTCTGCCCCAACAAGCTGGTCATCAGCCTGCAGCCCGAGGAAAACATCCGTCTGCTGGTCATGGCAAAGCAACCCGGCCTTGACCGGGAAGGATTGCGGCTGCGCGAGGTCGCGCTGGATCTCAGCCTAACCGACGCCTTCGCCGGCGTGCGCCGTCGCATCGCCTATGAGCGGCTACTGATCGACCTGATCGAAGGCCAGCCGACCCTGTTCGTCCGTCGCGACGAGGTCGAGGCGCAGTGGGCCTGGGTCGACGCAATCCGCGACGGCTGGGAAAACAACCACATGAAGCCCAGGCCCTATACCGCCGGTTCATGGGGGCCATCCGCCGGCATCGGCCTGGCCGAGCGCGACGGGGTCACCTGGCATGAGTGAGGAAGCCACCCGATGAGTGCGAAATCCGAGGTCGAGGCGGTCACCGCCCGCATCATCGAACGCTCGGCCCCGACCCGGCGCGCCTATCTCGATTTCATCGCCCGGCAGCGCGAGCAGGGCATCGACCGGCCGTCGCTGTCGTGCGGCAACCTCGCCCACGCCTTCGCCGCCGCCGGAGAGGACAAGGGCGCCATCCGCGCCGGCAGGGCGATGAACATCGCCATCGTCACCGCCTATAACGACATGCTCTCGGCCCATCAGCCCTACGGACGCTATCCCGAGCAGATCAAGCTGTTGGCTCGTGAGGCCGGTGTCACCGCGCAGGTCGCCGGCGGCGTGCCGGCCATGTGCGACGGCGTCACCCAGGGTCAGGTCGGCATGGAGCTTTCGCTGTTCAGCCGCGACACCATCGCGCTGTCCACCGCCGTTGCCCTGAGCCACGGCATGTTCGAGGGGGCGGTCCTGCTGGGCATCTGCGACAAGATCGTCCCCGGGCTGCTGATCGGCGCGCTGCGTTTCGGCCATCTGCCGACGGTGCTGATTCCGTCCGGCCCGATGCCATCGGGCCTCGCCAACAAGGAAAAGGGTCGCGTCCGCCAGCTCTACGCCGAGGGTAAGGCGAGCCGCGACGACCTGCTGGAGGCCGAGGCCGCCAGCTATCACGGCGCCGGGACCTGCACGTTTTTCGGAACCGCCAATTCGAACCAGATGATGATGGAGGTGATGGGGCTGCACGTGCCCGGCGCCGCCTTCGTCAACCCGGGAACGAAGCTGCGCCAGGCCCTGACCCGCGAGGCGGTGCGTACGCTGGCCGGTATCGGCTGGGATGGCGGCAACTATCGCCCGCTCGGCCGCTGCATAGATGAAAAGGCCATCGTCAACGCCGCCGTCGGCCTGATGGCGACCGGCGGGTCGACCAATCACGCCATCCACCTGCCCGCCATCGCCCGCGCCGCCGGCATCGTCATCGACTGGCAGGACCTCGACCGCCTGTCGGGCGTCACTCCGATGGTCGCCCGCATCTATCCCAACGGCTCGGGCGACGTGAACCAGTTCCAGGCCGCCGGCGGCATGGGCTACGTCATCGACACCCTGCTGGCCGAGGGCTTGCTGCATCGCGATATCCTTACCGTCGCCGGAGCCGATCTCGCTGCTTATGCACGGGCGCCGCGTCTCGACGGCGAAACCCTGGTCTGGGGCGAACCGATCGAGGCTTCCCTTGATGCGACCATGCTGCGCCCCGCAGCAACCCCCTTCGAGCCCGAGGGCGGCATGCGCCTCGTGCAGGGCAACCTCGGCCGCGCCATTTTCAAAACCAGCGCCGTGGAGCACTCCCGCTGGACCATCGAGGCCCCGGCGCGGGTGTTTTCCGACCAGGACGAGGTGCTGGCCGCTTTCAAGGCCGGCGAGCTCGACCGGGACGTCGCGGTTGTGGTGCGTTTCCAGGGGCCCCGCGCCAACGGCATGCCCGAACTGCACAAGCTGACCCCCACGCTCGGCGTATTGCAGGACCGTGGTTTCCGCGTTGCGCTGATCACCGACGGGCGGATGTCCGGCGCCTCGGGCAAGGTCCCCGCCGCCATCCACTTGAGCCCCGAAGCCGCCCGCGCCGGCCCGATCGCCAGGCTGCGCGACGGCGATGTCATCCGCCTGTGCGCCCGAGACGGTGAACTCTCCGCCCTGGTCGATGAAGCCGAATGGAACGCCCGCGAACCCGCGACCTCCCTCCCCTCCCCCTGGGGCGCCGGCCGCGAACTCTTCGCCCTGATGCGCGCCACCGCCGACGACGCCGAACACGGCGCCTCGGCCATGCTCGCGGCGGCTGAGCTATGAGTCAGCTGTTGCGGCGACACCCTCATCCCGGCCTTCGGCCGTACTTCTCCCAGAGGGAGAAGAGACCGCCAATCACCGCCGCCCATTGGTTTCCCTCTCTTCTCCCCCTGGGAGAAGGTGGCCCGAAGGGCCGGATGAGGGTCCCTCCGCGCAAAGGCCCCCCATGACCCCCATCGCCTCCCTCATGCGCCTGTCCCCGGTCATCCCGGTGCTGGTCATCGACGATCCCGCTCATGCCGCGCCCATCGCACGCGCGCTGGTCGCCGGTGGGCTGACCGTGCTCGAGGTCACCCTGCGCACCGCCGCGGCGCTTGAGGTCATCGCCGAAATGAGGCGCGTCGAGGGCGCCATCGTCGGCGCCGGGACCGTGCTAAACGCCGCGGACCTCGCCGCCAGCCTCGACGCCGGGGCGACCTTCATCGTCAGCCCTGGCCTTACCGGGTCGCTGGCCAGCGCAGTCATCGCCGCGCGGGTTGCCTTCCTGCCAGGCGTCGCAACCGCCGGCGACATCATGCGCGGCCTTGAACTCGGCCTGACCCATTTCAAGTTCTTCCCGGCCGAAACCTCCGGCGGACGCCCGGCGCTGAAAGCTCTCGCCGGCCCATTCCATCAGGCGCGCTTCTGCCCCACCGGCGGCATCACCGCGGCCTCCGCTCCCGACTGGCTGGCGATGCCCGGCGTCTGTTGCGTTGGCGGCAGTTGGCTGGTCCCGCCCGGCGCGCCGGACCTCGCCGCTATCGAAGCCCGCGCCCGAGAGGCCGCCGCCTGGCGCAAGGCATGAGCCCCTTCGCCATCGATAGTCCGGTCGGTCTCGTCGCCGACATCGGCGGCACCAATGTGCGGTTCGCGCTGGCCGGCCGCACGCCCGACGGCGAGGTGGCGACCGCCATGCGCCAGGATCTGCGCGCCGACGATCATCCGGGCCTCGCCGCCTGTATCGCCTCCTATCTCGCGGGCCTCGGTCCCGAGGCGCCAAGGCCTGGCCAGGCGGCGTTCGGCGTCGCCTCGCCCGTCACTGGCGACATTGTCCGCCTGACAAACCGCGACTGGTCGTTCAGCATAGAGGCGCTGCGCACCGCGTTCGGCTGGGGTCGGCTGCTGGTCGTCAACGACTTCGCCATTGTCGGCCACGCCGTCCCGGCTCTGAGGGCTGAGCACTGGCGCCCGCTCACCGGCCCCGCCTGGCCCGACGCCCTGCCCACGGTCGTGTCACTGATCGGGCCCGGCACCGGGCTGGGCGTCGGCGCGGTAGCTCGCGACGGCGAGGGCTTCATTGTCATTCCGACCGAAGGCGGCCACGGCAGTTTCGCTCCCCTGGACGCCATGGAAATCGAGATACTTCGTGTACTGCTGAAACGCTTCCCCCGGGTTTCCAATGAACGACTGCTGTCGGGCCCGGGACTACAAAACCTGTATGAGGCGATGGGAGTTGTTCGCGGTCAGCCCGCGACGCTCGCCGGGGCTCCGGCGATCATGCAGGCCGCGCAGCGCGGCGATGACCCGCTGGCCAGGGATACGCTCGAACGTTTCTGCCTCATTCTAGGCGGCGCGATGGGCGACGTCGCCCTGGTCCAGGGCGGCGGCGCGGTGGCCATCGCCGGCGGTATCGCCCCGCGCATGCTGGAGTTTCTCGACACGGCCGCTGTCCGCGCCCGTTTCGAGGCCAAGGGCCGCGCACACGGCTTGCTGACCACGATCCCGATCGCCCTGATCGCCCATCCCGAGCCCGCCCTGCTCGGCGCGGCCCGACTGCTGTTGGGCCTCTCGAGCTAGTCCGCGACCGGCCCCGGCGTCTGGAACGACCCGTCGAGATAGATCAGCGGATCGGGCGCGCCATGCAGCCAGACCTTGCATACCTCACCAAGGAAAATGCTGTGCGTGCCGAACCGGTGATGGCCGACGCGCTTGCACAACATGGCCGCCTGCGCGTCGGCCAGCCGCGGCGCGTGCTCGTCATCGATGTTCCATTCGCCCGTTTCGAAGCGCACGTCGCGCAGCCGGCTGTCGGAAAAGGTCCTGGCCACCGAGACATGACGAGCGCTCAGGACGCTGACGCAGAACCAGTCGACCCCGGCCATCGCCTCATGCATCGACACGCTCTCGTTCATGCAGACCAGCAGGCTCGGCGGCTGCATGGAAAGCGACGAGACCGCCGTTGCGGTCATGCCCTTGGGCGCGCCCTCGACCAGCAAGGTGACGATGTGAATAGTCGAAGCGACACCGCGCATCGCCTGACGGAAATCGTCGAGCAATTCCGCGGGATCGGCCGACTCCGGACATGAGGACTGGCCGGTCACAGCGTTGCTATCCTCCCGCGAAAGCCAGCCAGCTATTGGCTGGGCAGTGAAAACATTCTCGGACGCTGCGCCGCGCCCCGTCAACCCAGCTACAGTCTTCCGCCGAGAAAGTCAGTCCCGCGCTGTCATGCGCCGTGGAATGACGGTGTCCGAGGCTGTCTCTCCGAGAGCCGCCGCGATCAGCCCATGATCGGGCGCAAGCTCGCACACCGGATCAGCGCGCGTCGCATCCCCCGTCAAGGCATGCGCCTGACAGCGGCACCCGCCGAAATCGATCTCCAGCCGCTCGCACCCCCTGCAGCTCTCCGGAGCGAATGCCGGTGCGCGAAACAGTTGAAATACCTCGGAATTATTCCAGATGTCAGCAAGCGACCGATCGCGCACCGACGGAAAAGTTAGCCCCGGCAGGCTCATCGCCGCATGGCACGGCATCGCCAGACCGCCCGGCGAGACATTGATGATCCGCTGACCCCAACCGCCCATGCAGGCTTTCGGCCGGCTGGCGAAATAATCGGGGATCACATAGTCGATAACCACCCTTCCGCGGAGCCTTTCGCGCGCCGCTTCGACAGCGGCGGTTGCCGCTTCAAGTTGTGCGAACGTCGGCATCAGCCTCGCCCGATTCTTTAACGCCCAGCCATGATACTGCACATGGGCGATCTCGATCCGGGAGGCGCCAATGTCGTCGCCCAGCGACAGCATCTCATTGATATGGTGCAAGTTACTCTGGTGAACCACGAAGTTGGCGGTCAGCGGCAGACCCGCCGCCGTCACCCGCGCCGCAGCCGCCAGCTTCCTGGCGTGCCCGCCGCGATAGCCGCCAATGGCGTCGGCGGTGGCCGGCTCGGAGTCCTGGAAACTCAACTGCACGTGGTCAACGCCGGCATCGATCAGCGCCCCGAGCGCCCGGTCGTCCAGCGTCACCCCCGAGGTGATCAGATTGGTGTAGAGCCCCGCCCGCGAAGCCGCGCCGATCAGCTCGGAAAGATCCCGCCGCGACATCGGCTCGCCACCGGTAAAGTGCGCGTGCAAAACGCCCAGATCGGCCGCTTCGGCGAAAACCCGAGTCCAGATCTCCGTCGGAAGCTCGGCGCTCGCCCGCTCGAGTTCCAAAGGATTTGAACAATATCCGCAACTTAGCGGACACCGATGAGTCAGCTCAGCGATCAGCGCCAGCGGCTGCGAGGTCACGCGCTCACGGCTCCCTTCCGGCTGAGATCCTCCAGCATGCCCAGCACATCGCTCTCGATTTCTTCCCTGGGCGCATTGAACGCCGCCGCCAGTTCATCGACGATCGCGGTGACGTTCCTCACGCCATCAACTCGCTTCAGCACCTCGACTGCAACCTCGTCGGGCATGAACAGGCGCTCGGGCGCAAGCAGAATCCACGCGTCGCGCGCGCGATCGAAACGAAACTTAACCCCTTGTTTTAGCTTGGGAATTGAGTCGATATGGATCACGGCTCAGCGCCTGGATCGTAGGCTCCCGGCGGGATAAGTCCCGGGTCGACATAGGCCAGATACAACCCATCAAGCTGGGACCACAGGACCGCGCACTTGAATCGCAACGCATCAAGCACGGCGTCCTGTTGTTCCACCGTCAGGGCGCGCTCCTTGCAATAGGCTAGGGCGAACGCGCTGTCAGTGGGCGCCTGGGTGATCCGGGCATTGAAATAGCTCAGTGTTTCGGCCGTGATCCAATCGTAGTTGGCCAGCATGCCCGAAACCCGCTCGGCGATGATGGTTGGCGAGAACAGCTCGGTCAGCGATGACGCCACCGCCTCCAGCAGCGTGCGATCACGTACAAAGTGGACATAGGCGTCCACCGCGAACCGCGTCGCCGGCAGGATTCCTTCAGTACTTTCAACGTATTGCCGATCGAGGCCGACGCCCTCGGTGAGCTTCAGCCAACGCTTGATGCCGCCAGGCAAATCACCCTCGCCATCATGGTCGACCAGCCGCCTGCGCCACTCACGGCGCAACTCCGATGTCGGCAGCCGAGCCGTCAGATAGGCGTCCTTCACGGGGATATTGCTTTGATAATAATAACGATTCAACGCCCAGGCGCGCACCTGGCCACGGTTCAGCCTGCCCGAATGCAGCAGCCGATGGAATGGGTGTAGATTGTGATAGCGCTCGGCGCCAATCGCCCGCAGCGCCGCCTCCAGTTGGGCCGGAGAAAGCGGTTCACGCGTCAAAGTCTCACCTCCAGGCCGTCGTATGCGACTTCCCAGCCACGGGCCTCGACATGCGCCCGTTCGGGTGAGTCCTCAAGCAGCACCGGGTTGGAGTTGTTGATATGGATCAGGATCTTGCGAGCCACGCCGAGATTTTCGAACGCTGCCAGCGTCCCGTCAGGGCCGTCCAGGCTAATGTGCCCCATGCGCCGGCCGGTCTTCGAGCCGAGCCCCGCGACAACCATCTCGTCATCCCGCCAGAGCGTCCCATCAAAGAACACCAGCGTCGCCCCGCGCAACCGATCCGCCAGTTCCTGCGTCATCCGCGCGCACCCAGGAATGTAGAAAGCCGTGGTTGTTCCGTGGGTTAAGGCGACTGCAACGGTCGTCTCATTGGTCTCGATCGCGGGAGTGTCGGAGTCCTCTAGATAGAGCGGGGTCTTTCCAGGCACCGCGAACAATTCAAAAGACAGGCCGTCCTCGAGTTCGGTAGAACGGTCCAGCGCGACGACTTCCCGCTGAACGACGGCTTTCGCCAGCACCTCGAATATGGGATTGGCGTCCAGCACCGCGTGGATGCGGCTGGTGGCATAGAGTGTGAAAGGCTGGCGTTCGCGCAAGGTCAGCAACCCCGCGATCGCGTCAACATCTCCGCCGGTGAGAACAACGCCAGCGATCGGCGAAGATCTCAATCCATATCTCGGCCACAGAAACGCAGAAAACCCGATCTGTTCGCGCAGATCGGGTGAAGCATTGATCAGATACCAGCGCTCGTCGTCGATACTGACGGCGATGCTGGCCTGGGTTCGGGATCGCGCCGCCGGGTCACCAGCACGGGCGCGCCGACACCCCTCGGCATTGGAGTTCCACTGCGGGAAACCACCCCCCGCCGCAGCCCCCAGCACCGCGATCCTCATGGCCTAGTGTCAGGCGATCTCGGCGCTGACGTAAGCGTTGATTTCGGCGCCGCAGACGATCTCGACGATCTTCGGGGTCTTCCAAACCATAGGATATCTCCTGGAACTGGCCAATCGCTGGCCTAGGGTGATTAAGACATGTCGCGCCGAGATGTTCAACGCAATTGCGCGGCGATCCGTGTGCTTGCGCTCAATGCTACAGGAAGGGACTGTCGCCCGGCCGGAACAGTTCGTGCGCGCGCTTCCATTGAGCAAACGTCGCCAGGATGTGCGCCGGGTCGCCGTGCAGTTCGGTGAATCCGCCGCTGACCGAACGGGTATCGAAGTAGCAGGCATCGACCTCATCCGCATAAAGGCGGCACGCATCGACGAAGCCGGCTTCCCGCAGGCGGGCATATTCGGCCTCGAAATCGTGCACCAGCAGGCCGAGATGGTGGTAGCCTTCTTCACCGGCCTTATACATATCGCGATAGATCGACGGCGTATCGTCGTGTTGCTGGATAAACTGGATCATCATGTCGCCGAGGTAGCCAAAAGCATAGGAGACATCCGCCTCCTGCGGTGTTCCGCGATAATGGAATTTGTCGGTCTTGTGGTGCGGCACCATTACAAAGGGCCCGGCGTAGTATAGCTTGGCCCATTTATTGATAGATTCTTCCAGGTCGTTCACATAATAGGCATATTGAAAAATCGGATAGTGAGACATTAATTGAGCCATCGCGGCGCTCCTCCAGGCTGATCTCTTACGGAGCCGCCCGGAAATTTCCGCGACAGCCAGCGTTCTTGTGTTTTGCCCAGTCTTAGGTAGCGCTCCAGACACTGTCAAAACAAAACTCTGTTGCGCATTTCATGGCGACGCATCTCCCCTCCGCCGGATCGTTGTCGGACCCGGCGCGCACGGGACGGGAAATCGGGAGCCAAGCGTCATTATCCCTGGGCAAAACATTACGATTTTTAAATGATTGATGAATTGGTGGGACCCTTCCCACCCCCATGACGGATAAGCACAGATTCCATTGAGCTTTAACATATTGATTTTCAATAAGTCTCGACTTTCCTACGCCCGTGAAATCACAACTCGATCTCTCGGATTGCGTTCGTCGCGCTACTTTCAGTAGCGAAAATCCATCAACGATTACCGCTAATTCACTTGCTGCCATGAGCAACAGCATGGTGCTTCAGGCACGAATTGAGCCGGAAAGAGGCGGGTTGTGGCTGGCGGGGAACATTATCGGGCGGCGAGGCGGGCGGCGATCCTGATCGCGTTGGCGTCCCCCGCCTGCGCGGCTGACAATGTGTCGGTCCCGCGGGTTCGCATGCCGGGCGCATATGAAGACCAGGGCGCGGCCCAGGCGGCCGCACCCGCGACGCTCGATCGATGGTGGCTGCTGTTCAACGATCCCGCCCTGAATGCGCTGGAAGACGAGGCGATGCGCAACGGGCCTGACGCGCTGACAGCGGCCGCCCGCATCATCGAGGCGAAGGAGACCCGCCAGGCGCAGACGGCGCAGACGCTGCCCTCCGGTTCGATCAGCGGCACGGCCAGCAGGCAGAAAACCTACGACCTCAGCGGCGGAAGCCAGAACCTGACGCCGACCAGCGGCATCACCGATACGCTCGGCGCGAACTTCAATGTCTCCTGGGAACTGGATCTTTTCGGGCGACTGAAAGTTGCCCGGCGGGTGGCGGCCAGCGACGCCGCTCAGGCCCGCTTCGACATCGAAGGTACGCGGGCGAGCCTCGCCGCGGCGGTTGCCGATAGCTACTTCCAGGCCGCCGGGCTGGCGATCCAGCTCGAAGACGCCCGCGAGACCGTTCGCATCCAGAACGATCTGCTCGACGTGGCCCACCGCAAGGCGGACGCAGGCGCCGGGCCCGAGGATGACGTCGACCGGATCGCGGGGAGCCTGTCACAGGCCAAAGCCCAGGCGGACGATCTTGCCGCGCAGCTTCGCACTGTCAGACGGCAGATCCTGATCCTGGTCGGTCGCGGCCTGGCCCCTGATGCCGAATTGTCGCTGGCTGACACGACGCCCGAGATGCCCGCAATACCGGCGACACTTCCAGCGGACCTGCTGACCCGACGCCCCGATGTCCGCGAGGCGGAGTACCGCCTGCGCTCGCAGATCGGCACGGCGAAGCTGCGGCATCTGGCCGTGTTCCCGACCATCACGCTGCTGCCGGGACTGGGCGTGTCTCGCGTGGTCTCTCCGGGCGTGTCGTTCATTCCGCCGGCGACCATCATTCCCAGCGAAGTCAGCACCAACCAGGGCTTCTGGAGCCTGGCGGCGGGCCTCAACGTTCCGACCCTGGACATCCCAAAACTGCTCTATCAGGCCCGCGCCGAGGACGCCCGCACCCGGCAGGCCGCTATCGCCTATGAACGGACAGTGCGGACGGCCTACGGCGAGGCGCAGAACGCCCTTACCCAGCTGGCCGCGAGCGAACAGGCCACCGGCGAGCTGGCTGATGGCGAGGTGAGCGCGCTCCGCGCTTATGAGGGATCAAAACGGCGCTATGACGCGGGTCTGGATGACCTGGCCTCCACCCTGAACGCCGAGCAGGGATGGCGATCGGTCCGATCCGCGCTGACCGCCGAACGGGTGGCAAGCCTGCGTCACGCCGTGCAGACCTATAAGGCGCTTGGCGGCGGCTGGGTCTACATCGCCTCGGCGAGCGGATCCTGATCGCATGTCCCTGGCTCTCGCAACCCTGATCTACGAGTGGCGGCGCTATATGGCCGCGATCATCGCCCTCGCCTTCTCAGGTGTGCTGGTGCTGGTTATGATCGGTTTTTTCACTGGCATCATCCACTCGGTTTTGGCTACCAGTGAGCGGGCTCGCGCCGATCTCTTCATCATGCCGATCAAGACTCCGACGCTGGTGGATGGCGACCCGACGCTGCCCGCCCGCGTGCAGCCGCGGATCTACCTCAATCCTCACGTCACCGAGGTCCGCAGCATCGAAGAGGCGTTTGGCTCATGGACCAACACGCCAGGCCCTGGCGAAAAGCAGGTGCAAAAGTTCGTCTCAATCTGGGCAGTCGATCCGATCCCCAATGCGGTGACCTTGCCCGTCGACTACACCGAGGAACAACGCCTCGCGCTCATGGAGCCGGGCGCCATCCTGGTCGACGCCAGCGACCTTGCAACACTGGGCGTAAAGATCGGCAGCAAGGCCTCGATTAACGGTCACGCGGTCCGTGTCCGCGCCATCCTGCACAACTACCAGAGCATCAACCAGACCTCGGTGGTCGCCTCTCGGGAGACCGAGCGCAGACTCAGCCGCGCCGGCGGCTCCGGCGCCACCGACACCGGTCCACTGATGGTCCGCATCGACAATCCCGCCAACGCCGAGATGGTCAGGGACCAGATCAACGCCGCCTCGCACGGCGCCTACCACGCGTCGACCGCGGCAGAGTTCAACAAGCTGAACGAGGGCGCAATAATGCAGGAGCAGATCATCGGCGTATTGCTGCTGTTCCTCACGATAATGGCCGCACTGATCGGCGTAGGCATCACATCGCAAACACTTCGCGGCGCCATCCTGTCGAACATCCGCGAATTCGCCAGCCTGCGCGCCCTCGGCATCTCGATGGGTTCATTGCGTCTGATCGTCATGGAGCTCTCGGTTTGGGCCGGTGTCGCCGGCGTCGGACTTGCCCTTCTGTTGACCTGGCTGGCGTCGATCGCGGCCGGAGCCGCCGGGCTGCCGCTGATCATCCGCAGCGGACCAGCGATCTTCATCTCCGTCATGCTGATGATCATCGCGGTGATTTCCGGGGCCATGGCGATGGGCATTCTGAAGCGCAGCCAGCCAGCGGATCTGCTGCGATGACCGCACCGACGCCAACCGCCCTTTCCGCGCAGGGCCTCGTCAAGCGGTTCAAGACCGGGCGCACCCATGTCGAGGTGCTCAAGAACGTCGATTTCCATGCCCGACATGGCGATGTCACCATGGTCATGGGTCCGTCAGGCTCAGGCAAGTCCACGTTGATCGCGGCGCTTTCGGGGCTGTTGAAGCCCGACGAAGGCAAGGTCAGCGCCATGGGACAGGACCTGTGGAGCCGCGGCGCCGGCAAGATCGACCGCTTCCGGCTCGATCACTGCGGCTTCATCTTCCAGGGCTTCAACCTTTTTCCCGCACTGACCGCGCTTCAGCAAGTAACCACGGTATTGAAGTATCAGGGCCTTTCACGGAGCGAGGCCCGGCGTGTCGCCATCGAGGCGCTCGATGAAGTCGGCCTAAAACCGCGGATGCATCAGCGTCCGAGCGAGCTGTCCGGCGGTGAGAAACAACGCATCGCTATCGCCCGGGCCATCGCCAAACGGCCGACGCTGCTGTTCGCCGATGAGCCAACCTCGGCGCTCGATGGCGAGAACGGCCAGGTGGTGATCCGCCTGCTGCGCCGCGCGGCTACCGAACACAATGCGGCGGTGATCTGCGTCACCCATGATCCCCGCCTGGAAGCCTTCGCCGATCGCATCATCCATATCGAAGACGGCCGCATTCTCGCGCCGGGGAGAGATTAGTCGTCATGCCCGCTCTGTTACGCCGTCCCATGTTCTGGGTAGTCGCCCTGGCGATCCTGATCGCCGCTGGACTGGGCGTGTCGATGCTGAACGGCTCGAAGGCGGCCAGGTCGAAAGCCGCCACACACGCCGAGGCGCCCTCCCCCTATGCTGCCGTGGCCGAAGGAAAGGCCGATGTCGAAGGCGGCATCATCCAGGTCGCCTCGCGCACCGCTGGCGTTGTCCGTGAGGTCGACGTGCTCGAGGGAGATCACGTCCACAAAGGCCAGGTTCTCGCCCGTCAGGAGGACGACGCCCCCCGCCTCGCGGTCGACACCGCCGTGGCAAATCTCAATCAGGTCAAGGCGCAGATCGGCCAGACCCAGGTCCAGCTCGCCACCGCGCAGCGCGAGCGGGCGCGGTTGAACAACCTCACCGGCGTCGTTTCCCGCCAACAGGTCGACCAGGCGTCCGACGCCATCGCCAGCGCGCAAGCCACCCTGGTGAGTGAGCAAGCCGCTGTCGCCGTGGCCCAGACCCAGCTCAACGAGGCCCGTTATCGGCTCGAACAGACCATCGTCCGCGCTCCGTCCGACGGGGTGATCGTGCGCCGTTACGCCAACCCCGGCACCGGCGCCTCCACCCTCAATGTGACGCCGATGTTCGACCTGGAACCCGCCGGCGCGAGGATCGTGCGCGCCGAGGTCACCGAGACCGACCTGCCCACCGTCAACCTGGGTCAGCTGGTCAGCATCGTCGCCGAAGCCGATCAATCCAAGGCCTGGCCCGGCAAGGTGCTACGCGAGGCCGCCGTCTTCGGCGCCCGCAAGCTGCAGTCGGATGACCCTTCCGAGCGCACGGACGAACGCGTCGTCGAAGTGGTGGTCAGCGCCGACGGCGCTCCGTTCCTGGTCGGCCAGCGCGTGTTGGTGAAGTTCTTTCGTACTGGCGTTTCGCGGCACTGACAGACAATTCCATCATGACCGGTGCGCACCAGTCCGCCCACAATGACATCGGAATACGGGAATACGGTGACGGTGCACTAATTTTCTATGTATGCGCTTTGCGGTCGGCTTATTAGTGCACTTTCACTGTAATTCCGGGGTGTTTAGCTGGATTTACTTTTAGCAAGGCAACTTCTGTGGACAGGCCGGCCAAAAATTCAACCGCCTGGGGCGCCTCTGAATGACAACGACCACCCCGGCATTCAAAGCCTGCGCCGGGATGGTCGCGATGGAGAAACTCACGCCTCGGACAGACCGAGGCGTGAGACGGCTTCAGACAGTGCTAGCTGCAGCCCGGGAACTTGAAGGAGTTGATTTCCGTGCTCCAGTTGAAGCTGCCGGAGGCCTTCAGGTACTCGTTGGTATAGTAGAAGGTGCAGTCGTCTACCGGATCAAGTGACATGGCGCTGTAGTCACCCCAACGGGTCAGGCCGCCAGTTTGGGAGCCCGCGCCAGCCTTGACGATCTTTTCCGATTCCATCGTACCGAGAGCATCGGTAGGAACACGGCCCGTATAGGCAATGGTTGGATAGATCTTCTTTCCGGAAAGACTATAGCCCACCGCGATATCACCCACCTTATCCATCGCGATGCTGCCCATCCAGCGGTAGGATGAGTCAGGCGCAAAAGTGCCGCTCTGGTACACCGTCGGCGTACCGCCCGGACTGCGCAGTTCGTACCAGCGGACTCCGGAGCCACCGTTCGCCGCGACCGAGTGATCGACCACAAGGGACTCGAATGTGCCGAAGTTGCGATAGGCCAGGCGATACATCAGTCGGTCCGCCAGGCTATCAAGCCTCTGGGTGGTGCCATTTTGAGGAACGCAGGTGCCGCCGCCGCACGTGGGCGCGAATGCCGCAACCGGTATATTGACAGGGCTGCTAAGCGTGGTGTTGGCCGGCGTCGCCCAGTCGACATGGAACTTCCAAAGATTGAGCGAGTTGGAGCCGTAGTTCACCATGTAGTTCGGTGAACCGGCGGGCGGTGCTTTGGCCCCGTCAAGGTCCGCGGGCAAGACGCCACCGTAAGCAGTAGACAGCTGGAAGCATTGCTGCTTCGCCTTTTTGCCCTTCAACATTTTCGCGCGATCAAGGGCGCACAGTTTCGCGCCGCTGAAAGAAGAGCCGTTCGCAAATATATTATAGGTTATGTAGTAGGCGTCGGGCCAGACACCGACTTTGGGGTAGTCGTCAAAGTCCGTACCGTAGCTGAACGCGTACCGGTTCCACGCACCGGTTGCATCGCTTGTTTTGGAGACAGCGACGCACTCCGTATAGGGCGTCGAGGAAACGGAAAGCTGGGTAATGACCCACCGGTTAGAGATTCGATCGTATTTCAGTACGCCGTCGCCATCGTTGTTGGTTTCGCAGGCCCCGCCGAAGCCAGCCCAGACTGTGTTGTTCGCGGCAATGGGCATCAGCAATGCCCCGGTTGCCTTATCGAAAATCCCGAAATTCGCGTTCACGATCTGAACATATTGGGTGGCGCCAACCGCCCCGTTGGTATCGGGTGGGGCATAGAAGTCGGCAAATCCGTAGTCGCCCTGACCTACTCCGGCGATGTTCAGGCCATCCACCGTGCCGACCAAGGGGCCGGAGGTCTTTTGCATGACACCGTCCTGTTGATCAGGATTATAGGAAAACAACTGCGGGATCTGTCGTAGCCGGACGACCCGCGGCGCTCCGTGGCGGACCGGAGGAGCAAGCTTCACCAGGAGGCGCAAAGGTGGCGACACATCATGGTGCACTTCGCTGGTGACTTCGACCGCACTGTTAGGCGCGGCGCATACGGGTAACGCTAACGACGACGACGCGATGGCGCCGACGCATAGCACGCCGAGCGACGAGAGGTTCGGTTTTCGCATTTCTTGAGGCCTCCGGAATGATTTTTGGATTTCCGATCAGTAGTCCCCCTTTTCTGATTAGCCTATGAGCTTGACAGAGCATTGGCCGCGAGCAAACGAGACAATGCCAGCAATCTGTCGTTGACAAACTTCCTTCGATTTCAGTCAGATAGTCAAAATATTTGGCAATTTCTGCTTCAGATTGATCGAGTTTCGGGACGGATCTCGCAAGGGATTGCCATTCGCCAGCAAACAATTCTTTGTGATTTACAGATTCCCCGCGAACGATGCAGGCACAAGATAGGGACGTGACCAAGCCCAGTGAGTTGCCAGACGCGGGGTGAGGCTGGCAGTCAGAACCTGCGCTCAAGCTCCAGCGCGATACGGACTTGGCTTGAGGCCTCATTTCGATCGGTTCCAACGGCGGCGAGCCAGCCGGCGTCGATACCGAGGTCATATTTGGACGAACCAATGTGACCTTCCCACTTTATCTGAGGACCGACATAGGCGCCCTGGCGCCCCAGGAAGGCGTGGTCGTCGCCGAGGTCTCCCACGGCCTCGGCCCCCAGGCGTAGCGCACCGACGGTTTCCCATGTCGCGGAGGCGGCATAACCGTACGAACCGAACCCCTGCCCCGCCGGGACGCCGAGCGGTCGTTCCAGAATGAGGTTCAGAAGGCCCTGGAAGCGCCCGGACGTCTTGGCGAACAGCAGCTTGCTTTCGAGGACATCGTCCTGGCCGCGCAGCCCCTTTGTGTATTCAAGATAGACGCTCGTATCGACGCCGACTGCCGGAATCTGGCCAAGATAGGCGATGCCTTCCAGGCCAATGCCGTACAGGCCGAGCGAACGATCAGGGTCGCGCGCGACAGTACCGACCAGAGCGAGACTGAAGCGGTCATTGAGTCCGTATTCAGCTTCGAGGACAGTGGTGGCGCTGCCGCCGATCGGGCCTCCCAAGGCCTGGGCGTTGCGCACTTCAAGCTCGGCGACGCCGTTCTGGATGTAGGGCGAATAGACGACCTCATCGAGTCGGGGATCGGCGCGCGCGGCGCCGGTATTGACCAGGATCAATGCGAGGGCTGTCGCCGGGAGGGACCATTTCATCAATTCGTACTCCGCTAATGAGAATTATTCGCATATTCTGTCTTGCGAGCGATTGTCAATCGCACTACTAACAACCCCTCACTTGAAAGGTTCCCCAATGCGTCTCGCCGCCCTAGTGCTGACCGCGCTGCTCGCCTTCCCGGCGCTGGCGGCGTCCGCGCCCGTGATCATGAGCCTGAAAAATCACGTATTTTCGCCTGCATCGGTGACGGTGCCCGCAGGCGAAAAGATCACCATCGACCTGACCAACCACGATATGGCTACCGAGGAATTCGACAGTCACGACCTGAAGGTGGAAAAACTGGTGACGCCAGGCGGACATGCGACGTTCACCATCGGACCGCTGACGCCTGGAACCTACAGCTTTATGGGCGAATTCCACCCCGCAACCGCGCAGGGCCATGTTATCGCGGCCGGTCACTGACGCATGCTCGCCGCCTTACTCATTGTCTTTCGAGAGGTTTTTGAGGCCGGCCTGATCGTCGGGATCGTCTTGGCGGCGACCGAGGGCATTGCCGGGCGCGGCCGCTGGATCGCAGGCGGCGTCATCGCGGGCCTGGCGGGCGCGGCTCTGGTGGCGATACTGGCCGATGCCATTTCCAACGCTCTGGCCGGGGTCGGGCAGGAAGCCTTCAACGCCACGGTGCTGATCATCGCGGCGGCCATGCTGTCCTGGCATTGCCTGTGGATGGCGAAACACGGCCGCGAGATGGCCGGCGCTTTCAAGGCGCTCGGCCGGGATGTCGCATCTGGTTCCAAGACCCTGGCGGCCATGGCCGTTGTCGTCGCCGTTGCCATCCTTCGCGAAGGGGCCGAAGTGGTGCTGTTTCTGTTCGGCATCGCCGCGGGCGGTGGCGAAACGCCGACCGCAATGATCACAGGATCGATGCTTGGTCTGGCGGCCGGCGCCGCGACCTCCTGGGTGCTTTACCGCGGCCTGCTGATCATCCCGCCGAAACGACTGTTCGCCGTGACCAACCTGCTGATCGCGCTGCTGGCGGCGGGCATGGCCGGTCAGGCCGCGGTGTTCCTCAACAAGGCCAGCCTGGCACCAAGCCTCGGCGACCAGCTGTGGGATACGTCGAGAATTCTGGCCGACGACAGCGTTGTCGGCCGCGCGCTACACGTCCTGACCGGCTATGCCGACCGGCCCATGGGCATCCAACTACTCGCCTGGGGACTCGTTCTGGTGACGCTTCTGGCGGCCAGCCGTCGTGCGCGACGGCACGTCCATGCAAGCCAGCAAGGCTAGCCTCGCGGCGGCGGCCGCATGCGCATCAGGCCTTCCTGCGCGGTCGAGGCCACAAGCCGGCCGTCCTGATTGTAGATCTCGCCTAGATTGAAGCCCCGCGCGCCCGACGCCGAGGGGCTCTTCTGCGAATAGAGGTGCCAGTCATTGAAGCTGGACCGGCGATGAAACCAGATCGCGTGGTCGAGGCTGGCGGACTGGAAGCCGGGCGTCCGCCAGTTGATCGCGTGCGGTCGCATTGCGGTCGAGAGCAGCGACATGTCGGAGGCATAGGCGAGCACCGCCTGCTGCGTAGCGATGTCGTCGCCGATCGGCGAGATCACCCGCATCCAGACATTCTGCGCCGGAGGACCGGCGACCGGCGCCGCATCAAAGTCGCGGGCGTCAACCCAGCGCATGTCGATCGGCCGCGCGCCGCCCCAGTCGTTGACGTCCTCAGGCAGCGTTTCCGGCGCCGGCATGACCGGCATCGGGTTTTGGTGATCGTAGCCGGGCTCCTCATCCTGAAAGGAAGCGGCGAGGTTGAAGATCTGAGCGCCATGCTGGATCGCGGTGACCCGGCGCGTGGTGAAGCTTTTGCCGTCGCGCGAGCGGTCCACCTCATAGAGGATCGGCACCGACGGGTCGCCAGGTCGAATGAAGTAGCAGTGCAGCGAATGGCAGACCCGGGTATCGATGGTCTTGTAGGCAGCCAGGAGAGCCTGGCCGATCACCAGCCCGCCAAAGATACGAGGCCCCTGGTCCCGCGGCGCAACGCCACGGAACAGGTTCACCTCGATGCGCTCCAGCGCCAGGGTGTCGATCAGGTTTTGAACTTGCGGCATGTCAGCCCTCCGGCAAGGGGCGCGGCTTAGCGGCTAGCAACGGTTGGAAGCAAGTCCTAGCTTATCCAGCCCAACGTTCGCTGCACGGCCTTGTTCCAATTGGCGTAGGCGCGACCACGGTTTTCGGCGGCCATTGCCGGTCGCCACGAGGCGTCCTGGCGCCATTGGCCACGCAATGTTTCCAGGTCGGGCCAGAAGCCGACCGCAAGGCCGGCGGCGTAGGCGGCCCCCAAACAAGTGGTCTCGGCGATCGCAGGTCGCGCAACGGGAACATCGAGCACATCGGCCTGGAATTGCATCAGCAGGTTGTTGGCGGTCATGCCGCCGTCGGCCTTTAGCAGGGTCAGCGGCTGGCCGGAATCGGCGGCCATCGCGTCCACCACCTCCCTGACCTGCCAGGCGACGGCTTCGAGCGCGGCGCGGGCGATATGTCCCTTGCCGACGTAGGCGGTCAGCCCGGCGATCACACCGCGCGCCTCCGAGCGCCAATGGGGCGCGAACAATCCGGAAAAGGCCGGGACAAAGTAACAGCCGCCATTGTCCTCAACCGACCGGGCCAGCGCCTCGATTTCCGATGCCGAGGAAATCAATCCAAGGTTATCCCGTAGCCACTGCACGACCGACCCGGCGACGGCGATCGACCCTTCGAGAGCATAAGCCGGCGGCGCGTCACCAATCCGATAACCGACGGTGGTCAGCAGGCCATGCGTGGACTGCACGGCGGATGCGCCTGTATTCACCAGCAGGAATGCCCCGGTTCCGTAGGTGCATTTCCCCTCGCCCGGCGAGAAACAGGTTTGCCCGAACAGCGCCGCCTGCTGGTCGCCCAGGGCCGAAGCCACCGGCACGCCTTCCAGCACGCCGGTCGCGATTCCATAGATCTCCGCCGAGGAGCGAATTTGCGGCAGCACCGCGCGAGGTACGCCAATCGCCTCCAACAGTTCATCGTCCCAGTCCAGCGTGGCCAGGCTCATGAGCATCGTGCAGCTGGCGTTGGTCACGTCGGTGACGTGGCGCCCGGTGAGCTTCCAGATCAGCCAGCTGTCCATGGTGCCGAACAGCACATCGCCCCGCTCCGCCGCTTCGCGCGCACCGGGGGTGTTATCGAGCAGCCAGCGTATCTTGGGGCCCGAGAAATAGGTCGCCAACGGAAGCCCTGTCCGCGTCCTGAAGCGATCCTGTCCGTCCCGTGCGCCAAGCTCCTGGCAAAGTGTATCAGTCCGCGTGTCCTGCCAGACGATGGCGTTTGCGATGGGAACGCCGGTCGCCCTGTCCCACAGCAGTGTCGTTTCGCGCTGGTTGGTGATGCCGACGGCCGCCAGATCGCGCGGAGCGATCCCCAGCTTGGCCATCGCGGCCGACACCACGCCGGAGACATTGGCCCAGATCTCCATGGCGTCATGCTCGACCCAGCCAGGCCGCGGATAGATCTGCCGATGCTCCACCTGCGCGCTGGCAGCCACCGCGCCGGCGGCGTCAAAGATCATGCAGCGCGAGGACGTCGTCCCCTGGTCGATGGCGGCAATGTAACGGGTGGTCATGGAGGTACCTGTGCAAAATCAGCGGCCAGCCGCTTGTCCAGGATGATCAATTCGATCCCCAGATCACAGCCTAGCCAGAGGTAGCTGGCGTCATAGCTCGAGAGTCGAGTTACGAACGCTAGCCGGACCGAGGCGTCCCGGTCCACCATCATCTCGCGAATTGCGAAGCGCCGACAAAGCCCGAATGATTCCGCCAGGGAGGCGCTCTGCTCGGGATGCCGGCCTAGTTTCGTCGGGAAGACATTCGCCGGTCCGAAATCGATCGATGCTGGAGCCCGCAAATCCACATTCCCAATCGTCTATACGACTGGCGCGACTGTTAGGGCGGTCGCCTGCCAGAGGGCTCCAAGGGATCCTGGCGATCAAAGTCGGAAAAAGGGAAACTCGGGCTTCAATCGAAGATCACCGCTGACGGGTTTCGGCGTTTCTGACCCTCCCGGAACATCTGCAGCCCCACGACGAACAGTGCGACGCCACCCGCGGCCGGCACGCCGCCGATAACCAACGGTATCAGCAACGCGGCGCCCAGATCTCCCTGCCCCGGACTGAACATCGTCGCGCCTACCCAGATAGTGCAAAGGCCGCAAAGCAAAGCAACCATGCCTCCGGTCGCCATCAGCAGACAGCCGAGAAACCGTTTGCCCGCCATTCGGCGATTGTAGGCCTCAACACTCTCGGGAGGCGTCTGCATCATCTCGCGGCTCCCTTTGCCCTCGCAAGCGAGCGCGCACCCGCCGCGCCCGGCCGATAGAATGTATTGAAGGTATCAAACGGGATGATCTGGCCATCCGGTTGGACGAAGTGGACGCAGGACCGCTTCACCGTGGCGATGTCGAAGTTGAAGCGATCGAGGAACTGCATCACCACGACCCGGAATGTGTTCTCGTACGCGAGGCCCTCGGGAACCACCGCGTCGGGCAGGCAGCAGAGCACCTCGGCGAGCTTGTCCGAGGTGTCCGCCTGGGCCGTAGACAGCGACAGCAGGTTGAACACCCGCTCGCGCAATTCCGGATAGCCCTCGAAAGTGACGGAGTTCGGCGCGGCGTCGACGAGGATATCGCGCGGCAACAGCGCCGTGATCGGCGCAACCGTTTCGCCGTTCCGCAGGCCATAGCCGATGCAGATCTGGTCGGGATTGCACGGCAGCGGAATCATATCCTCGAGAGCGAAAACCCCTGCCCCGGCGATCTCCCGTCGCACCTCCGACAGCACCATGCGATTCTTGAGGGCATCATAGCCGTCGTTGCGACCGGCGTCCTGGATCGGCTGAAACGTCACACCGCGTACGCAGCGCCACTTGAGCGCGAAACGGACGATGTCGGCGATGTCGCCCTCGTTGACGCCCTTCTTCAGCGTCACCACCAGTGTGGTCGAGATGTTTAGCCGCTCCAGCGCCTCAAGGGCTTCGATGCGCACCCGGGTCAGGTCGGCGCCCCGCAGATCCATCAGCGCCTCGCGGCGCAGGGAATCGAACTGCAGATAAACTTCGAAGCCCGGCATGAATTCCGCCAGGCGTTCAACAAAACCCGGTTCGCGCGCGATGCGAACCCCGTTGGTGTTGATCATCAGATGTCGGATCGGGCGCGCCTTGGCGGCGGTGAGTATCTCGAAAAACCGCGGGTGGATCGTCGGTTCGCCGCCGGAGATCTGCACCAGATCCGGCTCGCCCTCGGACGCCACCACCGCATCAAGCATCGCTTCGATCTCAGTCAACGAGCGTTGTGTGTCGCGCTTGATCGACGACTCGGCAAAGCAGACCGGACAGGAAAGATTGCAAGCGTCGTTGATCTCGATGATCGCCAGGCAGGAGTGCTGCTCGTGGTCGGGACACAGGCCACAATCGTATGGGCAGCCGTGGTCCGTGCGCGTCTGCGGCGCCAGAGGACGATCGCCGGGTTTGAGCCAATCGCGCTGGGATTTCCAATAGGCGATGTCATCGGAAATCAGCGTCTTCTGCACGCCATGCTCGGGGCACCGTTTCAGATAGAACACGCAGCCGTCCTCGGCTGTCACCTTCGCGGGAACCAGCGCCAGGCAGGTCTCACACAGGCTGGTGGTCTGGCCCAGGAAAAGATACGGCGCGCTCTTGCGCACGGGCTTCGTCGCGAAAGTCGCGAGCAAACCAGATGCATCCATAGACCACCAGCCCCAGCGAGATCAGGTGGAAGACGTTAAATGGCCCGATCAGCTTGGGATAGGGCTTGAGAAACTCCCAGGCGAACCTCTGCGCGCCGTACCAGATCGCGAAGACATAGAATCCGCGCCTGATCGCCCAAGGCGCGCGCCCCGCCAGACCCGCAACATAGAGCGCGAGAAATAGAGCGACCGAGAGGCTCTCGTATAGCTGGACCGGATGCCGGGCGATGCCATCGCCCAGATCAACGCCCCATGGCAGGCCTGTCGGCACGCCGTAGGTGCGGTCCGGCAATCCGGCAAACAGGCAACCGAAGCGGCCGATGATAACGCCGACCGCGATCGAACCGACGAAGACGCCCCCGGTCGAACCCTTGATCCCCCGGACGAACTTGTAGACCTCGACCGAGACGATGGCTCCGGCCAGGGCGCCCGCGATGCTATGCGAAAGCGTCGGCGCATGGTCGCGCAACGTATTGAGAGAGCCTGCCAGCCATGCGCCGACGACGGCGCCCGTCGCCAGCGCCACAAAGTAACCCGGTCCCGTTCGCACCGACAGTCGCTCGACCGCCTCCCGCAATCGCCACCGATAGAGCGCCCACCCCGTCGCCGCGCCAAACGCCCACGCAGCCAGGTCGAACAGCGGGTGTACGAGGGGCGAGGTCGGCAGATGGATCATGATTTAGCATGACGTCGCCCGAAGCCTGATGGAAGCCTCGCACCACATTCGAATTACGGAATTGTAACCAGCCTCCCGGCGGTGTTACGCAGACGGCTGAATTGTCAGGCGAAAGAAGGATCGGGCATGCGAGTGAACCAGATTTTGATGACGTCCGTGGCGGCGCTGGTGCTGACGGCTTCAGGCGCTGCCGCTTCGCCGATGCTGGGGTTTACGGCGTCCGGCGCCGACGCGCAGCGGGCTCTTGAAGCGAAGTTCGACGCCGGGCTTTCGGCTCAGGCGATCCGGGAACGGCTCAAACAAATGGCGTCGCAGGCCAATAATGTCGGTTCGCCACACGACAAGGAAAATGCCGAGTTCACGCTGGAGCAGTTCAGGGCATGGGGCTGGGACGCGCATATCGAGGTCTTCAGCGTGCTCTATCCGACGCCGAAGATTGAACAGCTCGATCTGACCGGCCCCCAACCATTTTCGGCAACGCTGGTCGAACCACCGATCCCGGGCGATGAGACTTCCTCGCGGACCGAAGGGGTATTGCCCGCCTATGTCGCCTATGGGGGCGAGGGCGACGTCACTGCGCCGCTGGTCTACGTCAACTACGGCATGCCCGAGGATTATGCGGCGCTGCAAAGGCTGGGCATCGACGTCAAGGGCAAGATCGTCATTGCGCGTTATGGTGCGGGCTGGCGCGGTCTGAAGCCGAAGCTGGCCTATCAGCACGGGGCAGTTGGCTGCATCATCTATTCCGACCCGGCCGA
>JANXTX010000007.1 GCA_025352165.1 Caulobacteraceae bacterium | reverse complement strand
CTTCAGGCAGCGTGGGGGCCTTGGGGGTTGGCCTGGTGGGAGACCTTGCTGCGCGCCGCCGACTGGGCGGCGTCGCGGGCGCTGAACGAGAGCGCGGAGGCGACCGAACATGGCTGAGGCGAGCGTTCCCGTCGACCTGCGAAATCCTGGCCAGGTCTTCGCCTGTCTTGGCCTGATGGAGGCAGCTGAAATCCTCTGTGGTCCGGCCGAAGGCGGTTTCGAATGGGAGGAAGGCGACACGTCGGCGCGGTTCGTGGTCAGTGTCGCTGGGGCCGCTGATCCGGTCAGTGAAGCGGTCGAATTTCTCACGACGGCCGAGGCGTGGGCCCTCAATGCTCCGGCCGAGCCTGGTCCCGGCGTGCCGCACACCACCGCCAAATGGACCGTCCCCACCGAGGCTTATGATCGCGCGGATCCCAAGAATTTCCCGTTCGTTCCACCGGATTCGCCGGCGCCTCTGCCGGTGCAATTGACCGGTCCGCGAGGCGCAATCATCATCACTCACTGGGGTGACGATCAGGCGTCGATGGGCCGGGACAACGTGAAATTCTGGGCCGGATCCGGCGGCTATCCCGGCGCCGCGCTCGCCCGGGATGCGCTGTCTTTGGTCTATGGCCTCGGCGGCAATGCATTGGCTGCCGCCGTCGCCGATCCGTTCAATGTCGCCGCACCGCAGTCGTCCAGTTTCAGCTTTGACTGGCGGCGCAGTTACGTGCCGCTTGACGCTGGCTTCTCGCCCAACGCGCATAGCGACGTCAGCATGGTCGGCTTTCCGCTGGTTGAACTGCTGGCCGCGATTGGGCTGGAGAATGCCAGGCCCGAGCGGCCCGACCGCGGAAACAAGCTCGCGTACCGCTACGCCGTTTCCGACGCGCGTCTGCCGACGATCTTCGCCCGCGCGGTGTTGGGTGGCCAATCGCTCGGTTTCAATGTGCGGCGTTTCCGCATGCAGCTGAACTGGCCGGGCCAGGAAGGCCAGGCGCGGTGCATCATCGACTCAAGGGAGGAATAGACCATGACCAACGAAGCCCCCGCCGTGCTCGCCGACGCCGATTTCCACCGGTGGGCGGAGGATTTGCGCGGCCCCGTCGCGCTTACGCTGCATCAGAAACTGTTGCCGGTAGAGGGCGAAGGCGGTGTCATCTTTCCGGCCACATTTGCCGCCAATGGGAAGAACGACAGTCCATACAATATCGACACTCTCGGCGATGGGACGAAGGTGGCGCAGGTGGATTCGGTCGGCTCCCAGGCCAACCGCATGGAGCCGCTGTTCCGCAAGAGCCCGCCAGGCCGTCCCGCCAACCCGCTTGCCGATCTCGTACCGCAAGTGGAAATCCGCCTCGGAAACGAAAAGACGGTTTCGGTGCTGGACGCCGGGCACCGGTTGGGCGACGCCATCGTTCGCGCATCCGAGCTTTCCGAGGAAGCCCAGCAGGCGTTCCTCACTTATCTCGATACAGGCGACGCCGGCGCGATCGCGAAACTCGCCCCGACATCCCTGGTGTTTGGCGCCTGGGATAGCCGTGATACCCAGGCCAAGCTGCCTCGGGTGGTTTCTTCCGTTATCCGCGCCTGGGACGTCGACGCGCTTAAGCGGTCAGCCCAGTATAACCCCGCCGCCGACTATGCCGCCCTTGAAGTGTTCAGCGCCGAAGAAGGCGCCAAGGCGACGAATGACTCGAAAAGCTCGCAGGCGCAGCGCGGGTTTGTCCATGTGCCGGCCGTGGGGTCCCATGGTGGTATCGTGGCTCGGGGCGGTATCTGGCGGGATGTCACGGTTAATCTTGTGGCCCTTCGTCAACTTGGCGGAGAGAATGGCGATGCGCTGAGAGCCTATGTGCTGGGACTTGCACTGGTCGCGGCGGTAGAGCCGCAGGACGGATTTCTGCGTCAGGGCTGTCTGTTGACCCCCGATCCGGCTGCGGTCAGCATCTGGTGCGAGGTGGCCCGCAACGGCAAACGCCGCGACCTGGCGCTCGCCGAGGATATCGCGATCGACTTCGCCCGAAAGGCAGCGCAG
>JANXTX010000365.1 GCA_025352165.1 Caulobacteraceae bacterium | reverse complement strand
GCCAAATCCGGCGGATTGGCCGAGTCCGCTCGCAGGCTGGCTGCGGTAAGTTCTCGTCGAAGATATCCGCCTCGCCGACGGCACGGTGATCCCCGCCGGCTATAGCGGCAAGGGTGAAGTCACGGTGGCCGAGCACAACGGCATGCTCGGCAAGAGCGGCCAGCTCGGCGTTCGGCTGATCTATCTCAAGATCGGCGACGTGCATGTCCATCTGCGGGCCAATCGGTCGGGCGAAGGCAAGAGCGGCGTCACCAACACGGTGGTGATGACCGTGCTGTTCGGCCCCCTCGGCCTGCTCGTGCATGGCCACAGCATCGTCTATCCCAAGGGCCAGCTGATGACCGCCTATGTCGACCAGGACACCCAGATCGGCCTGCCGCTCGCGCCGCCGCCGCGCGGGGATTGACGGGGGATGGGGCGGACGGAGGTCGGTAAAGGTAGACGATCAGTTCCGCGGCTGAAAACGACGCCCGATTTCGTGACCCGCTACCCCAACCGGTGACGCCGGATACCGGCCCGCGGCCGGCGCGTGTCTTCGACACGACCGCTGAATTCTGGATGGCCCTTCAGGCGCGGCGCGATCTGTCGATCTCGACGATGGCCTTCGAGGATGATCTGGAACCGCCGCCGTGAATCCGACCCCTAACTCAACTGGCTCCGCGACCTGATCCGCCGTTGCGCGGTCCAGACGATCAACGACTGTTCTTGTATCGCCGTCGGCCCGTCGTGGCCAAGGTTCGCCAGTATCTGACCCCCATGTGCCAAAAGAACGACTTCGGAGCATTCGTTCTGATTTTAAGCTTTACTTTCTATTCGATCATGGTCGAAAGTTGCAGAGGGTAGGGCGTGGGGGTGACGGCATGCCGGGGCGGGCAGATGCGGTCGAGGGGAAGGGGGAATCCTTCCTTTACAGAAGTCTGAAGAGCGCGTTTTGGTGCGGCGGCCTGTTTGCGGCCGGCGCCTTTGTCATCGCCGCGCTAAATCCATTCGAAATCAAGACCTGGGAAGAAATGCGCAGCCACGAGACGTGGGAGCGCATCCATGCGCCCTTGGTGGCGGGCGCGGACCTGACGGGTCGCAACGCGATCACCATCGTCTCGATCAATGAGGAAACGCTCGCCAGGACCGGTTTCAAGCGGCCATTCGACATGGCGACACATGGGGAAATTCTCAGCGACATTATCGAGGCGCCACGAGCGGCGGCGATCGAGCAGGCCACAAAGGTCGCCCGCGCGAGCGGATCGGCGCCACAGCCAACAATCCCTCCCTCGGTTCCTCCCGCGAAGGTTCCGGGAACTCCCAAGGCCGTCTTCATCGATCTCGTCCTGAGCGGCGTTTCCGCGCCGGACGTTGACGCGCCATCGGTTGCCCGCACGCTCGACGATCAATCGACAGTCTGCCGGGCGCCCAATGCCGCATCCAGCAAGCCGCCGTCCTTCTTTGGGCCTAAATCTCTTCTCTGCTACGCGAAGACCGTAGCAGCTTACACGCGCTATGCGGATTGGCGGGACGATCGGGCCTGTCAATCCGACACGCTCGCAAAGATCGCGTGTATCCAGCGGCACGGGGGCATTCCAATCCTGTTCGCGGATGAATCCCGGGGCCGGGCCTTGGGCGCGAAGGACATGCGCTCGCCCGCATTGCGTCTCCTTGATGAAATTGCGGTGACGACGCCTGTGTTCATTACTCTTCCCGATTACCCGTTGATAGAACGGTCGGAAGGTCATGAGGCCAGGCGAGGCCGGTTCGAACTCCCGGGCGAAGACGAACGCATCCGGTTTACCCCGGCGACCGCGCTCTACAGCGCCTACTGTGGGGCCGGTGGCGCGCCTGGCGCGGACTGTCGCCACCCGCCTTGGGTCCCCGTTTCCAAGATTGCGGTTCCTATTGGTGTGCTGCACTGGTCGAAGAACTTCACTGAACCGCTGGACCTTCAATGGGCCACGGGCGGTCCGTCGGACAGTTTCCTTGAGGTACTGCGAAAACTCCATCCGGGCGCGATGACCAAGGGGTGTTCCGCCGATAGGGGTTTCCTGGCGGCGTCCAAACGGTTCGCCGAACGGATGTTCGCCGGCATCCACCTGGCGGAAATTGATCCCGATTGTCCCTACATCCACGATCTTCCCTATCAGGACATCACCGCTCCTGATTTTGGTACGAAGGATGCGGTCGACACGCTTGGCGGCAAGCTGGTTCTTGTCGGTGAGGAATTGCACGATAGTCCTGATGTCGTAAACGCGGCGCCCAACATGGCGCTTCCCGGCGTCTACGCCCATGCGATGGCGCTCGATCGATTGATTGTCAAAAATGACGACTATCCGCGCAAACCGCAGCCCTCCCTTTCCTGGTTGGACTTCAACAGCGTCGACGCGGGCATCGTCATAACGGTCTTCGTTTTCTTCTCCCTCGATCGCATGCTCGGCCTTTGGATTGGGTTTCCTCGACACGCCGCCAAGCATGGAGGCCATCTGGACGCAGAGGCCGCGGCGCGAAGCCATCTCATTTGGGCGTGGTTCCGATTGACCTTGCGACTTATGTCCCCGTTCGCCTTTGCGGTTGGCGTTTTGTTGTTATTCCAACGTCAGTTCGAGCAAAGCATCGTCGTGGTCGGAGGCCTCGCCTTCGCCATTCTTGGCGAGATCGTGGTTGCCAGCCTCGTAACCTGGGCGGTTCGACGCAAGGCGCGTTTCGTCCGCCTGTTCCAGGACATCAAGCGTCTTTTCGCCCCGGCGCCCGAGGGCCAGGCTCACCACAATGGAGAACAACCATGATCGGTCTGATCATAGCGGCGGTGATCGCCGCTCAGGCGCCGGGCGCCTCCGCAATCAGGATCGTGCAGTATCTGCGCAGCCAGATGCATACCTATGACGAAAAGGGGGCGTATGTCGGAGAGGTCGATAGCCGGAAGCTTCCACCGGCATCGAGCATGACGGTTGTCAGCGCGGACGCATCCCGCGTCGTGGTGTTTGGCCCAGACAAAAGGAAATTCTCGTTGCGACCGTCGGAGGTGCTCCTGGAGGGTGCGACATCCGATTGCACGCCCTATCAGGTCGCCAACCGGCCTTCGGACCAGCATCGCGCCGCCGGTGACGTCGGCGCCGCGTCGGGCCTCTCGAGCCAGTCCGTGTCGTGCGTGAAATAGAGCGCCAGGAGCGTCGGGTCCGTTCCGTCCCGATCCTGGCGGTTCTGGCGACGCTGGCGTTCGCGGACGCTGCCAGGGCCCAGAGCGCAATCCCGTGCATGGCCAGCTTCCAGCCGGGCTGCAAATTCAGCGTCAATGGCAAACAAGGGCCATTCATTTCCCGGGTCGATGACGCCAAGCTAAATGCGCTCGACGTGGCCGTCACATCCAGCGCCAGCAAAGGCCTCGCCAGCAGCTCTCTCAATCGCGGTCGGTTCTCCGCGTCCGGCCTGCCGATGCCGGAGACGGTGCAGGCGATGACGGGGCTGCTGGCCAGGCTGCAAGCCAAATGGCCTCATCGCAACCCTGGCGCGATAACCATACATATCTTTGGGTCCACCGCCTATGCCCCACGCGCGAAACCCGACAATTCCATCATCGTGCCGATCGGCCTGATCGAGCGGGCCCAGACCGATGACGAGGTCGCCTGGGTGATCGCCCATGAGTTCAGCCACATCGCCTTGCGCCACTACGCGCGCACGGCCGAACTGATGCAGCGCGAGCACGGCGCGGAAACACTGGAAATGATGGCCGAGATCGGGCTCAGCCTGTCGGAGGAGCGCGTTTCCCATAGCGGCGCCACGTTCCAGTTCTATCAGGCATCCGACCCGGACGCGGCGAAACGCTCGGATGAGGCGTGGTCGCGCAGCCAGCAGCTTCGCGAGGTTCTGCTGCTGGGGGACGCCCTGGCCTCGCGCGAGCAGGAGGACGAGGCGGACGCGGACGGCTTCGACCTCGCCTGGGCGGCGGGATACGACGCGGAAGGTGGTTCGACCCAGGCCCTGACCGTGGTCGAGCAGGACGACAAGCGAGCGGCCGCGCGCGCAAAATCGCTGCAGGACAAGATCCAGGAGGGGCTTCGCCAGTCGGTCAGCGGCGTGGATGTCGTGCAGACGTTGAACGGCAATGTCGGCGCGGCGATGAACGACATCAAGGGCAAGCTGGTGCGAAAGGTCATCTACAATCTCACCGAAGTTGTCCTCAACACCCTGTCGCAGAATCACCGTCCCGCCCGTGTGCGCATCAAGGGCCTGGCCGCCTACGCCGAGGCCGCCTACCCGGACACCGGCGCCGCCCCACGCGAGCCCACCCATGCCTGGCTGGACGCGGTGCGCGCCCGGCCCGAGTTTCAGGAGGCGGTCGTCGCCGTCAACGCCCGTGACAAGGCATTGGAAGATATCGACGGAGGCGATGCGAAGAGGGCGCAACAGGATCCCGCCCCGGCGCTTTCGACCCGCTATGCGCATGCGCCGCTGATCCTGGACGTCCAGGGCGCGGTGTTCGATGGATTGAGCGACTTCGCCGACGCCGATCGTTCCTATGAGGAGGCCGACCGCGCCGGATTGCCGCCGCCACCGCCTCCTGCAAGGAAGATCGTCGCGACTCCCGTGACCGCGACGGGAAAGCGGCGTCATGGCGCGCCCGCCGCGCCGGCGCCTCAGGCCCTGGCGCCGCCGCCGTCGCCTTCACCATCGCCGCGGTTCCAGCCGGTCGACCCCTATCTGGCGCAAACCCTGCCTGGCTACAACGACCACATCCTGCTCTTGGTCCGCCATGAGGACTTCCCCAGGGCGCGGGCCAAGATCCATGAGGCGGAAGGCCGCTTTGGCGACCACACGCGCTTTTTGCCGGCGATCATCAACATAGCCGCGCGGACCCACGACAACGCAGGGATGATGCAGGGCCTCGATGAGTGTTTCGCGACCGAGGACGAAGCCCTGCGCGCCGAATGCCGCGACGCCATCTACGATGACAAGCAGCACAAGATGGTCGAGAGTCTCGCGCCGGAGGACAGGGCGAAGATCGACGGCATGGTCGACCGGACCGAAAGCGGCGCCCGGCGGGTTGAATTCCTCAAGCATCTCGCTCCCCAGACGACGCCCGCGCCCAAGTCACCAGGAGGCTGAGAGGCCGCGTTCGACGCGAACTTGTACCGCCGGCATCCTGCCGGCTCTTGCTTTGCTGCAAGCTAAGGGCCGGCTTCCAGCCCATAGGCGCTAGTGGTGTGATTCTGACAGTTGTATCGCCTTAGCGCCACTGGTCGCAGCTACGGTGCGGGTTATTCGGTTCATCGCGAACGGCTTCAGCATACTCACAAGCGGGTGAATCGACCGTCAGAGACACAACACTAGCTTAAGCGGTTTAGGGCATGGTTTGCTCGTAGCGCGGGCGTCTGAGATTTTTATAAATCAAGCTGATCGGCAATATAGTCCTTCTCCCCTTGCGGGAGAAGGTGGCCCGCCTGGCGGGTCGGATGAGGGGGCGCGCCACCCTTCGAGATAAACGGTCGACGATAATCAGAAAATTCCGCGCGACCCCTCATCCGTCTGCTTCGCAGCCACCTTCTCCCGCGAGGGGAGAAGGGCCGCTAAACACGAACAACCTCGATCATACTCATTATTTCACAGGCTCGGACGCCCGGGCTACGAACGAAGAACCGCCCCCAATCTCTTAACCTAGCGCCTATGGGCTGGAAGCCGGCCCTTGCTTTGCTGATCTTCAGGAGCCGGCTGGAAGCCGGCGGTACAAGGCGTCGGCCGTGCGGATGGCGCTCAGAAGCCCTGCGCCAGAACGCCGATGGCGATCAGCGGCAGGCCGACCAGGACCAGGGCGTTCATCAGGCTGAGCGCGAAGCGGTCGACGACGTGGAGTGCGGTTGCGGTGGTCATTTTGAAGTCCCTCGATGTGATTGGCGGGACCGCGTTGCGCCGTCCTTGTGAGTACATGGATAGGGACATATCGTTTTTCGATCAACTAAATTATTGTTTATCGATATTAATTCATCGTAATACATTAAGAACTGGCAATATCGGCGTCTCGCTTACGCTCCTGGTCGCCCTGACGCCGCCCGATTTGCGTTGCCTTCCCCGGGTGACGGGCGTTATATCCGTGAACGGAATGAATCGGCGCCGCGACGGTGGAGTCAACTATCTGTAAAGGCGTATAAAATGGCCAATCCAGCACTCAGCCAGATTGTCGATGGAGGTTCGCTTCGCGTGAATCATGACGATCGTTTCGAGCGCCTGGCCATGGCCGTGGCGGATGTGCGCGCCGGCGTTCGCCTGAGCCCGCGGACCGCGAAGCTGATCGCCGCCGGGCCGGCGAGAATGGCCAAGAAGGTCATGGAGGAAGCCGCCGAGGTGGCTATCGAGGCAGTGCGCGGCCAGCGTCAGGCGGTGATCCACGAGAGCGTCGACCTGCTCTACAATCTCGTCGTGCTGTGGTCTGCCTGCGGTGTCGAGCCCGGTGAAGTGTGGGCCGAGATGGATCGGCGCGAGAACCGGTTCGGCATGGTCGAAAAGCTGCCGAAATCCGTCGCCGAGGACATCTAGCTCTCCGTCACATAGGTCACCACGATCGCGGTGTCTTCCAGCTGGTCCCGCGTCCCCACTCCCGCGTCCAGGCATCGTCCGCCTTGGTCGGGACCGGTCTCGGTCGGGCGATCATCGGCCGGGCGAGGCAGGCATAGCGGGTCTCATCGGCAATGTGATCCTCGCCATTCGTGTCGAGGTCTTCCATCCGCATCGGATCGTGTTGCAGAGCCGGCACCGTGCGGATGAAGTCGCGGCAGGTGTCGAACACCGCCAGCATCGGTCCCTCGCTGGTTCCCGCGATCCGTGATCGCATCTGGTCCCAGCCGGAAAGCGCCCCGGCCTTACCGACCCGCGTATTGTCCGCCGGGCGGAAGCCGACTCCCGCGCGTCGCAGTCGCTCGCCAATCGAGGGGCCGCCGTCCTGGCGGAAGATCGAGGGATCCGCCACCGCGAAGCCGATCTTTTCGTAGCGACTGCGCTCTTCGGCCTCTCGTTCGAGGATTCCCGCGGCCACCGCCTCGGCGTCCAGGCGCAGGCCTTCGTTGGCCCTGCCGTTGGAACCGTACCACTCGCGGTATCGCACCAGGGCGCCGCGCGGCAGCACCACATCGCCGCAGGCCGTCGCTTCGGACACCACTGTCCACCAGCCGACGCTGAACGGCGCCGCGTAGCCCCAGTCGAAGCTGCGCATGCGCGACCAGAACTGGGGAATCCGGAAGGGCGGAATGATGTTTCTGGCGCTCCACTTGTCGAAGAACGAGCCCTCGATGACGCTCCAGTCGCCTTCCAGCCAGGCGCGAACCAGCTCCGCCGAGCCCGACTGCTTCAGCCGCGCCACATAGGCCGGGTCATTGACCAGCAGGCGGGGATTGTCCGCCAGCCGCGCGGGAATGAAGATGCGCGTCAGTCCATCCTCGGTGATCAGTTCATAGGGCCCCGGGTCGATATAGCGGGCTTTCACCCAGTTGTGACCGGGACCGCCGGGATTGCAGGTCGCGCGGAAGCCGCAGGGTACGCCCTCGGGACTTCTCAGGGTGGCCTTCAGCTTGTTGACCGGGGCAGGGGAGGCGAACTGCGTCAGTTCCTCGACATAGACGCGGCTATAGCTGTGCCCCTGATAGAGCTCGGCGTCGGCGTCGCGGTCGAGATGCCGGAAATACAGCACCGCGCCGCTCGGCCAGCTGAACCGCGACTTCTGGTCGTGCCAGACCGCGCCGTCCGGCCCGAAGATTTCCTTCGCCCGCTCGATGGTCGGCTCCAGAGCGGTGCGCGTCCGCCGCACCAGCAGGCCGCGAGCGGCGGCGGCGTACGTCTGGGCATGTCGGGCGAAATCACCCAGCGCCGCGTCGGTCTTTCCCCCGCCGCGCGCGCCGCCATAGACCACCTCGAATACGCGACTTGTGACGAACGCCGTCTGCGGCCCCTTCTGGGGCTCCCAGCTCACGACTTGTTCCCATAGATCGCCAGCCATTCCTCGTCCGGTAGATCGAGGGCCACGAAATTCCTCACCTTCGGCAGCAGGGCCTTCAACTGCGCGATGGCCAGCAGGATCTCCCGGGCCTCCTTCATCGTCGCCGCAGACTTCGCTATCTCGGTGTCCAGCGCGATGTCGCGCATGCGATTGATCACCGGCGCCAGGTCCGGTGACCCGCCCCACTTGCGATCGAGCGCAACGTCCGCGATTCTCTTCTTGATTTCGGGATCGTTGGCAAGTTTAGACGCCCATCCGCCCCTCGGAGCATATTCCGCCTCTTTCAGCGCCGCCTCAAAGTTCAGCCCCCTGTCGACAGCGTTGTCAAACGCCACCCGCTTCGGCTTGTTCGCCCTCCGCTTCTTCTTGGTCTCCACGGCGCCGTCCTTCATGCAAGCCTCCTCATTGTCCGTAAGATTGCATAATGCAATATATATTGCGTTTTGTCAACTCTTTTTCCTTCCTCCCCTTCTGGGGAGGGTGGCTTCGAGCTCTAGCGAGAAGACGGGTGGGGAACGGTGAAACTGCCGCCAATCTCTCGGGTTAGCGCGGCCCGACCGTTCCCCACCCTGGATGCTCCGCATCCTGTCCCTCCCCAGAAGGGGAGGGAGGAACTATTTGCGGATTGCCTCGAAGGTGATCGCCCTGGCCGCCGACGTCGGCGTCCGGCCCGGGCGGTGGCCGCCGGTCACGGTGATCTCCGCGAACCCGGACGCCTCCAGCGCAAGCCGGAACTCTTCGACGCCCCAGTACCGCTGGGCCATCGGCTCCATCTGGCTTTCCACCAGCGCGTTGTCGCGCCAGCGTTCATAGCGCAGCAGGCTCTCCGCCCGCTGCGTCAGCCAGTCGGTGGCCACGCGCTTTCCCTCGATGGTCAGCAGATCGCCGTTGTCGGCCGTCCAGCGGCGCCGATCCTCGCCGGTCTCCGCCAGCCAGGCGATCGAGGCGATGTCGACGATCAGCCGCCCGCCGGTGACCAGATGTGCGTGGAACCGCCGCAGCACCGCCATCGCCCGCGCGAAGTCGTCGATCAGCGTGAACGAGCCCATCGGCAGCACGATCGCGGCGAACGGCCGATCATAGCTGAAGTCCTCGAACCGCTGACGGCTGAGCTCCGGCGCAAAGCCTTCCGAAGCGCAGCCGGCGCGACAGCGGTCCAGCATCTCCTCGCTCGGATCAAAACCGGCGACAGTATGCCTGGCCCGCAGCAGCGGGATAAGCGTGCGGCCCGAACCGCAGGCCGGCTCCAGGATCGGCCCGTCGATGTCGGCCAGCCGCGCCAGATAATAGGCCGTGTCGGGCAACGCGCCGACCGGCTTGTCGATGTCATAGATCTCCGCGGCGATCGAACCGTAGCGGTTGGTCGAGGTATTGCCCAAGGGGCTGTTCTGCAGTGTCATGAAGGTCTCGCAAACATGAGATAAGGTCCGCGCGGCGTTGCCGCTCGCGCGATGCTCTGGCCGACGTTGAACGCGGCGCTTATGGCGAACCTAGGCCTTCATGGAGTTGAGGCTAACACGCCGTTCGTGCGGGCGCCAATGGCAGCCATGGGGACATGATCCAATTGCCCTCTCGCAATTGGTTCGTGTCCCCATCGCGGGGCAATGATCGGCGGAATACGCCGCCTGCCGCCGCGCCGGGTATTTCTTCGCGCTCACTAAGGTGACAGGTGCTCCTGTCCCCAAGCTCAATCATCGCGGGCTTCGCGCCGACGGTGGTGAATGGGTATGGTGTCGACGTATTCGGATTCGGGTGCGCGGACCGGAACCTAAGTGTCACTTTGGCGGAGAGCGCTCATTCATGGTACGGAGATTTCATGGCGCAACCCCGCATAGTCCGTGACCCCGACGTCATGCTGGGCAAGCCCGTGATCAAAGGAACCCGGATCACGGTCGAGCTCATCCTGCGAAAATGCGCGGCGGGGATGTTGACCGCCGAGATTATCGAATCTTACCCGCACATCCGCGAAGACGACATCCGCGCCGCACTGGATTATGCGGCCGACCACCTTGAGCACGAGAGTATCATGGCGGCCGAATAGGCGTGCGGTTCCTGGCCGACGAGTGTTGTCCGGCCCCGATCGTCGCGGCGCTCCGGGTAGCCGGACATGATGTACTCCATGCTCTCGAGACACACGCGGGGGTCTCCGACCGCACTCTGGCTCTGCTCGCCGAGCGCGACGATCGGATCGTCATCACCGAGGACTATGATTTTGGTGAGCTGGCGGTACGTGGGCAACTGTCGCTTCCCGGCCTGATCATCCGTTTCCTCAACCAGACCGCGTTGGACATTCGGATAGGCCGGGTGCTGGACATCGTGAACGATCTCGGCGATGGCCTGCGCGGTCAACTCACCATCATCGACGCCAAGCGAACCCGCCGCCGAGCGTTGAAGCCGGGCTGAAACCAGCTCATGCGCCTCGCCAAAAGTCGTGCGCGCCCCACCTTTCATCGCGGGGTCCGCGCCGGTGGTGGTGAATGGGTATGGTGTCGACGTATTCCGACATATTCCCGTTCGTCGTCACTCGCCTACGGGTGGAGACATCCTCGTGCGAGCGCCTTCTGCTTGAGTCGCTTGGCCTTGATCTTCTGTTGGTTGGGGTTGTGGCCAGAATAATCCGCATAGGCGTGGGCCGGATTTGCAGGCTCAAGTCCCTCTGCCGCCAACGGATCGGATAAGCACGGAAGCGCCTCCGTTACGAATTCACCCACCGTCAGGCCGTATACGGCGGCGGACTGGTGTCCGGTTCCGGTAAACAGTGCAAAAGACTCAGCAGCGTCAGTCAGCGCCGAGCGGTCCACCGACAGTTTAGCCTCATCCTTCTGTGTCGGCGCAAATGGCTGGCTCGACGGCTTTCCATTGTCGAGAAAGCTGGGGTGGATTTGCCGAAACAACACCTCGCCCGGGTCTATCAACGGCTCGCCCATCACGCGTCGCGACGGCTTGTTTGAGCGTCGAACGCCACCAGAAAACGTTGATCCAGGCTCTCGAACGATTCCGGCGATATTTCCCCTGGCCCATCTTCCCGCACACCGAACAGTTCCAAGGCGCCCTCCGGCGTGAACTCGACCGATAGATCCCAGCCGTCGCTGTCGAACTCGAAGAGGACGCCGCCCGAGGTGGTCGGATAGATATGATAAGCTGTCGCCAGATGTGGGCGTCTGGAAAGCAACGAATTCGCCGCATCGAGGGCTCGGGGGTCAATTAGCCGCCCCTCTCCATCGTGCCAGCCAGCCGCCAGATGCCCCAACGCCTCTACGCGATCACGGCATCGGGCAAGGTCGTCGGCCAGGGCATCGTCAATAAGGTCCACGCCGAACACCTCTACGACACGGCGTAGCGCATTCGCGCTATCCAACTCGATCTGCAAAGAAAATTGTACGACGGCGCCGATATTACCGTCGAACTCAACGGTGACGCGTTCGGGCTCCACCGGGATAGACAGTTCTCCATAATCTTCAGTCATCACCGCAATTCTGCCGTCTTCATGCTGGCCGACGAGGCGCCCTGAACTTTCAAAGCGGACCTCATAGGTCTCCCGAACACGCGTGATCAGCGCTCTCCGTCTGGCAGTGTTGAGATAGACGATATTGCCGTCCTGCCCCGTTTTACCCACAAACTCGATGCGCTCATCGTCACGTAGAGCCGACCCGAAATTATTCAGGGCGCGAATTTGCTCGGACGACAGCGCCCTGGGAAAGTCGTCGTTAGCCGCGCCATCGACCATGGCGATGAGTTGCCCGTAGGACCGGTCGACAAGTTCGCCCAGTTCGTCGGCGAAGCCGGGAAGTGTCGCCTGAAGCATTTCACGGCTCCAGTCGAGCTTGGGCATGGCGCTGCCTTCGTCGATGGCGATGAGATCGAACGAGATGCTTTTGTCGAATCCCTTGGGCAGGCGGCGGCGCGCACTGTTGAACGCACGCCAGTTCTCCTTGGCGTAGGATACCAGTAGGTCACGGAACGCGTGCAGGTCTGACAAAACGTCGAGCGGAAGCCGGCCGCCATCGAATCGCGCGCCGACATACCGCAGTTGGAATGTCTTGTGCTCCTCGGCCATGTCTCTCCTTCACGGGCCGAAGCGCCGGGGTCAAGCGATAAGGAGTTTAGCCAGATCGAATGCAGCGGTAGCCGGTTCCTGACGTGTACTCTCGGGGAATGTGAATCGCCGTGAGACAATGAAGAGCCTGGTTCGCATCATGGCCTTAAGATCCACGTTTTTCAGCTATCATCGCGGGCTTCGCGCCGACGGTGGTGAATGGGTATGGTGTCGACGTATTCTTTCTTATTCTTTCTGACGTATTCTTTCTTTCTTTCTGGGACACTTTCTTCCGGATCGATTTATTTGGGATGCGGTGATTTGGGATGCGGTGATCGCTTTCATTCCCGTTGCAGGTCATGCGGCAAGGCTAAGCCGATCGAGCTCGTACCGCACCCCAGATTCGCCGCACCAAATGGCCCAGCGCCGTAGGAAATCGAGAAAGTCTAGCTGAGTGATGCGCATTAGATTTAGCCGCTCATCAGTTTCGGAAACTGTACTCGCGAACCCCAGCATCGCTGCATGTCCGTCGGTCGACCGCCCATCCCCATCAAGGTAGTTTATGGCACCATGTGAGAGCGCGTTTCTCAGATCTGTGATAAACTTCCAGGCGGTTGTCTCGGCGGCGCGGTCGACGGTAACCCGGTCATCGAACATCGCACTGGCTTGACGTGGCCACCCTCTGCCAACCGGAAACTGTTTATGTTTTGCAACGCGCGCCCAACCAGGGTGGTAGAACGGAGCGTCTGCCAACTTGGCCCCTTCGTCGAAGACACACCGAATCGGTATTCCAGCGCCGTCGATGAGTTCAGCATCTTCTGTAATGAAAACGCCTCTCCCGCCCCGCTTAGGCTTAATCAGCCTCTCCACAGGAAGCACGATCATCGGCATCGCCATTGCCAGGAGAAATGTCGTTTCGAAAGGCCCCCGAAGCTTAGAAAAACTGCCTTCCTGGACTGACGAATAGTAAGTATCGATCAAGTTCCAGCAACGACCAACGACGTCCTGACTGAAATGATTTGGTATCAATATTCAGCTCCACTAAGCGTTGGTTCATTAACAGCCGCAGGAATCTAAATAACTATATACGGTTTCGACCGAAAAGCAAGGTTGCGGGAGATCCGCACGCGGAAGAGACAATCTTCTGGGTGATGTACGCGAAGATCCCGCGCACCGGACTAAGAGGGCGCGTTCATGGGCGGCTCAAAGCCGATAGCGTCGTAAAGCGCGCGCGGCGGATTTCGACACGATGAATTCGTCCGGGACTGTCATGGACTTGCCCGTTCGTCAGGGCGACAAATAGTCGAACCGATTTTGTTCGCCGCGTTTGAGCCAAGATCGACAACGCCGACGGTGATCATGCCGTCATGTGCTTTCGACCACGCCGGATCCCCGCCGGCGCGCCAGCGCGCTCGGAGCGGATGCGTTCGAGGAGCACGCTGGCGGGTTCGTCGGCGGGGTCCTGGGGAACCAGTTCGCCGCGGAAGGCCTTGGAGAGGATGGCCTGGTCGAGGCGGTCGAGGAGGTGGCGGGCGGCGGAGGCTTCGGCGGTCAGGCGGTCGATTTCGATGAAGGTCGCATCAAGTTTCGTTGTTGCCGTTCTCGCGCTTTGAGGAGTGACAACAGGCACAAGAAAAGCATTGATGTCGACGAAAGATAGGTGCGGCCGAGCTGCGCCGTACATCGCTCTATTTATATCACCTCGCCCGAAGTCGTCGGATTGGAACCAATATTCATAGAAACGAGCCAAGCTGGGGTCGTTTAACCTAAGCAAGGCGACGCTCTGGCAAACAAAATACTCCCCCTGGAGCGGCGGCACGGAGCACAATTCGCCGGTGCCCGCCCCAACGATGGTCAGCAGCAAATCGTTCTCCATGACGCGCGCACGACGGACGTCTGCGCCATCACGGGGTGGGTCGACAAGCAGGGCTGTGCAACGCTAACGACATTGTGATCGAGCGTGGGCCCGGGAGGTCGAGAAAGGGGATTCCCTCGACGAATCTTGTCTGAATCTATGCCGGGCAACCATCCAAAAGGGTTGCCCCGATGCCAAGCACGCTGCTT
>JANXTX010000362.1 GCA_025352165.1 Caulobacteraceae bacterium | reverse complement strand
CGACGAACTTGAGCGCCGCGGCCTGCGCCGCGGCCTGGTCACCATGTGCGCCGCCGGCGGCATGGCCCCGGCGATCATCGTAGAGCGGGTCTAGGCGGCATTGACCGGGGCGATGCCTCGGTCACCAGCCTGATGATGCCGGCGGGGGGTTTATTCCCCCGCCCATCGGCGCATGCCGATAAGTCCCATGCCGTCGGCGATGTCGGAGGCAATGGCGTCCTTTAGCGCTTCCGCGTCGCGCGCCATGATCGCTTCGAGCGCGCGATGGTGCTGGTCGATCAGATTTGCCGTTCCGTAGCGTCCGTAGACCACCCTCATATAGGGGCCGAACTGCAGCCAAAGGGTCTCGATCAGCGCGTTCTGGGTCGTGCGGCCGTTGGCGCGATATAGCGTAAAATGGAAGGCGAAATTGCCTTCCATGTAGCCGATGACGTCGCCGCTCTCCATCGCCCGGTCCAGCGCGGAGTCTATCTCACGCAACTGCCTGAGCCGGGCGGCGTCGATGTGCGGGAGGGCCAGTTCGGCTGCGCGCGGCTCCAGCAGGAGGCGGCATTCCAGCAGATCGGCAAAGCGTTCCTCGCTCATCGGCGGCACTTCGATCTTACGCTTCGAACGGATACGCACCGCCCCTTCCGCCGCCAGCCGGCTCAGCGCGTCGCGCACCGGCATCTGGCTGACTCCCAGCTCGGCGGCCAGACCACGCGTTGACAGTCCCACACCCGGAACCACCTTGCCGGTAATCATCCGACGACGGAGTTCTTCATAGACGTGCGCGTGCAGCAGGGGCTCATGCGCCTCGGCTTCCACAGGCAGGTCCAGAACTTCGGACATTCTCACGGTCTCCGTTGGCGGCTGTCGTCGCAGGATGGTGTCCCGCATGCTTCTTCTGCTATCACACTTTCTCCATCATGCACGGGGTTGCAATGTCTGATTTGAAAACCTGGCTGGAGGCGCGCGGTATTACCGAGGTCGAATTCCTGATCCCGGACATGAACGGCGTTCCGAGGGGCAAGGTGCTGCCGGCGGCCAAACTGCTGCAATCGGTGCGTGACCGCTCGCTGCGCCTGCCAAGTAGCGTCTTCGCGGTTACGGTGACCGGTGAATACGCGGGCGGCGGCGGGGGAGGGGAGGAAGAATCCTATCAGGACCCCGACATGGTGCTTCGCCTCGATGGCTCGACGCTTTGCGTCGCTCCGGGACTGAAGAGCCCGACAGCCTTCGTATTCGCCGATGGCCATCATCCCGATGGGACTCCCTGGGCGTCATCACCGCGTCAGGTCCTTCGGTCGATCCTGGGTCTCTACAAGGCGCGTGGCTGGAAGCCTATCGTCGCTCCTGAAATCGAGTTCTACCTCACCGCCCTCAATCCTGACCCGGATCTGCCGCTGACCGCGCCGGCCGGCCGCTCGGGGCGTTCTGAGACATCGCCGCAGCCCTATGGGCTGGAAGCCATTAATGAGTTCGAGGACATCATTGACGATATCTACGAATACTCGGAGATCGCCGGCCTCAACGTCGACACCATGATCCATGAATCCGGCGCGGCGCAGCTCGAGATCAATTTTGTTCACGGCGACCCGGTCGCGCTTTCGGATCAGGTCATCCTGTTTAAACGCCTCGTGCGCCAGGTCGCCCTGCGCCACGGCGTGTACGCCACCTTTATGGCCAAACCAATGGAGCACCAGCCGGGCAGCGCCATGCACCTGCACGTTTCGGTGGTGGACGAGGCCGACGGGACCAATCTGTTCTCGGATGCGCGCGGGGCAGACAAGCCGATGTTCCGGCATTTCGTCGGCGGGCTGCAGCGTTACCTGCCGCTGGTGGCGCCAATGTTCGCTCCAAACGTCAATTCTTTCAGACGTATGCGCCCAAGCCACAGCGCGCCGATCAACGTGCAGTGGGGACGTGACAACCGCTCGTGCGGCCTGCGCGTACCCTTGTCCGACCGTCACAATCGCCGCATCGAAAACCGCCTGCCCGGCGCCGATGCGAACCCCTATCTGGCGATTGCGGCGACGCTGGTCTGCGGCTACCTCGGTGTCGAGGAGGCCATCGAGCCGACGCCACAGGTCAAGGGTAACGCCTATCATTTCCCGCGTACGTTGCCCAAGACACTGGAGGATGCGCTGGAGCGCTTCGCCGCCTGCGCGCCCGTCCGGGGTCTGCTTGGCGAACCATTCTTTACCGCCTTCCAGTCGATCAAGGAGGCGGAGCTCGAAGCCTTCCAGGGCGTCATCAGTTCCTGGGAGCGTGACCACCTGTTGCTGAAGGTCTGAGCGTGGCCTTCAACGATGGACTGAACATGGGCGGCTCCTACTACGCCGCCACCGCCAATCCGGCGCCGGAGCATGCGATGCTGGACGGTGAGGTCGATGTCGACCTGGCCATCGTCGGGGCCGGCTGCACCGGACTGTCCGCGGCGCTGCATGCGGCTCAACGAGGCATGAGCGTCGCCGTTCTCGAGGGCGGCAAGGTGGGTTGGGGCGCCTCAGGCCGCAACGGCGGACAGGTTATCCCGGGGCTGCGAAAGGGCGCGGTGGAACTGGTAGCCGCATTCGGTCGCGAGCGCGCGCGGGCGCTGTTCGATCTTGCGCTGGAGGCCCGCGCGCTGGTCGGCGAGCTCATCGAAACTCACAAAATTGACTGCGATTTCAGCACCAACGGCCATCTGCTGGCGGCGGTGAAGGAATCCGATGTTGCCGATATGGCGGCTGAAGCCGAATGCCTGGCCGAGGTAATGGACTACCACGAAATGGAGTTGCTCGATCGGGCCGGCGTCCAGAAGCAGGTGGCCTCGGACTACCACGGTGGATTGCTCGATCGCCGTGGCGGCCACATGCATTCGTTGAACTACGCGCTCGGTCTGGCGTCGGCAGCAACGGCGGCGGGGGCGTCGATTTACGAGCATTCACCGGCGGTCAGCCTGTCGCGAGGTGCGCTGTCACTGGTCAGGACTCCCAAGGGGGTATTGCGGGCGCGAAGGGTTTTACTAGCGGGTGACGCCCTGCTGCACGGATTGGAGCCGGAGGCCAACAACCGGATCATGCCAGTCGCAAATTATGTCGTCGCCACCGCGCCCCTGGCCAATGCCCGCGAGCTGATCCCCGCCGACGTCGCCATCTCCGACAGCCGCTTCGTGGTCAACTACTATCGCCTTACGGTTGACGGCCGGGTGCTGTTCGGCGGAGGTGAGCGCTATACGCCAGAGCCACCGCGCGACATCGCCGCGTTCGTTCGCCCGCATCTTGAAGGGGTCTTTCCGCAGCTTCGCGGGGTCGCCATTGATCACGCATGGGGCGGATTGGTTTCAATCACCCGTACCCGCCTGCCGCATTTGGGCCGGCGGGGCGATGTCTGGTTCGCGCACGGCTATTCCGGCATGGGCGTCATCCTTTCCACGCTGGGCGGCAAGCTGGCGGTCGAGGCGATGCTGGGCGAGACCGAGCGTTTTGACCTGTTCGCGGCTGTCGCACCGCCCGCTTTCCCCGGTGGTGTCGCCCTGCGAGCGCCCCTTCATGTACTGGGAATGCTCTGGTTTGCGCTCAGAGACAGGCTCTGACTTGCTCCCCCTTGACCATGCCAACCTCAAATGCTGCAGTCCTCGTCTGAGATCGCAGTTGGAGTCCGACGATGTCATCCAAAGACAAGGCCCTGGGTATGGATCGGCCGATCGATCGCCGGGATTTCCTCAACGGTGTCGCGGTAACGGCCGGTGCGATCGGCGGCGGAATGATCGGCGGTCCACCGGCCATGGCGGCGGCGGGCTGGCCGCAGGACGCGGCCGGTTATTACCCGCCAGCGTTGAACGGCATGCGCGGCAGTCATCCAGGCTCGTTTGAGAATGCCCACAAGCTGCGCGACGGCGACTTCTGGACCGGCCGGGACGCGCCTACAGACACCGGCGAGACTTATGATCTGGTCATTGTCGGCGCCGGGATCAGCGGCCTGTCCGCCGCGCACTTCTATCGCCAGGCAAGGCCACGCGCGCGGATTCTGATCCTCGACAACCACGACGACTTCGGCGGCCACGCCAAGCGCAATGAGTACCACCTGGACGGCAAGCTGCATCTTATGAATGGCGGCACGCTGGAGATCGACAGCCCTGCCCCCTACAGTCCAGCGGCCAGCGGCCTGCTCACCACTCTCGGTATCCGGCCGGCCGAGCTGGCAAAGAGCTGCGACCGCGATCAGGTCTATTCTTCGCTTGGCCTCAAGCACGGTTACTTCTTTGACAAGGAGACCTTCGGGGTCGACCGCATGGTCCCGGGAGCGCCCGCGGTGCGCTGGGGCCATGGCGGTTCGTGGCAGGAGTTTCTTGCCAGGGCCCCGCTATCGGACCAGGTGCGCGCCGATATCCTGCGCATCGAGACCGGCGACATCGATTACATGCCGGGGCTTTCCTCCGAGGAGAAGAAGGACCGTCTCTCACGGATGAGCTTCACCGACTATCTGCTGAAGGTGGTCAAGGCCGACCCCGGTGTCATTCCTTTTTATCAGAGCGACACGCACGGCGAGTGGGGTGTCGGGGTCGATGCCATTTCCGCGCTCGATTGCTGGGGATTCTACATGCCGGGCTTCAAGGGACTGAAGCTAAAGCCTGGCTCCGCGCCGCGGATGAGCTATACGCCGGCGGGCTATACCGACACCGGCGGTTCCGAGGTCTTCCATTTTCCCGACGGCAATGCCTCGATCGCCCGCTTGCTGGTGCGCAGCCTGATTCCCGGCGCGATTCCGGGATCGAACTGCACCGACGTTATTGACGCCAGGGTCGACTATTCCCGCCTTGACCATGCCGCGAACGCCGTGCGCATTCGCCTCTCCAGCATTGTCGTTCGGGCGCGAAACATCGGCGATCCGGCCGTTTCCCGGGGGGTCGAGGTCGCCTATGTCCGTGGAGACAAGGTATTTCTGGTGCGCGGTAAGGCCTGCGTCCTCGCCTCATACAACATGATGATCCCCTACCTGTGTCCGGAACTGCCCGTGGAGCAGAAGGCGGCGCTGCACAAGGTTGTGAAGACTCCGTTGGTTTACACGACGGTCGCATTGCGGAACTGGACGGCGTTCCAGAAGCTTGGTGTCGACAGCGTCACCGCGCCGGGCGGCTACCACACCTCGTTCCGGCTCAACTGGCCGGTCGATATCGGCGCTTACACGACGGAGCAGTCCCCGGAGAGGCCGATCCTGCTGCATATGACCAAGACTCCGTGCAAGCCGGGTCTCTCGGAGTTCGACCAGAACCGGGCTGGTCGAGCGGAACTGCTGGTGACCACTTTCGAGACGTTTGAGCGCAACATCCGCGATCAGCTTGGTTGTGCGCTGGCCGACGGCGGTTTCGATCCCGCGCGCGACATCACCGGCATTACCGTCAATCGCTGGCCGCATGGCTATGCGCCCGAGTGGAATGCCCTCTGGGATCCCGACCTGCCGAATGACAAGCTACCCAACGTCATCGGTCGCGCCCGCTTCGGTCGCATTACCATCGCCAATTCGGACGCCGGCGCCGCGGCCTATACCGACTGCGCGATCAATCAGGCGCACCGGGCGGTGAGGGAACTACTGGCGCTCTGAGGATCCGCCAGTAGCAATAGAAGACGGCGGCGGATTGCTCCGCCGCCGTCCTAGTGAAGTGCACGCCTGTATTCAGGCGATCAGTCCATCGGGTTCTTTTTCGTCGTTGCGCCGGCAGCAGGTGGGGTGCACTTGCCCTTGATGTGCGTTACGGCTCCGTCGATGAAGGCTACGAAGGTCCGATCGTTGTGAAACTCGGTCCAGTCTACCGTCTTTCTGCTCAGCACCATGGCGTCCTCG
>JANXTX010000360.1 GCA_025352165.1 Caulobacteraceae bacterium | reverse complement strand
CTCGACCCCCCGAAATACGGCCGCGGCCCCACCGGTGAGGTCTGGCGGCTGTACGAGGATCTACCCGGCCTGATCGCCGGCTGCGGTGAATTGCTTGCCGACGACGCCTCATTCCTGTTGCTCAACGCCTATTCGGAACGGCTGACCGGTCTCGCCCTCGCCGGACTTTTGGCTGATACATTGACCGGTCGGGACGGCGTCATCGACTGGGGTGAGCTGGCCCTGATGGAGGAGGCTCGCGACCGGGGCGCCGGCCTCTCCTTCTTCGCCCGCTGGAGCGCACCATGAGCGCGCGGGCCATCACCTCCCTAAACAATCCGGCCGTCAAGGCGGCGCGGGCCCTGCATCTGCGCAAGGAACGCGAGGAAACCGGCCTGTTTCTCGCCGAGGGCCTGAAGATCATCACCGAAGCGGTCGAACTCGGCCGCGAGCCGCGCCTGCTGTTGCACAGCGCCGAGGCGGCCGGCCACCCGCTGCTGCGCAACGCAGCGGTTGTCTCCCGTGAAACCGTCGAGGTCACCCCCGCGATCCTCGCGAAGATCTCGAGGCGTGATAACCCGCAGACCGTGCTCGGCATTTTTGAGCAGACCTTCACGCCTATGGAGGCGCTAAACCCAGCCTCAGCCAGTTGCTGGGTGGCCCTGCAGGCGGTCCGCGATCCTGGTAATCTCGGCACAATCCTGCGCACGGCTGACGCCGCCGGCTGCGGAGGCGTGATCCTGGTCGGCGACTGCTGTGACCCCTACTCGGTCGAAGCAGTGCGCGCGACGATGGGCTCGATCTTCGCCGTTTCCATCGCCCGAACCAGTGTCGAAGGCTTCACTGCCTGGCGTCGAACCTGGCCCGGCTCCGTCGTGGGCACATTGCTGACCGCCACCACGGATTTCCGGACCGCCGACTATCGCGCGCCCGCACTGATTCTGATGGGCAATGAACAGAGCGGGCTGCCCCCGGAACTTGCCGAGATCTGCGATACCGTCGTGAAAATTCCCATGCGCGGTCGAGCCGACAGCCTAAACCTGGCCGTGGCCACGGGGGTGATGATCTATGCGGCAACGGGGTAAATCGTTTGCAACGGCAAGGGCAACGGAGAGCAGAGCATGTACGTCGCTGGACTGGTGATTCCCGTGCCCGAAGAGAAGCTGGGCGCCTATCGGGAGTGGGCGGAAAACGGAGCGAAGATCTTCATGGATTATGGATGTCCGGAGATTGTCGAATCCTGGGAGGACTTCGTTCCCGATGGGCAGCAGACCGATTTCCGTCGCGCGGTGGCGGCCAGGCCGGGCGAGAAGATCGTCTTCACCTGGCAGATCTGGCCCGATAAGGAGACGTTCTATTCCGCGGAAGCGAAGATGCATGAGGACGGCCGGCTGGATACCGCCGGGGAACCACCCTTCGATGCCAAGCGTCTGATCCTGGGCTGCTTCCAGCCGGTGTTTTCGATGGGGCGAGATTGAGCCTCGGCCGAAACGGAAGTGTTCTCAAGGAGCAAGCGCGTGACGCAGGATCGCGGCGGCGTCACGGATAAGATCGTCGCGCGGGATCAGCGTTTCCTCATTCAGCATCTCGTCGGCGGCGAAGCCGAACTCGACGCTTAGCCGCAGGCGGCGCCAGAGCACCTCATGCGGCAGGTCCGGCAACAGCGGCCCATAGACCGCCGCCATGCGGTCGGTAACGAGACGATGGCTGGCGATGCGTACGTGGGCGAGCTGCGGCACGGCGCGCAGGGCTCGAAGGGTCCAGATCGCGCCCGGCTCGGAGGCGGTGACATTGGCCGTTGCACGCAACAACAGTTCCACACCCTCGGACAAGGCGGCAAGCCCACCCGGCGCATGGTGGTCCAGCCATTCGAAAAGGACCGCGTTTTGCCGGTCCATCAGGCGCTGGCCGAGCGCCTCAAGAACCCCGTACTTGTCCTTGAAATAACGGTATAATGCCGGCGGGGTCATTCCCGCCCGGGCGCAAATCAGGTTGGTCGAGATGCGCTCCACGCCAACCTCGCCAAGCAGCTGTCCAGCCACGTCAAGCAGGCGCTCACGGGTCGCCACCGCGCGGCCTTGACGGGGCTGGCTGACCTGACCTGCCGAGCGCCGTGCAACTGTATTCAGCGAAGTCTGCATCGTGATCCCAAAATAACCCGGTCCCAGTTGACGGACCCGAAGCATCGCCGCATTGTGCTAGTCAAGACTATCCTTTTGCGAGACCGATGCAATGACGCGCGCCAACACCTTGGATCGGGCTCTGCGGGAACGAGCCGAGGCGGTCATACCCGGAGGCATGTACGGTCACCAGTCGACCCGACTGCTTCCGGACGACTATCCGCAGTTCTTTTCCCGCGCCAAGGGCGCCCGGTTATGGGATGCGGACGGCAACGAACTGCTCGACTTCATGTGCGCCTATGGACCGAACCTGATCGGCTATGGCGATGAGGAGATTGACCGCGCCTTTGTCGACCAACTCGGACGCGGCGACACCATGACCGGCCCTGGCGGGGTGATGGTCGAATTGGCCGAGACCATGGTCGCC
>JANXTX010000286.1 GCA_025352165.1 Caulobacteraceae bacterium | reverse complement strand
ATCGATGGTGCGGCGGATGGTCTGGCTGATCTTCGAGAAGGCGGCCGTGGGATCTTCGCCCGGCGCCAATTTGGCATCGGTTGATTTGGCGTCCTCGATCCGGGTGAGCGCCAGTTCGCCGAGCGACCTGGCCAGCGTCATCGCGATTTCGGCTAGCTCAGCCAACATGTGCAGATGCCTCTCACCCCGCTCGATAGCGGAGGCCGCTTCCACGGACTCGGAGGTGTCGACATCCGCGTCGGAGGGCGGGGGGATATCTGGGCAGGGCCGGTAGGGCATGGTTTTAGAAACCATGAGTTTTGCAAATTGTCAATCAATTTTTATAAATTGCAATAACTCTTCAGCTTCTCGCGTAGGATTCCACGGGGCTGCCTGAACACGATCAGCGCCGCAAATTTGCGATTCTTACGACACTGAAGGAACCGATTCGGAACCGTTCACGCTCCCCCGCTCCCGCAATGCCTCATACAACTGCCCTGGTCCAAGCAGCACGTCCTTCAGCCCGTCCCGCACGCTCTCCGAACCCAGCGCCTGCTTGCTCATGCTCTCGTGCGCCGCCAGTGCGTCCATAACCGCGTTCATGATCTCGCTGGTCAGGGTCGGTGAATTGGCGAACTGGGCCTTGGTGTTGTTGCTGGCCTGGAGGACCAACTCCTGTGACTCCAGCAGCTTCCCCTTGATGACGTTGTTCACGTAGATCAGTTGGTCGTCGTCGGTGAGTTCGCCTTCGAAGAGGTCGTTCACGCGGGCGATGATTTCGGCCAGAAGGGCCCTTTCCTTGTCCTGGACCGTCCCCGAGCCCAGTTCCGCGACGCCGCTCAACTTGGGCGCTTCCTCGGTTCCGTAGTGCAGGTCGCGCTTGCCTTCGCTCTTGAGGTTGTGGTGGGTCAGCTTGACCTGCGAGAGGTCGATGCCCTCGCGCTCGCGGCCGAAATCCAGCAGCCGCAAGAGCTGGCGATAGAAGATGAACCGCTTCTCGATCGCGCCGTTCCCGTAGTCGAATATCTGCGAGAGGAAGCTGTACAGGCGCTGGAACGCGCCCATGTCGCGCTTGAACAGGTCCAGCGCGTCCATCTCGTCCTTGGCCGCCGCCATGCCCTTTTCGTCGCCCTGGGCTTCGGCGAGCACGCGCGCGGCCTTCGCCGCGTTGAACTGTTTGAGCAGGCGGTCGGCGACGGGTTCTACGGCGGCGATCAGATCACCCTGGGTCGACTTCGGGTTCAGCTCGACCCGCACCACCCGCTCGACCTCGAAGTCGTCATAATGGCCGGCGCCGTCGAGCTTGGCGCGCAGGTCGTAGATCAGATTGGGGTCGGTGGTCGCTTCGAGTTCGGCGGTTTCGTAATAGGTACGGAACGCGATCAGAACTTCGTCAGCGCTGTTCACGAAATCGAGGATATAGGTCGTGTCCTTGCCCGGATGGGAGCGGTTGAGACGCGACAGGGTCTGCACGGCCTGGATGCCCGCCAGTCGGCGGTCGACGTACATTCCGCACAGCAGCGGCTGATCAAAGCCGGTCTGGAATTTGTTGGCGACCAGCAGCAGTTGGTACTCGTCACCCTTGAAGGCGTCGGCGATGTCGCGGCCCTTCAGGCCGGGGTTCAGTTCCTTGCTGGTCTCGGTCAGCGGATCGGGGCTGGACTCACGGTCGTTCACCTCGCCGGAGAACGCCACCAGTGTCGCCATACGGTAGCCGCGCGCCTTGATGTACTTATCCACCGCCAGCTGCCAGCGCACCGCCTCGATGCGGCTGCCCAGCACGACCATCGCCTTGGCCTTGCCCTTCAGCAGCGGCGCGACATTCTTGCGGAAGTGCTCGACAACGATCTGCACTTTCTGGCTGATGTTGTAGGGGTGCAGGCGCACCCAGCGCATGATCCCCTTCAGGGCCGCGTCGCGCTCGACCTCCTTGTCGTCCCACTCCCTGCCATCGTTGGCCAGTTTGAACGCCAGCCGATAGGGCGTGTAGTTCTTCAGCACATCGAGAATGAAGCCCTCCTCGATCGCCTGACGCATCGAATAGACGTGGAACGCCGCCGGCAGGTTGTCCGGACCCGCCGCGCGTTCCGGATCGGGTCGGCGGCCGAACAGCTCCAGCGTCTTGGCCTTTGGCGTCGCGGTGAAGGCGACGTAGGTCACCCCGTCGTCTCGCGCCCGCGCCGCCATCTGCGCGGCCAGGATGTCCTCGCTGCTGACCTCGCCGCCATCGTTGAGGTCGGCCAGATCCTCGGGACTCAAAACCTGTTTCAGCTTGGCCGCCGCCTCGCCGGTCTGCGAGCTGTGCGCCTCGTCGGCGATCACCGCGAACCGCTTGCCCTGCGTCGCCGCCAGCTCCCGCACCGCTTCCAGCGCGAAGGGAAATGTCTGGATGGTGCAGACGATGATCTTCTTGCCCTCGTCCAGCGCCTTGGCCGATTGCGCGCTCTTGGCCGCGCCCTCGTTCTTGATCGTGGCGACCACGCCGCCGGTGCGCTGGAAGTCGAACAGCGCGTCCTGCAATTGCCCGTCGATCACCCGCCGGTCGGAGACGACGATCACGGTGGAAAATATCTTGCTGTCGTCGGCGTCGTGCAGATCGGCCAGGAAATGCGCCGACCAGGCGATCGAGTTGGTCTTGCCCGATCCCGCCGAGTGCTGAATCAGGTACTTGCCCCCTGCTCCCTCGGCCAGCACCGCTGACTGCAGCTTTCGCGTGGCGTCCAGCTGGTGATAGCGGGGAAAGATCACCCGCGTGATCTGCTTCTTGTCGTTGCGCTCATTGACCAGATAACGGCCAAGGATTTCCAGCCAGCCGTCCCTCGCCCAGACATCTTCCCACAGGTAGCTGGTGCGGTGGCCGTCGGGATTGAGCGGATTGCCCTTGCCGCCACCATCGCCGCGGTTGAACGGCAGGAAGATTGTGGCGCCGCCTTCCAGTCTGGTGGTCATCGCCACCTCGCTGTTGCTGACCGCAAAATGCACCAACGCCCCGATCGGGAAACACAGCAGCGGTTCGGGCGACTGCCCCCTGGGATTAGGCAGCCGGTCATATTTGTACTGGTCGATAGCGTCGCCGACCGACTGGGTGAAATCGGATTTCAGTTCGACCGTGGCCACCGGCAGACCGTTGAGGAACAGCACCAGATCGATGGAGTTCTCATTTTGCCGCGAATAGCGGACCTGCCGCACAACCCGCAGCCGGTTGGCCCGGTAACGCGCGACGATGTCGGGATTCATGCCCATCGCCGGCCGGAACTGAGCCAGCGCCAGTGGCCGGCGCAGGCCGATCATCTCTACGCCGAGGCGCATGACGTCGAGCGTGCCGCGATCGTCGAGCTGTTTGCGGATACGGTCGAGCAACACGCCCTCGGCCGATGCACCGTGGTTCTTGGAAAGCGCGTCCCAGGCCTCTGGCTGAGTTGCCTGGACCCAGGCGATCAGATCGGGCGGAAACAGTGCGCGGGGACGGTCATAGAGCGTGTAGTCATCGACCGCATACAACCAGCCGTTCGCGGCGAGATGGCCGCAAATCTCATCCTCGAAGCTGATTTCCTTGTGCAGGCTCATTAGGAATACAGCCTTATCGATCAGTCGGTGAATTGTAAGCGCTTGGTCGCAGTCTCGATGATCAACTGCTTTGCATTAATCTTTTGTTCCCAGGCGACCCAGGAGCAGGGGCGGCCACCCCTTCAGAGCTTGGGCGCCCATTCGGCGATTTCGGCCAAAATATCTTCAAACGCTGGTTGGCCACGAAAATAGAGGGCGCTCGATCTGCTATAGGCGTTCTTCAGTTTGGCTCGCACGTCAGGGTCGCTCAGACAAAACGCCTCGTTCTCGGGGATGACCGGGTTGTCCGCCCTCGGAAACCGTTTTGCCTTGTGGGCGAAGTAGTCGGGAGTTCCAATGAATTGCTGGACGGCGTCCTGATGCAACAGGCGGTAAACGTCGTAATAGTGACGCATGAAATTGGGAGGAAACTCCCCGGTTTCCTGCTGATGGCGGAACTTGGTCGAGATCGCCTGGAGCTTTTCCACGAGTGTATAGCCGGGGTGATAGCAAGGGACGCTCAAGGCACGGTTGTCGATGATTTCTACACGGCCGGCGGCAAAGTCATAGGCCCCGGAGCTGATGTTTCTGGCCTCGTTCGGCGCCACGTCGTCAAACCCGACCTCAAGCAGAATGCCGTCCTTCAGGCCCTCGACCGACCCATTGACGCTGGGATAGGCCAGCCTGATGCCGGCGCCGCGACAATAACGGGTGTCGTCAAAGGCGGTGTCCCGCTCGACGGCGACGACGCCGTCGATGACGATCGTTTCGGCCAGACGGTCATAGAAGGCTTTCCGGCTCTCGACGTGAGCAGGCTTGTTATGGTTCCGACCGGTCATTACCGCCGGCCCGGCCGGCGGCTCTATCCGAATGTCGATGTCCTCTGAGAACCGGTCGATGATGCCATAGCCCTTGGACAGCGAGGTTCCGCCTTTCAACTCGAAGGTCAGGCCCAGTTGCTGCAAGCCAAAGAGGCTGTGCATGATCCAGTAGTCCTTTTCCACGAGCGCCGGGATTATGTCCATTTCGCCCGCAACGATTCGGATCAGGTCGCCGAACTGGCGGTGCTTGTGCAGGAAGTCACGCGGCATCCTGGGGCGCTGCCTCCGCCAGGGCATGGGCGAAGAACCTCTTGGCCTTCTCGGACCCATAGGCCTGAGCCACCCTCTTCAGCCGCGTCATCTCGCTTGTGCGCAGTCGCTCCCTTACCCGTCCGAGCACCTCATGGGGGCTTTCGCCCAGTTGGTCGAGGTTGTTGACCAGATCGACCAGAAGGAACTCCCGGCTGAGTTTCCTGGGAAAGGCGGGCTTCACCCGAAAGTCATAGGTGCGTCCGCCGAGCGTGAATCGGCCGTGGCGCTTGTGGTTGTAGACCACGGTCTTGTTGTGCAGTTGGGTCGTGCCCACACCCAGGGCATTGTAGGCGTTCGGCGAGGCCAGCAGGAACGGGCTACCCTTCAGGAACGTAGAGACGAGCTTGTGGTCCTCGGCTGGCGCTGTGCCGAAAACGGTTTGTTTCGGCGCATGGTAGAGCCCGCCCGCCAGCTTCCTGAGCGCACCGACCTGTACAGCCTGCTTCAGGTGGCGATCAAGCGAGGTTGTCCATTCAGCCAGGTCCGCGCGGCGGTACACTTGGCCGGGCCGCAGCTTCCTGGTGAATTCCTCGAACTTGCTCATCGCTCCCATCTAGGCTCCCGCCGTCGATTTGCAAGAATTTTCATTGAATTTTCATGCAAAACAAGCGACGGGAGAGATGGGTATTTTGTCCCCTAGTCTTTGCGGACGCTGAGCGTCACGATTGTCCGAAGTCGCCGCCCAGCACCATTTATGCAATTGATATCACGTCACCGAAATCCACGACCGACGACTTTCCGGCGCCATTCGGCCCCGCGATTACCCAGAGTCGGGGGGCCTTGCCGGGCAATTGCAACGTCAGGCCGGACCAACCACCCGGTAGCCGCCCTGATCATCCAGCTCGACGAGATCCTTGCCTCCGTCGGGCTGCTCGCGGACGACCAAGCCCTTGGGGGTGTTCGGCTCAAGATAGAAGATCGGCCGCCCCTCGGCCAAATGACCGCGGGCCTCGGAATCGTCGTAAGCGAAATCCTCATCCTCGAGCATGAACGCGTGGGCCGCATCCCGCTTCGCCGCCTTCGAGTCGATCGCGTTCATACCACCGGCCTCCGCAACACGATCACGATATAGTAGGCCAGGACCGGTCGCAAACGGGAGCCTGACAAGCATCCGCCACAAGAACGCGAACTCTGAGCCTCACGGCTGCCCGGAGCATCGGCCCCGGGCCATTTATGCAATTGATATCATGTCGCCGAAATTTCGCACGTCGATCTTGCCGGTGACGGCGGCGGAGATCAGGGCGGCGCGGCGTTCTTGCAGGAGGGTGATCGCGACCCCAGTCTCATTGATCAGAGAAGCGAAATTCGCCACCGACTTGTCGAGATGCGCGACGATGGCGACCTGCTCCCGCATACTTGGCAGGCAAAGAACATGCCTTCTCAATTGTTCCAGGCCCAGGCCCTGTTTGAGTCCATAAGTAGCCGCGCCCAGTTGTTCCTGACCTTCACGTGATGAGAGCGCATAGGCGAGGAAGCGTCCTAGCAGCGCTTGCTCGCATGGTCGGAGCATGCACACATGTTGATTCACATAGGCAGGTTCATCCAGTCCCCGCACGTGCGCTACCGCGCCGGTCCGCCCCCCGGTAATACATACGACTACATCGTCTTTCTGTAACTTGGCGCGATCAGAATCCGCGTCGGCAGGCGGGTCGATCCGGTTTGCATCGGCGAGGACGATTTCCATCATTCGTCCGATGTTTTGGCTCTGAAAGAAGATGGAACCGTCCTCGTTGACAAGTTCGGACCAGCCCCGCGGGCCCGAGGTGGCGACTACGATCAGATGCTTTGTCGCGACGACATCCC
>JANXTX010000088.1 GCA_025352165.1 Caulobacteraceae bacterium | reverse complement strand
ACAATCGCTGTGTACGCTTCGCGATGGTCGTCACCTTCCACCCCGCAACACTCGCTACCAGGCGGGCGCTACCCCTTACCTGCGCTGGACTTCCTCCAGCTGGATCGCGCCAGCTTGCCCTGACGCACGGAAGCTGGCGGTCCCGCGGATAGGGCGGGAAGGGTTTTCCGCAGTTGACGCAGATAAGGCAGCGGTCTTACCGCCACAATTTTGCACGACACTGGCGTCGGATTCAACGCCAAGGAGCCAAGAAGCCAAGAAGCCAAGAAGCCAAAGAAGCCAAAGAAGCCAAGAGAAAGGAGCTATGTGGAGCCTGTCCTCGGGTCGCCTATCGGCCGGAACCGGGGGCGCGAGGCTCATTCATCTCCTGGCTTCTTGGCTTCTTGGCGTTTGAGAAGCGGCAATCGCTGCGCCCGCCTTTCAGTCACGAGCGCCATCCCTCTTTGTTCCGCTAAAAAGCCGACCTGCAGAAGCAAGACGCCGTTGTAGCGGCCAGACCCTCATCCGGCCTTTCAGGCCACCTTCTTCCAGAGGGAGAAGAGACTCTTATTTATCGAATTCGATGTGCAGTTCCTGCACGCCGCGCAGCAGGACGTTCGGGGCGTAGCTGAAGCTGTTGAGGCCCTTGGCGAAGCGGGGGTTCTTCAGGCGTTCGAGCAGGATCGGGAAGGCGACCTGCATCTCCTTGCGGGCCAGCGGCGCGGCGATGCAGGTGTGGATGCCAGCGCCGAACGCGAGATGCGAGCGGGCGTTCTCGCGGCTGACATCGAAGCGGTCGGGATCGGAGAAATGGCCCGCGTCGCGGTTCGCGGAGCCATAGCGCACCAGGATCAGCTCGTTCTTCCTGATCGGAACTCCGCCGATCTCCGCGTCTTGCTTGGCGACCCGCCACATGTTGTTGCTGGGTGTCAGGAACCGCAGCGTCTCCTCGACAAAGCCGTCGATCAGGCCCGGGTCGGCCAGCACCTTCTCCATCTGGTCGGGATTGGAGATCAGATAAAACAGTCCGGCCGTCAAAGAGTGCGCGGTTGTCTCGTTGCCGGCCACCAGCAGCTGCTGCAGGATCGACAGCAATTCAGGATGTTCCATCTTGCGTGGATCACCCTCGTCGGCGAGATCGGCGTGGACCAGATCCGAGATGACGTCCGCGGTCGGATTGCGTCGCTTTTCCTCGATGCGGTCGACGAAATAGTGCTGGAACTCGACGATGCGGCGCGAGGCCTCCAGGCGCGTCTCCCGGTCCGATACACCGCCCAGTTGAACGATGAAGGCGTCCGACCAGCGATGGAAACGGTCCATGTCCGAGCGCGGCGCGCCCAGGCTGTCGGCGATCACCGTCATTGGCAGATGGTTGGCGAATGCCGATTTGAATTCGCAGGCGCCGTCGTCGATGAAGGTGTCGATCAGGTCGTTGGTGACCTTGGCGATGTAGTCGGCCTTTTCCTCCGCGCGCTTGTAGGTGAACGCCTTGCCCGCAAGCTTGCGATAGCGGGTATGCGCGGGGGGATCAGCCGTGAGCATGGTCGGCGGCACAGCCCATCCTTTGCTGGCGATCGCCACCTCTTCGGGATCCGGCGCGGCGCCGCTGCCGCTCTGCAGTTGCGAGCCAAAATCATTGGAGAACACGCCAGGCTGGCGATTGACCTCCATGATCAGGTCATAGGTCGAGATGGATACGATGCCGGTCTTCGGATCGCGAAACACCGGCGCCTCTTCGCGCAGGCGAGCGAAATAGGGGAATGGATCGTTGAGGATCGCCGGATCGAAGGCGTTGATCTCCGCCAGCGGGCAGGTGCGGATGTCGTTGATTGGACTTGCGTCGTCGTGCGCCATGATCTTTGCCTGTTCGGGGTTATGCGAGGAAGCCGCCGTCGACCGGTAGGTCTGCGCCGGTCGTAAAGCTGGATTCGTCGGAGGCGAGAAACACGATCGCCTCGGCCGGTTCATTCGGGCGGCCAAGCCGCTTCATCGGGTGCACTGAAGCAAAGCCCTCGACAACCGCTTCACGCGTTCCGCCGGCGGCGACGCCCGCGGCTACATAGCCTTCAACCATCTCGGTATGGATGGCGCCGGGCAGCACCGCGTTCACCCTGATGTCATAGCCCTGCTCGGCGCAATGCAGCGCCACCGAGCGCGTCAGCAGGCGGACCGCTCCCTTCGACGCGGAATAGGCCGGGAAAATCGCGCCGGCGCGGACGCCCAGAGTGGAACCGAGGTTTACGATCGATCCCCCGCGTCCGCCCTTCAATGCCGCCACGCCATGCTTGCAGCCCAGGAACACGCCGTCGACGTTGATGGCCATGGTGCGGTGGAAGCCCTCGAGAGTCTCGTCCTCGATATTGGCGGGGATCGAAACGCCCGCACAGTTAACCACGGTCGTCAGTCTTCCGAAGCAGCTTAGCGCTGTCGGCATCGCCTGTGACCAGCTGTCCTCCGAGGTCACGTCCAGCCGAACGAAGCTTGCCGCCTCGCCGAGTTCAGCGGCCAGCGCCTCGCCCTTCTCTGCCTGCAGATCGCAGATGACGACCCGGGCGCCTTCCTCGACGAAGCGGCGCGCAGTCGCTGCCCCGATGCCGCTGGCTCCGCCGGTGATCAGGGCGATTTTGTCGTTCAGGCGCATGCCAGCTTTCCTCGATTTCGGAGGAGGAAAAACAGATATCCGGGCTCATAACAAGCACGCTTGACTTTTCTCGTCATGGCGCGCCTGCTTCCGATACGGACGGTAAGACTTACGGCAGGCGCACTTAAGATGCGCCGCAACAAAAATATGGGAGGAGAAGTCATGTTCAGCAACGCCCGGACTCTGCGTCGCGCCCTGCTTTGCGGCAGCGCCTTTGCAATTGCTATCACCAGTCCTTCTTGGGCGCGCGCCGCGGCGACAAGTTCGCCGGCGAAGAATAGCACCGTTGAGGAAGTCGTGGTGACCGCGCGGCGCTCATCCGAAAATCTTCAGCAGGTGCCGGTCGCTGTCACCGCCGTGACGTCCGCCCAGATCGAGGCTCTGAAACCACGAACCCTGCTGGATTTCGCCGGCGAGGCGCCCAACGTCCTTATCGGCCTGAACACCGCGGGCTCCGGCGCCTCGGCCATTTTCATTCGTGGCCTCGGTTACGCGGATATCGAAAAGGGCCAGAATCCGGTCGTCGGTCTGCTGATCGACGATGTGGTGATCGGCACCAGCACCGCCCAGCTGATCGATGCCTTCGACATCCAGCAGGTCGAGATCGACCGCGGGCCGCAAGGTATCTTCTTTGGCAAGAACACGACCGGCGGGGCGATCAGCGTTCATCGCAGCCGGCCGACCCATCAATGGGGCCTGAGCCTCGACGGTGCGATCGGGGATTACGGTCAGCACCAGGGTCGCATCATAGCGAACGCTCCGATCGGTCGGACCGCCGGGCTGAAGATTGGTTACTCGTTCCGCGAGCGCGGTGGATTCGACTACAACGTCTACACGCAGAAGCCGTACGGCCGCGACGCTCTGGGGACGGCGAACATCGAGTTCGACTGGAAGCCCACGCCGACCCTGGACATATTGGCGAGCGCCGACTTCACGCATGAGTATGGCGAAGGCACGCCCGTATCGCTGGGCGATCCCGCCTTTGCTCAGTTGCACGGGGCGGACTACGCGGCCGGGAAGGACTTCCTGGGCGTGCCCATCCTCTTCAACAACGTCGGCTCGCCCTATATCCCTGGAGTCACCGTGCCGCTGGGCCCGCGGCAATCGGCAGCCGCCTTCCCTGACCGCAACCAGCTTTCACAGCAGCGTTACAGCCTGAACGCGGTCTGGGACACACCCTATGGCCAACTGACCACGATCACCGCCTTCATCAAGCAGAACGACGCGACGGACCAGGATTTCGACGGAAGTTGCTTCGCCTACAATGCTCCGGCCGGGAGGGCTCCCTGTAACGTGCTCGGAAACCCGGCGCTCGGTGGCCTCTACCTGCACACCTCCAGACCGCAAAAATACGACCAGTTCACGGAGGAAGTACGCTTCAGCCACGATTTCGGCGGCCGCGCCAAGCTCATGGTGGGCGGGTTCTATTTCCATCATGACATCGAGGCGGTTCAGCTGACCCGGCTTGGATTGCCGTTTGTTGCCTACGATCAGGTCTGGACTAATCAGATATCCGGCGAATCAAACCACAGCCTGTCGGTGTTTGGGAACTTTGACTTTAATGTGACGAGCCAGCTGAAGCTGTCAGCGGGGATACGTTATATTGATGAATCAACAACGTATCACAATGCCTACAATAATCTATTTTTCAATATACCATTGATCAGCGTGCACGACCACGCGTCCTGGTCCAAGCCGATCACGCGCTTCGCGTTGGAGTACAAGCTCACGAACGAAAACTTGCTGTACGCCACAGTGTCGCAAGGTTTCAGGTCAGGTGGTTTCTCACCGCGCGGCACGCTCTCTGAATCTCAACCGACTTCGACCAATTATTCACCAGGCGCGGACTATCTTTCTTTCAATCCTGAGACAGACCGGTCGTACGAAGTTGGATCAAAGAACCGGTTTTTCGATAATCAGCTGACGCTGAACCTGGCCGGATTTTATACACTGGACTACGGCAGTCAGGCTGGAAGCGTTGTCCAGACAGGCAGCTATGGGCCAGGCACCAACACCTACATTGTCAATCTGCCGGAGATAAAGATCTACGGGCTTGAGCTCGAATCAGTCCTTCGTCTTCAATCGGCCCCCGGCCTGACGCTGGCATTCTCCGGCGGCTATGAGCACGGGACGCCACCGACCGGGTCACTTCCCGGAATCTTTTTTCCGATCGGGCCGGGCGGTCAGGCAGGTGCGCCTGGGTCCGTATATCCCGTCCAGGGCGGCGCATTCGCTAACGCGCCACCGTGGAACTTCCAGATCAGCGGGGACTACAATCATGAGCTCGGTCCTGGCCTGATCGATTTCAGCGTCCGTTACCACTGGACCGACAAGTATATCATCGGCGGGCTGGGTGCTCCTTATTACGATTATGAAAGCGCCTATGGGCTTGTCGACGCGTCGATTTCCTACGCCTGGAAGAACTACAAGCTGACATTGTCGGGCAAGAACCTCGGAAACGCGCTTTACCTGTCCAACACGCTCGCGGCCGTCGACTTCCAGGGTTGGGGGGATCCGCGGACGTTCCTGGTGGAGTTGCAGGCCAAGTTCTGAGGCGCCCGACGCGAAGTCAGCGGCTCTGATCGTTGAAATTTTGTCTGCCGACTCCGTCCATGCTCGACGAGCGGACGCCGGAGTGTGTCGTTTCAGCAACCACCTCAAAACTGAAACACGTGCCTTAAACCGTCAGCATTGACTTTTTTGCCGACACACCGGCTATGGGAAGCAACAGCAAGAGCTTCCGAGGGCCGGCGCGAGGACGCGCCTCCTTGGACAGGGAGAGACAAATTCGATGATCACCACTTCAATTCGCACGCGCGCTGCCCTGTTGGGAGGCGTTGCAATGGCCCTCACCTTGGGGGCCAATCCGGTATTGGCCGCTAGCGCGGCGACATCGGCGAGCGCAGACAACAATGCGGTCAACGTCGAGGAAGTGACCGTCACTGCGCGTAAGAAGACGGAAAGGCTGCTTGACGTGCCGGTAGCGGCCGTCTCACTCTCCAATAAAGCGCTGGCCAAATACGCGACCACGGACCTCACCGACGTCGGCCTTCAGATTCCCCAGGTCAGCATCGACCATGGCGCCTCGGGCACCGGCGCGCTGATCACGATCCGTGGCATCGGCTCGACGAACGTCGACGCGGCGATCGAACAGGAAGTCACCATCAACATCGACGGCGTGCCGATCAGCCGGGGCCGCGTGATCGCCCAGGCCTTCTTCGACGAAGCCTCCGTGCAGGTGCTCAAAGGACCTCAGGCTCTCTATTTCGGCAAGAACAGCCCGGCCGGGGTGATCTCGATCACCAGCCAGAACCCGGGCGATGTCGCCAGCGGCTATGTGCGCGCGGGTTATGAAGAGGGGGCCCAGAACTGGTTCGGTGAAGGTGCCTTCGGCGGACCGATCGCCGACGGTCTCTCCGCTCGTGCGGCCTTCCGTTACAGCGACATGACCGGCGGATACGTCAAGGGCGTCGGCGGGCCCCTGACCGGGGCTCAACTGCCGGCATTTGTGCGTGCTGATGGTATGACCATGCCGGGGTCACCGTTCTCCAATTATCCCGGCTCGCGCGAAGTCATCGGTCGCTTTACACTGAACTATAGGCCGCCCGGCAGCCGGTTCGACGCCAGCTTCAAGTTCCTGGGTAGCGATCACCATGACCGCGGCGACAGCATGGAAACGGTGATCTGGCGTTGTACGCCGGGCAATTCGCACACCAGCAGCCTCGACTTCGGCGCTTTCTTGAAGGGGGGCCCTATCTACCCCCAGGACCCCTACAGCAGCTGCCACGGCGCGCGCTCGAACTCGATGGGCGGTCTTCCCGCGGGCTGGGCCGCCGGTTACCCGGGATCGAACGGCGGCATTCCGTATACGGATGTGCTGACCTACCTGTCGTCTTTGACCATGAACTACAAGGTCGCCGATCATCTGACCCTGACCTCGGTGACGGGCTATTACGAATACAACCAGACGCAGTGGTCGAACTATGACGAGACCGACATGGTCCTGGCCTCTGGCGTCAACAACGACGAGCAGACGTCGCTGAGCCAAGAGCTTCGACTACAGTCGTCGTTCCAGGGGCCGCTCAATTTCACGATCGGCGGCTTCTATGGGCATGACCGGCGTAGCTTCCACCAAGTCGGCAGCATCGGCTATCTCGGCGTCGACCCGGCGACAGGCAACACCGATCTTTTCCAGAGCATCGACTATTATCACACCGACTCCTATTCGGGCTTCGGCGAGTTGAGCTGGAAGGTCCTGCCGAACGTCGAACTGGCGGGTGGGGCGCGCTATTCGTCTGAAACCAAATACGGCAACGACGGCATGACCTATGTGCATCCGCTGCTGCAACTGCTGACCGGCGGCACTATCGCCTCTCCGGTGGGAACGCGTTTCATCAAAACGTTCACGGATACAAACGTCTCGCCGCAGGTAACGTTGTCCTGGCACATGTCGCCCGATGTGATGGTTTACGGCGCCTATAAGACTGGCTTCAAATCGGGTGGCTTCTCGACTCCGGCGCTCATTCCGGCCGTTGCGACGATCGACAATCAGACTTTTCACGAGGAAACTGTGAAAGGCGGCGAAGTCGGCCTGAAGTTCTCGGAAATGGATCGCCGACTGACGGGCGACCTGACGTTGTATCGGTACACCTTCTCCGGCCTCCAGCTGACCGCGTTCGACGCGGCGACGACCTCATACTTCACGCAGAACGCGGGGTCCGCCACCAGCCAGGGTGTCGAGGTCAACCTGAACTTCCAGGCGACGCAGGAATTCGGCGCCCACGTTTCTGTCGGCTACAATCACGCGCGGTATGACACATTCAGCGATGCGCAGTGCTGGACGGGACAGTCTGCCGCGGAGGGATGCGGCCCCTCCGCGGCCAACCCGAATCAACACTCGGGTACGCAGAACCTTAGCGGCGCGCCAATCTACCGCGCGCCCGACCTCGTCGCCCTGGTCGGCGCCACCTACGAGCACGAGATCTTTAACGACTATAAGCTCGCGCTGACGGGTGACGTTCGCTACAGCTCCGGCTACCTGTTCGAGACGAACAACAACCCCGGTGGATATCAGGGCAAGTACGCAACCGTCGACCTGAGCGCGCGAGTCTATAACGACAAGTGGGAATTCGCGATCATCGGAAAGAATCTCACGGACACCTATTATGCGGTGCTGGGCGGCGACAAGCCGTTGAGCCAAGTTGTACCAGGAGCCGGCGGCGATATCACTGCCTCGCTGGGACGTCCGCGCGAAGTGACCTTCCAGGTCACCCGCCACTTTTAGGGGGACGGCGCCCTGACGCGCGGAAAGCGCGTCAGGGACTTTCTCAGGCCGCGTCGAACGCCACGTTCAGCTCCAGCACGCCGCGCAGAATGACGTTCGGGCTGTAGCGAAACTCGCCATGGCCTTCCCGCAGCCGCAGGTTCTTCAGGCGGCGCAGCAGGATCGGGAACGCGACGGTCATCTCCTTGCGCGCCAGCAGGGCGCCGATGCAGGTGTGGATGCCCGCGCCGAAAGCCAGATGCGTGCGGGCGTTCTCCCGGCGGATGTCAAACGTGTCGGCCTCCGGGAAGTGGGCTGTGTCGCGGTTGCCCGAGCCGAAGCGCACCATCACCGTGTCCCCGGCCTTGATCGGGAAGCCGCCGATTTCGGTCTCACGCGTGGCGATCCGCCACATGTTGTTGACCGGCGACAGATAGCGCAGCGTTTCCTCAACGAAGCCCGGGACAAGGTCCGGATCGGCCATCAGTTCGTCGATCAGGCCCGGATTGGTCAGCAGGTAGTAAAGGCCCGCGGTTATCGAATGCGCCGTCGTCTCGTTGCCGGCGACCAGGATCTGCTGCAGCATCGACATCAGCTCGGAGTGGTTCATCTTGCGCGGGTCGCCTTCCTCGGCGAGGTCGGCATGGACGAGGTCGGAGATGATGTCGTCGGTCGGATGGAGTCGCTTCTGTTCGATGACGTCGATGAAATAGTGCTGGAACTCGATCATGCCCCGCGCCGCCGCCAGACGTTGCTCACGGGTGGCCATGCCGGAAAGCTGGACGATGAAGCCATCGGACCAGCGCTTGAACTTCGCCATGTCGGCGCGTGGCACGCCCAGTGAATCGGCGATAACCGTCATGGGCAACAGGTCGGCGAACTGGGTTTTGAACTCGCAGCGGCCGTCGGCGATGAAGGCGTCAATCAGGTCATTGGTGACCCGCGCCACGTAGTCGCCCATCTGTTCGACACGCTTGAAGGTGAAGGCCTTGGCGCCGAGTTTGCGATAGCGGGTGTGGACGGGCGGGTCGGCGGTCAGCATCGTGCTCGTTGGCGTCAGGCCCTGGCTGAGAATGGCGATCTCCTCCGGGTCGATCTCGCCGCCGGCGCCCGAGGCGAGTTGCTGGCCGAAGTCGCTGGAAAACACCGCCGGCTGCCGGTTGACCTCGTTGATCAGATCATAGGTCGAGACGTAGATGATGTTGGTGTTGGGGTCGCGATAGACCGGAGCTTCGGCCCGCAGGCGCGCATATGCGGGATAGGGGTCCTGCAGGAAGTCCGGGTCGAAGAAATTGATTTCATGCAGGGGGCAGCCTGACGCGGCGCCACCCTGGGCCCGCGTGTCGATTGCCGGAATATCGTCAGCCGCCATAGCCGTTTCTCCCATCTCGATGCCGAGAAATTATTTCGTAAGAGTAGTCACGGTCATTGCGCCAAAACAAGCAGTCCAGTGCAATCGGGTGAACGATCGCCAGGTCGCGAATCGACGGAGAATGCAAGGAAGGTTCAACCACGAAGGGCACGAAGGCCACGAAGAAGTTCAGCAAGGGATAGATCTGGCGCTTCGCGCGAAGCGCATTCCAACCTTTTTTACCGGCTTCTTCGTGTCCTTCGTGGACTTCGTGGTTAAAATTGGCTTCACTTGAGTGTGCCGACCAGCAGTCTTGACTTATAACGTTCGTGGATGACCGTTGCTGAAAGCCAAAACGTACGAGGAGGAAATCAATGACCGACACGCTGATGCGTCGGATCCCGGAATCGCGGATGTCAGACGCCCTGAAGGCGGCCCGCGCCGGCGCACTGGCGCTGACCGGCGATGCGACGATTACCGAGGTGTTCGCCAACTCCGAGAAGGTCTGCGATTTCTTTTTCAACCAGTTCTATCAGGGGCTGTTCTTCAACGGCGATGTGCCCTTGCGCTACAAGGAGTTGCTGCGGTTGCGCCTGTCCAAGGTTCATGGCTGCTGGTTCTGCAACCGCAATAACGAGGCCGGGGCGAAGGCGGCCGGATTCACCGATGCGCAGATCCAGGCCATTGGCGGCGACGCGCGGGCCGACTTCACGGGCGCCGAAAGCGCCGTGCTCGCGCTGGCGGACGAACTGGTGCTGACCAACATGGGTGGAAGCCTGACGCCGGAGCTGTACGCCGCGCTCAAGGCCCATTTCAGCGACGGCGACATCGTCGAACTGTCGATGGTCGGCGCCGTCCTCGGAGGACTCAACAAGATGGCTTTCGTGCTCAATCTCGTCGAGCGTGAAACCTGGTGCCCGTTCACGCCAGCCGAGGCGGCCTGAAGCACGCAAGGAAGTCGTCGGGCGATTTCGAAAACCGCCAGATCTGCTTTTTACAATCACGCTTGACTTTTCTTGCCCCGGACCCCGAGAGTCCATTGCCGCCCATCGTCCGACGCAGGTCCGAGGGCAGGGAGGAACTGGACGACTTTGACTATCCCGGCCACGCTCAGGAACGCAGTCTGGCGCCGGCCGACCCGGACATATGGCAGGCGCCAATGGGCCCTGGCGGTGAACTTTTCCATTTTGACGGAACGGACTGATGCAGCTTAGCAGAGACGACCTGAAACGCGCCTACAGGAGCATGTTCACGATCCGCACCTTTGAGGAGCGGGTCGACAAGGAGTTTGCCCTCGGCAATATCCCGGGTTTCGCCCACGTCTATCTTGGCCAGGAGGCCTCGGGCGTCGGCGTGTGCTTCGATCTGACCAATGACGACTACATTGGATCGACGCACCGCGGTCACGGCCACTGCATCGCCAAGGGCTGTGACGTCCACGGCATGATGCTGGAGATCATGGGCAAGCAGGGCGGCCTCTGCGGCGGCAAGGGCGGCTCGATGCATATCGCCGACATGACCAAGGGCATGCTGGGCGCCAACGCCATCGTCGGCGGCTCTCCGCCGATCGCGGTCGGCGCGGCGCTGACCCAAAAGCTGAAGAAGACCGGCCGCGTCGCTGTAGCCTTCTCCGGCGACGGCGCCTCCAACCAGGGCACAACTTTCGAGGCTCTGAACATGGCGGTGGTGCTGGGAGTGCCGGCCATCTTCGCCTTCGAGAACAATGGCTATGGCGAGCACACTGCCTCTAGCTACGCGGTCGGCGCGCCTTCGATCGCCGAACGTGCGCGCAGCTTCGGCATGCCGGCGGAAGTCGTCGATGGTTCGGACTTCTTTGCCGTGCACCAGGCCATGGGCCGAGCGCTCGAACGCGGTCGGGCCGGTGAGGGTCCCTACGCACTCGAAATCGTATGCTCCCGCTTCCTCGGTCACTTCATCGGCGACCCCCAGGCCTATCGCCTGCCGGAGGAGCTGGCCCAGGCGCGTGGCAATGACCCGATCCCGCGGTTCCGCAAGGGTGTAACAGAGGCAGCGCTGCTGGATGACGCGGATCTCGACGCCATCGAATCCGAGGTGCTCGCCGAGGTCGAGGACGCCGTCGCCAAGGCCATGGCCGCGCCTCGTCCGGATATTTCGACGCTCGAAACTGACGTCTACGTAAGGTATTGATATGTCAAAGAAAACTTATGGGCAGGCGATCAACGAAGCCTTGCGTGGCGAAATGCTGCGCGATCCTAACGTCATCATCATCGGTGAGGACGTAGCCGGCGGTCATGGCGCATCCGGTGAGCCGGGCGGCGTCGGCGGCGTGTTCGGCATGACGGCGGGGCTCTACAAGGAGTTCGGCCCGGAGCGGGTTCTCGACACGCCGATCAGCGAAAGCGCGATCATCGGCGCCGCGTCGGGCGCCGCTGTTACCGGCATGCGTCCCGTGGCGGAGATCATGTTCGTCGATTTCGTCGGCGTCTGCTTCGACCAGATCTACAATCAGGCCGCCAAGTTCCGCTACATGTTCGGCGGCAAGGCGAAGACCCCGATGGTCATCCGCACCGCGATCGGCGCGGGCTTCCGCGGCGGCGCGCAACACAGCCAGACCCTGCACCCGCTGTTCACCATGGTGCCCGGCCTGAAGGTGGTCATTCCCTCCAACGCCTACGACGCCAAGGGTCTGCTGATCAGTGCGATCCGCGACGACGATCCGGTGATCTTCATGGAGTCCAAGGTGCTCTATGGGCAATCCATGGAAGTGCCGGACGAGGCCTACCGCATCCCGTTCGGCGAAGCCAACGTGGTCCGTGAAGGCAAGGACCTGACGTTCGTCGCGTTCGGCGCAATGGTGCCCCGCGCCCTGGCTGTCGCCCAGACCCTGGCAGCTGAAGGTATCTCCTGCGAAGTGATTGATCCGCGCACGACCTCGCCGCTGGATGAGGACACCATCCTCGAGAGCGTCGCCAAGACCGGCCGCCTGGTCATCATCGACGAGAGCCCGCCGCGCTGCAGCCTGGCCGCCGATGTCGGCGCGATGGTCGCCGACAAGGGCTTCCGCAGCCTCAAGGCGCCGATCAAGGCCGTAACCTGCCCGCACACGCCGGTGCCGTTCGCACCCAATCTCGAGGACGAGTACATGCCCAATCCCCGCCGCATCGAAGAGGCGGCGAGGGCGGTGCTGGGATATCGCTGATGAGCGCCCGCGGCTCGGTCGCCAGCCTCGGCGAGATCATGCAGCTGGCCTATGTGCCGGCCGACTTCGACCAGACTCTGAAGTTCTGGATCGAGACGGTCGGCGCCGGGCCATTCTTCGCCCTCGACCACGTGCAGCTGGAAAACGTGAAGCACTTCGGGACGCCGGTGGAGATCGATTTCTCGATGGTCATAGGCTACTGGGGCGATCTGCAGATCGAGCTGATCCGCCAGCACAACGATTCGCCGTCGATCTACAAGTCGTGGCGGGATGAGGGCCGCGAAGGCCTGCATCATGTCTGCATCCTGGTCGATGATATGGCTCACGCGCGAGAGGTCTGCGCCAAGGCAGGCGCTGTCGTCGCGCAGGAGGGCCTGGTTTCCGGAGGCGGCGAAGTGATCTACGTCGACACCGGCGGCGGCCCGGGAACCATGGTGGAAATTCTCAAGCCCGGTCCCGGCAGCCGCGAGTTCTTCGCGATGATGCGTGACGCCGCCCGTGACTGGGATGGAACCGACCCGGTGAGGAGGCTGGGATGAGCGATCGCATTGCCGGCAAGGTCGCGCTGATTACCGGCGGCGCCTCGGGGATTGGCGCGGCCTGCGCGCGCCGCTTCGCCGCCGAAGGCGCCAAGGTGGTCATTACCGACCTTCAGGAAGACAAGGGTCACGCCGTAGCCGCGGAGATCTCGGGTCACTTCATTGCCCAGGAGGTTACCAGCGAAGATCAGTGGCGCGATGTGATCGCCCAGGTGCTCGCGCCGCACGGCCGCCTGGACATTCTGGTCAACAACGCCGGCATCATTGGCGGCGGCAGTGTCGAGGATTGCGAACTCGACAACTGGAACCGGGTCATGGCGGTGAACGTCACCGGGACCATGCTGGGCTGCAAGCACGGCATCGGCGCGATGAAAGCCAATCCTGGCGGGCCGAGCGGGTCGATCATCAACATCTCGTCGATGGCGGGCTATGTCGGCCTGCCGGGCGCGGTGGCCTATACCGCCTCGAAGGGCGCCGTCCGTCTACTGACCAAGTCGGTGGCCGTGCACTGCGCGCGAACCTACAAGACCATCCGCTGCAACTCGCTGCATCCCGGTGCGATCGACACGCCGCTCAATCAGGCCGCCTTCGCGGCCAGCGGTGATCCCGCGGGCATGCGGGCGATGTTCGATACCCTGCAGCCAGTCGGACGCATGGCGACGCCTGATGAAATGGCCGCTTGCGCCTTGTTCCTTGCCTCGGACGACGCCAGTTTCGTGACCGGTTCGGAACTGCTGGCCGACGGCGGCTGGCTGGCCGCGCCGTCTCCTCTTTGAATTTCGATCGGATATTCTGATGACCAACTCCAACCGCCAATGGCTGATCAATGGCCGCCCTGTCGGCCGCCCCCTGGCTGACGACGACTTCAAGTTCGTCGAAACGCCGGTCGTTGAACCGAATGATGGCGAGGTCCTGGTTCGCAATCTCTATCTCGCCTTTGACCCGGCGCTGAAGGGGCACATGGAGAACATCAGCAACTACGTCGCTCCGACCCAGATCGGCGAGGTGATGCGGGGATCCGGAATCGGCGAGGTGGTGGCGTCGAAGGCGCCGGGCTTCGCAATCGGCGACAAGGTGATGGGCGGATTACGCTGGCAGACCTATGCGACGGTTTCGGCCAAGGAACTGCTCAAGGTCGTCGACGACGAACTGCTGACCGCCAATCTCGGCGTGCTCGGCACGACAGGCATGACCGCGCTGTTCGGCCTGTTCAAGATCGGTAAGCCGTTCGTCGGTGATACCATGGTGGTCACGGGTGCGGCCGGCGCGACGGGCTCGGTGGTCGGTCAACTGGGCAAGATCGCCGGCTGCCGGGTGATCGGCGTCGCCGGCGGCGCGGAGAAATGCGCCTGGCTAGTCGAGGAACTCGGCTTCGATGCCGCGGTCGACTACAAGGCGGGCGACCTCCAGGCCCAGGTCAAGGCCGCCGCGCCCGAGGGTATCGACGTCCTGTGGGACAATGTCGGCGGCCGGGTGTTCAACGATGTCCTCGGTGAGATCGCCATGCACGCGCGGGTCGTCACCTGCGGCAACATCTCGCGTCACGAGCCCGGCATGACCCCGTCGGGTCCGGCAAACTATTTCAACCTGATCTTCAAGCGCGCGCGGATGGAAGGCTTCATCGTCAGCGATTGGGTCGACGAATTCCCCTGGGCGCGCGCTCGCCTGGCGAGGTTCATCCGCGAGGGGCGTCTGCACTATAAGGAAGACATCCAGCAGGGCATCGAGAACGCCCCCTCGACGCTCAAGCGCCTGTTCGAGGGCCGCAATTTCGGCAAGCAACTGCTCAAGCTGTGAGCTGACGCAAGGAGAGCTGAAGATGCCCACCGTCCGCTATGGCGAACCGCTGAACGTCCTCGTCGTCGCCAAGGGACACCCCTATCTGCGCGATCCGTTCATGGCGATCTTCGACCAGATGCCCGGCATCGCCGGCTCGCTGGTCGAGCAGCCCGCGGCTCAACGGCTGATGAATACCAAGGCGATGGAGGGCTACGACGCCCTGGTGCTCTATGACATCCCGGGCATCAATTTCGCCGGCGGTCCCGAGTTCGTCGAGCCGGATGCCGAGTTCAAGCAGGGCCTGCTGGCGCTCCTGGACCACGGCAAGGGCATCGTCGCCCTGCACCACGCCATTGCCGGCTGGCCGGCATGGCCGGAGTACGCCGAGCTGCTGGGCGGCCGGTTCCTCTACCAGCCAGGCGAACTTAGGGGCAGGCAACTGCCCGACTCCGGCTATCACCACGACGTTCCGCACACCGTGACGGTCGTCGACCGTGCTCACCCGGTGGTCGCGGGCCTGCCGGACAGCTTTCCGCTGACCGACGAAATTTATCTCTCCGAGGTTTTCGAGGACTCAGTCCAGCCACTGCTGCGCTCCAGCGCCACCTTCACCCGCGACAACTTCTATTCAGCGGCGCGGGCGATCTCCGGGAAGATGTTCTCCAACGAAGGTTGGTTGCACGAAGACGGCCCCAACCTGATCGGCTGGACCAAGCGCGCCCGCAACAGTCCGCTGGTCTACCTGCAGCCCGGCGATGGCCCGGCGACCTACGATGATCCGAACTACCGCCAGCTGATTGAAAACGCGATCCGCTGGGTGGCGTCGCCCGAGGCGCTGGCCTGGGCCAAACAGGGCTGACAGTCGCTTTTTCCTCCCTCCCCTTTATGGCTACCGGAGGCACACAGCTCCAAGGTGATCCGCGAAACACCTCTCCCGTTTGGGAGAGGGAGGGGCCCAGCGAAGCTGGGAGGGTGAGGGTTCTTTTGCGCTCGGGCTGAAGAGCGTACCTGTGGTTGATGGAACGCCGCACACGCATCTCCCGGGCGAGATCATTAAGGTCTACCTCGACCGACGCGGAGCGGGCTGTCTGGGCGGCGCTGAGAGGGCGCCGATTCGAGGGCCTGAAATTCCGACGCCAAGTCCCCATCGACCGCTATTTCGCCGACTTCGCCTGCGTCGCCGTCAAACTGATCGTGGAGCTGGACGGCGGCCAACACGCTGAACAGGTTGCTTACGACGAAGAGCGAACGCGTGTCCTGTCAATGTGCGGCTGGCGCGTCATACGGTTCGGCAACAACGACGCCCTAGAGAATATTGATGGCGTCGCTCGGGCCATATTTGACGAAATCAAGATTATTCGGGGCTGAGCTCCCCTTCCGCGAACGCAATAGACCCTCACCCTCCCAGCTTCGCTGGGCCCCTCCCTCTCCCAAACGGGAGAGGTGTTCAGTGGATCGTCTCCGAAATACGTGCGTCCGGCAGCCCCTATAGAGGAGACGGCGAGGTTTAGCTGACCCTTCGGTCCAACCCGGCCCAATAGGGTTCGCGCAGTTCCCGCCGCAGGATTTTCCCCGAGGCGTTACGCGGCAAAGCTTCAATATAGTCGACGCTCTTCGGCGCCTTGTAAGCGGCAATGCGTTCGCGCGCCCAGGCAATGATCTCGGTCGGCGAGGCATCGGCGCCGGCCTTCCTGACTACGACGGCCTTGACCGCTTCGCCCCAACGCTCATCCGGCACGCCGATCACGGCGACGTCGGCGACGCCGGGGTGGCCGAAGATCGCGTTCTCGACCTCGGCCGGGTAGACGTTCTCGCCGCCGGTGATGATCATGTCCTTCACCCGGTCATGTATGAAGACATAGCCGTCGTCGTCGAGGTAGCCGGCGTCACCGGTCCGCAGCCAGCCTTCGCCGTCGATGGTCTTGGCCGTGGCGTCGGGGAGGTTCCAGTAGCCCGTCATGTTGGCGATTGACCGCGTGGCGATCTCGCCGACCTCGCCCGTGGGAAGGCGGTTGCCGGCCTCATCGAGGATGGCGATCTCCACGCCGGGCAGGGGCACGCCGGCCGAACGCATGCGCGGATTTCCGGCGGGGTCGTGATCCTCGGGGGGGAGAGCGACAATGGTGCCGCAAGTCTCGGTCATGCCGTACATCTGTACGAAGCCGCAACCGAACACCTCCATGCATTCCTTCAGCAGATCCAGCGGGATCGGCGAAGCGCCATAGAGCAGATACTTCAGGCAGGAGTAGTCGACCTCGCGCGCGCGTGGCTGGCGCACCACGAACTGCATGGCCGCGGGCACCATGAACATCTTGCTGATGCGATGGTTCTCGATGAAGTCGAGCACCCGGTTCGGATCGAATTCGCGGGCGATCACGCCGCGCGCGCCGTTGTAGACGCCAAGAGATCCCCAACCGGTCCCGCCGATGTGGAACACCGGCATGGCGACGAGGCTGACGTCCTCCGGCGTCCAGCGGTTCCAGGCGATTTCCGCGGCGCCAGGGACCAGACGCGGCCCCAGCATCGCGCGATGCGAGAGCATGGCGCCCTTGGGGTGGCCGGTGGTTCCTGAGGTATACAACTGCAGAGCGACGTCTTCCCAGGCGACCGGCGTCATCGGGTCGTTCGCCGACTGGCCGTCACGCCAGCCTGCGAAGCGCCGCCAGTCCGGCGCGCCGCCCTCGGCCGCAATCACCACCGGGGGGGATTCAAACTGCGGCAGCAGACCCCGCGCCTGGTCGATGAACTCCGGTCCGACGAACAGCACTTTCGCGCCCGCGTCGCGGACGATGAAGGCGATTTCCGGCGGGGCGAGCCGCCAGTTGATCGGCGCCATAACCACGCCGGCCTTCGCCGCGCCGTAGACGATCTCAAAATATGCGTCCGAGTTCTTGCCGAGGTAGCCGATGCGGTCGCCCGGTTTCAGGCCGAGGGCGATCAGGCCGTTGGCAACCTGGTTGGTATGCTGGTCGAACGTAGCGAACGAGGTTTCGCGGCCTTCGAACTCCCAGACCACGGCATCGGGACGCACCTTGGCCTGGATGCGGACGACATCGCCGAGCGAGCGTGCTTCCGCGATGTCCATCAGGCTGTTGCGGCCTGAGCCGCCATGGCGGCGCCGACCGCGGCGGTGATCTCTTCCCGGTTCGGATTTCGGCGAAGCGTAAGGCCGCCGTTCACGTGCAGGTTCTGCCCGGTCATGAAGCACTCGTCGCTGGCAAGCCAGACCACGCCGGCCGCGATGTCATCAGAGGTTCCGATGCGCCCCAGCGGATAGGAAGGAATGAAAGCATCGAAAACGCCGGGCGTCATCTTCGCGCCGGCCGTCATCGGTGTGTCGGTCAGTCCCGGCGAGATGGAGTTAATCTTGATGCCGCGCGATCCGAACTCATTGGCGGCGGCGCGAACGACATGATCAATGCCCGCCTTGGCGCCCATGTAGGCGGCGTGATCGTTGAGCATGATCGTCGCGGTTGCGGAACTGATCTGTACGATTGAGCCACCGTGATCCATCGCCCCGATCATCGCCTGCAGGAAATAGAACGGTCCGAGGAACAGGATGTCTGTCATCTCCCGAAGCTGCGCCTCGGTGTTCTCAAGGAACGGGATCAGCGGAGCGATCGCGGCGGCTTGCACGGCGATATCGACGCCACCCATCCTGGCCTTGGCAGTTTCAGCCAGCGCGAAGACATCGTCCCGCTTGGCGATGTCGCACAATGCGAAGTGACCGCCGATTTCCTTGGCGAGCGCTTCGAGCGGCTCTGCCCGGCGACCAGCGACCAGGACCGTCGCGCCTTCGGCGGCGAGACGCCGGGCGATGACCTGGCCCATGTTGTCCTTGCCGGCGGCGCCAAGCACCACGGCCTTCTTGCCTGCCAATCTACCCATGAAAGCGCTCCTCCAGTGTTTTTACTCGCCCCCTCCGCCAATAGGTCGCAGGGCGCGGGAGAGCCGGTGCGGCCCCTCATCCGTCGGCTTTGCCGACACCTTCTCCCGCAAGGGGATAAGGAAAATTTCTTAAACCGAGCCGGCCGCGATGTAGCGGTCGATCATCTGATGCAGTTTGCGGATGCGCATCTCGGTGTATCGTCCAAACTGGACAACACCGTTGCCGGACGCCTTCAGGCCTTCCTGCACATAGGGCAGGTTGCCCATGTCCTGCTCGAAGATGCCTATCAGTCCCGCCCCGAGTTCCGGAGCGTCGGTCCATGGATCATCCGCGCCCAGTTCGTGCATGGGAACCGCCTTGGGTCGCGGCCCGGTCTTGGGCACGCGCTTCATGATGATCACGTCCATGATCCCGCTATCGGGATCCAGCCCGTTCGGGCGCCAGCGGTAGACGAGATTGGGCGAGAAGCCAGCCCAGAAGCTCATGTTCGGCCAGACGTTATAGAGCAGCGCGTCGAGCATCTCGGCATCCGAGCAGTTCGAGTAGTCCCAGCCGTCTTCGGCGCCGAGACTTTGACGCGCGGCCTCGGCGGCAAAGGCGCGTGCGCTCACGCCTTCGGGAACCACGCCTTCCCCTCCACCGCGGCCCATGTTTTGCGCGCTGGTCGCGACACCGCCCATGGCGTTGATGATGTCGCTGGCGGTGTAGTTCTTGTCATAGACGAACGGGCTCGGCACGCCCTGGGCCGAGAACTGCCGGCTGACGAAATCGTCAAACAGGTCGTACTGGCTGTTCGCGTCTGCCAGGAACGGCAGGATCTGTGGGTGAGTCGTGACGGTGTGGTGGCTCTCCATGAAAGCCTCCGCCAGCACCTTCCAGTTGCAGCGGACCACCTTGGCCACGTGCACCGCCTTGTAGCGGTTCGCATAGTCGTAGCTTTCAAAGTGCTTCGCCAGCACGCCAATCTGATCCATTAGCGGCGGGGCGTTGTGATCGAAGTTGATGAACACGAAGCCGCCCCAGGTGTCGACCTTGGCTTGCGGCAATCCGATGTCCTCGTCCTTCCACTGCGGGAAGTCCCAGCCGATCGGGTTGTCCTTGAAGCTGCCGTCGTTGTTCCAGGCGATGCCGTGATAGGGGCAGCGGAACTCGTTCTTACAGCCGTTCAGGGTGACCAGCTTACGGCCGCGGTGCAGGCAGGTGTTGTAGAGCGCCTTGATCGAGTTGTCCGGTGCACGCACGATAATCAGCGATTTGCCGACCACCTCGTAGATCACGTAGTCGCCGACGTCGGGGATTTCCTCTTCCCGGCAGGCCCATTGCCAGACCTTCATCCAGACGTGCTCGACCTCCTTCTTGAATAACTCAGGAGAGAAGTAGCGATCGACCGCGATGCCCTCGCCGCCCAGATCCGGCGCCGGCCCCTGACGCATATGATCGGGAACCGGTCGCGTATCACGATTGAGGATGTCGTCGTATGACTCGGAAGGATGTCGGTCAGGACGGTAAGCCGGGTTCGATCCGTCCATATTCAGGCCTCCAGAATGGCGACGGCCGACAGGCCGGGGGCGCCGTAAACTTGGCTGTATGCGAGGCTGGCGTTTGCGACCTGGCGGCCGTCGGCGCGTTTGCGCAATTGCTGCACGTTCTCATAGACCTGACGCAGTCCCGAGGCGCCTACAGGTTCGCCACAGGCGAGGCAGCCGCCATCGGTATTCATCGGCAGGGCGCCTCCAAGCTTGGTCGCGCCCTCGGCCAGCATACGCTCCTGTTCGCCGTCGGCACAGAAGCCGTTCTCGGCCATGTGCATGATTTCCGCGCCCGATTCCGTGTCCTGGATCTGGGCGACGTGGATATCCGAGGGGCCAACGCCTGCCATCTCGAACGCCGCCGCCGAAGCGATTTGCGTCGGCGAGGGACCACGCTCGACATCGAGCGAAGGCGAGAACACCTCGAACGAACCGTTGACGCGGGTGCGGACCGCCGCGCCGCGCACGCGTGGGCCGGTCAGGCCAAGCTCGCGCATTTTCTTGTCGGACATCAGCACCAAGGCCGCGCCGCCTTCGGCGGGCGAGCAGAACATGTACTTGGTCAGTGGGTCCGACAGCATCTGGCTGCCGAGGATTGTGTTCAGGCCGACCGGCTCGCGGCGCCAGGCATGCGGCGTGAGCGCGCCGTTCTCATAAGCCTTCTCGGCTACACGGCCGAGCGACTCGTTGCTGATGCCATAAAGGTCCATGTAGCGGCGGATCTTCATGGCGAAGAACTGCGTGGTCAGCATCATGCCAGTTTCGCCGTACCAGCGCTGCAGACCCGAGGCTTCCGGGTCGGCGTTGAAGGCGCCGCGTGGATGCTTGTCGAAGCCGAGTACGACACCGATGTCGAATTCGCCGGATTTGATCGCCCAGTAGCCGGACAGTAGCGACGATCCGCCGGTGGCGCACCCGTTGGAAATGTTGATGAACTGCACGCCTGTCAGACCCAGGCGAGGCAGGGCGGCGTCGGCGCTGCCGGCGGCGGACGATCCGCCGAAGGCGAACTGCACGTCTTCCCAGGTCAGGCCCGCGTCGGTCAGGGCTTCGCGAACGGCGAACACGCCCTGATCCAGTCCGGTCTTCTCCGGGTGGCGGCCAAAGGGGTGGATGCCCGCCCCGACTATATGAACTTCGGTCATCGCAGTGATCCTCTTGGGTCAGTCCGCCGGCTTGAAGGCGAAGTTGCTGACTTCGCCGCGGGTGGAGGTTGCAAACGGTTCAATGACCACCTTCATCGGGCGGCCGATACGCAAGGTAGATGTATCGTCGATCAGGATGCGTCCTTCGACGATCACCTGATCAGGAAATTCTATATAGCCCAAGGCGAAAGCCTTGAAGCTGGCGTCGTCATCGGCGCCGATATAGGGCGGCGTTTTCGGGCGGAAACGTTGCACGGTGTACGACCAGAGCTTTCCTTCGGCCGGCAATTCCACAGGCTCATAGAGCGCGGCCTCCGGGCCCAGCGGCATCGGGAAGCGCATGCGTCCATCCGATTTCCGACGGGCGGCGATCAGATGCGGCTGGTCGCCGTGCATTACGAACAGGCCATCGGCGACGGCAGTGGCGACCATCCAGATACTCCCTTTTTCCAGACCAGCGACCCTAGGGCCAACGTTTAAAAAAGTCACGAGTGATTTATTTCGACGCCCGCGTTTGTTTTGCGCCCGGCCGCCGGAGTGATTGCGATTGCCAAGACTCGTCAAAAACGGCACGCTCGCTGAAAATATAAAGCGGAAGGAACGTCGGAGATGCAGGGAGGCGAATTGCGCCCGGGCGGCGAGGCGCACGGCGACTATCGGCTGGTCATTGTCCTAGTCGGCCTCACCCAGCTGGTCATGACCACGGATTTTTCGATCCTCTCCGTGGCCCTGCCGTCGATCAAGGCGACCTTTCAGCTGAAGGATGCGGACCTTTCGCTGCTGATTTCCGCCGGCGCCGTACCGCTCGTGGGCTTTATGATCCTTGCAGGGCGCGCCGCCGATCTGTTTGGTCAGCGCCGGTGCATGTTGGTCGGGCTGACGCTGTTCGGCCTTGGCTCATTCTGTTCGGCGATCGCGCCAAGTTATTATCTGCTGATCGCGGCGCGGGTCGCACAGGGCCTAGGTGTCGCAATCGCCATGCCGGCCAACTTCTCCCTCATCAACGTGCTGGTGCCCGAAGGGCCGCAGCGACATCGCGCGCTCGGTGTGTTCGGGATCATGCAGGGTCTCTCGCTGATCATCGGGCTGCTGCTTGGCGGCGCCATGACGACCTATCTTGGCTGGCGGTCAGTGTTCCTGATCAACCCACCGATCATCCTCGCCGCGATCTATCTGACGCTGCGCTGCGTGCCAAAGACCCTCGTCGGCGGTGGCGCCGACCGTTCGGTCGATATCGTTGGCGCGGCGCTGATCACCAGCGGGACAGCGGCGCTGTTGATGTCGGTTTCGATGCTCGGGCGGGGCGGCGTCTCACTACTGGCGCTTGGCCTGCTGGCGGGATCGTTCGCCATCTTTGGTCTGTTCGGCTTAGTCGAATCGAAGGTGCGCGCGCCACTGGTGCCGCTATCAATTTTCACCAGACGCAACTTCACCGTCGCCAATATCATTGGCGGTTGTCACATCGCCGGCGTCGGGGCGCTATTCGTCGCCGTCAACCTGTTCATGCAGAGCAAGCTCGGCTTTTCGGCGTTCTACTCCGGGCTGGGCATGATGCCGTTCGCCGGCGCCGTGATGCTCGCGGGTCAGCTCGCGCCGCGGATCATGGCCCGCCTGCCTCATCGCCGCAGCATGGTCGTGGGGCTGGCCTGCTTTCTTGCCGGGATGACGCTGATCGGGCTGTTCATCGGCTCCGGCGGGTATTGGACCGATCTGGGGCCCTGGCTGGCGATATTGGCCTTCGGCAGCACGCTCGCGTACATGGCGATGATGGCCGAGGCGACAGCGGATGTTCCCGAGGATCAGCAGGGTGTCGGCTCGGCCATGCTGTTCACCATTCAGCAGATCGGCACGCCGCTGGGCGCAACCCTGGCGCTGTCGATTCTGTCGGCTGGAGCGGGCGGGAATTACAGCACCGCTTTCCTTGCCGCGGCCGCGGTGATCGCAGTCGGCCTGTTTCTGGCGATCGTCGCCCTACGCCGGACTCCGGGGCCGGAAGTGGCGGCCATAGAAACTGCCGCCGCCTGAGGCTGGCAGGCGGCGGCCAGTAGTGATTTCTAAATCCAGCGCCCGGCCTGGCGTCAGGCCGGGCTGGTATGTCTAGTCGGCCGGTTGAGAGTCGCCGGCCTTCTTGCCGAGACCTAATTCCTCAGCCATTTCCTTGATCTGCCCGAGCAACTGACGCCGCTCCTCATTTGCCGCCTTGGAAGTGTCGCGAAGCTCGTTGGCGCGTTCCTTCAGCTTGCGGAGCTCCTTTTTCTTTTCCCGCAATGCCTTTTCTTCGGGGCTCAGGACGTTCGGCCTAGTTTTCTCTTCGCTCATAGCTGACGCCTCAAATCGTTTCCGGGTATTCTCGGCGAAGAAGCACAATTCGCAGCGAGCGACAAGAAGCGATCAGGAAGGGAGTCACCGGCATTTTTCCCTCAGGCGCTGAATAGATCGAGATCCAATCCGATGGGCGCGGCGGGTTACTGACGCCGAATTGGCCGTTTCGGCCAAGCGGCGCGCCCAACAGCGCGCCACCCAATAATGGCGGAAATTTGTCAATTGCGGGATTTTTCGGATTGAAATTGTGCTCAGCGCTCTACTATGTCGCTCGCACGCGAGAGTCACTGGGCATTGCGAATCGCTACTCCCTATTTCAGTTGTCCGAGGATGATTCCGTGAAGTCTCTCAAGACCGCGCTGCTTGCCGCATCCCTCTTGCTCTCTCCACTCGCGGCCATAGCATCCATGCCGATGTCGGACAGCCACATGGACGATATGACGGCCGCTCCAGGTGCGCGGATTGACTATGGCTTCGGTCCGGGAATGGGCAAGCATGGCTCGGAGGCGCCGGCGCGGCTGCGGTTCGACGCTGGCGGACGGCGTGTCAGCAGTCCGGCCTATGTCTTCGGTGCGACGCCTGTCGGGGGCCTCAACGCCGGAGTCGGCGGATATTTCGATCCGCCAGTGTCCTGGCCGATCAACGGCTTGCATGAGTTGTTGCTGTCGGACGGTCGCGTAGTCAACTACGGCACGAACCAGCTTGGTCAGCAGGGAGCGCAGCTCTGGTACGATGTGTGGACTCCATCGTTGGGAACCGGGGCCAACGCCCACACCCTTCTGCCTAACACCACGACGACCGACATCTTCTGCAGCATGCAGTCACTGCTTTGGAGCAGCGGCAATGTCTTGATCACCGGTGGCGACCTGACAATTAGCGGCAAGCGCAACTATTCGAACAACAACACAAATATCTTCAATCCGCAGACAAACACGCTCACCTCTATCGGTCCTATGCAATATCCGCGTTGGTACCCGAGCATTGTGGGGATGCCCAATGGCGACATGCTGACGCTAGGCGGTCGATTGGCGCCGGCCAGTCCTGCATTGACGCCAGAAATCTATAATCCCTCGACCGGGTGGCGGACGCTCACAGGCATTGTGCTCCCGAACAGTAATCTCGCATTCGGAAACTATTACGCTGATTGGTTCTACCCGAAGGGCTTTGTGGCGCCGAGCGGCAAGGTCTTTCTTGTCGGTCCGGATGGACGGATGTTTAACATATCCACGACGGGGGCCGGTACACTGACCCGTCTTCCCGGGGCGGTCCCATATGGCAGCAACGAGCTGTCAACGGTCATGTACGCCCCCGGCAAACTGCTGTCATTGCGGCTCAACAGCGCGACTGAGCTGATCGACATCAACGGTGCGCAACCGGTATTGACCGCGGGGGCTCCGATCGATCAGGTCAGGTACTGGTCGACGGCGACAGTATTGCCCGATGGCACGGTCGCGGTAACCGGTGGGTCTTCCGTGGCGAACCAGTTGATCAACGTCGACTATACGACGGAGATATGGAACCCGACGACCGGCCAGTGGACCATCGGCGCAACTGCCACGAAACCGCGCCTCTATCATTCGATCGCGCTATTGCTGCCCGACGCCACGGTACTGACAGGCGCTGGCGGCGCGCCAGGGCCGATCAACGAGCTCAACGCCGAAATCTACTATCCGCCCTATCTCTACCTCAATGACGGCTCGGGCAATCCGGCTCCACGGCCGACGCTGGTCAGCGCACCGACCTCCGCGACCATCGGCCAGACCGTTACCGCAACAGTCGGCCCCACGGATGTCATCAATCGCGTCACGTTCGTGCGCACCGGCTCAATGACCCATTCAACCAACATCGATCAGCGCTTCATAGATGCCTCGTTCACGCAAAGTGGTAATGTGATCACCGCGACACTGCCATCGAACCCAAATGTGATGACGCCGGGCTACTATATGATGTTCGTGCTCGCGAACGGCGTCCCCTCGGTATCGCAGATCATGCTGGTAAATACCGCCGGTTGACGCGGCGGACCACCAAGAACGCCGCCGCACAATAGTTTCCGCTCCGACGCACACCTGCAGGCGCGGTCCTGAAGTCTGAATGGAATTCCTGGCGTTCCATTTCGGGTCGCCCACATCGAGAGCCGCCAGGATCAACTGATCAATCGGCGGTCAGGCCAAACACGTACACGCGCCCGCTGCTGCCCACATAGGCTCGGCCGTTCGCAACCATTGGCCCATGGTAGATGCTGTAGTCAGTGCCAATCGACGCCTGGAAGATCGGCTCGCCAAGTTCGGTTGCGTCATAGGCTTCCAGCGCAGGAGGCGACGACCGGCGCACCAGCCAGACAATGCCGGTGTTTGGCGCCGATCCGTTTGAGGAGACCACCGGGATCGAGCCGCCATTGCTCGAAAGCGACGTCCCTTGCGCCATAAGCGACAGCGAGGGCTTGGCGCCTGTCGAAACGTGATAGGCCGTCAGGACATCATCCGTCTTCTGGTAAAAGATCACCGGCCCCGCGGGACCGTTATAGAAGGCCGGCCCGCCCCAGACCCCAGTGGACGGCTTGACGCCAAGTGTCAGAGCCTGCATGGCGCCGCTATTGGTGGATGAATACCCTCCCAGCGCAGTCTGATCCAGAAGGTATAGAATTGGATCCTTACCCATGGCCACCGCGAGGGGATCGGAGACCTGGCCGGGGACCGGCGGCAAAAGCATGACGCCCCCAGAACTGAAGTCACCGTCACGACGAGCGAGAATAGCGTAGTCGGCGGGCGTGAAGCTATCGGTGACGGCGCTCAGGTCTGGAGCGAGCTTGATGACGGAGCTGCCCCAGTCCTGTGGCGCCTGCGTCGTCGCATCGCCATTTCCCGTTGTCACAAACAGGTTGCCCGCGGCGTCGATGGCCGGGGCGAAACCGGTCATCCATATCCCGTCCATCAGTTGGGTCGTGGTCTGCCGCGAGATCGTCGAAATGGCGGTTTGAGTCGAGAAGTCCGTGCTCACCTTGAATATCCAGCCGACGGTCGAATAGCTCTGAGTCTCGCAGTCGCTGGCGACGGCGATGTAGAGTTTGCCGTTATTGAGCGCCAGGCCTGAGCGGTTGAACTGGTGGGAAGGATCGTATGAGACGACCGTTCCGTTGGGCAGCGTCCGCGAGGCTGCGAGGTAGGTCGGCGCCTGGACGTCGCGGCCTGAACCAAGATCGAGCGCCCTGACCTGGGTCCGATAGGCGCCGGGGCTGGGCTGTACGTTACCCGCGAGATATAGCACCATTTGACCTGGGATAGCTCCAGGTCCGACCACGGGCGTGCTGTTGACACCAGGCTGTTGGCGGCAGACCGGAGGTAGCTGGCTGACCCAAGGACCCAGGCTAACGCTCCACAGCTTGGCATATGACCGCGCATCGAACGCGTAGACCATGTTTCGGGTGGTGGCGACGATCAGCACGTCATGCACGGAGCCGTTAGGCATGGTGTAGCCCGATACCAACAGCGGCTGTGCCCATGCCGCGCCGAAGATTGGAATACTTGCCAACAGCCCGAAATTCTCGGACGCCACTGACGAGGGCGTGAGGTCCGTTTCGCTGGAATTCCACCCTGTTCGGCTACTGTCATAGTGGAATGTGGTGACATTGATCGGCGTGCCGCCGTACGGCAACGCCAGGCCCGCCTTGGCGCGCGGGTGGATCTGGACCTGAGGCAAGGTGCTGGTTCTGGCCGCCTTGGTCGGATTGCACTTGATCAGTCCCGATGCGGTCTGATCAACGACGGGCGTCTGGGCATGTGCGTTGTTCGGCTGAAGGGCGCCAATCGCCAATGCTGAAAACAGGGCGACGCCGCCCGTTCCCAAAGACCTGTGGGACCCGGTCGACAATCTTCGAACGGTCGATCGCGGTTCATTTTCACGATGCCGCGGACGATGCGCGCCCAGGCCGCCGGATAAATCTGGCTTCGCGAAAAACCGCTCGTTCATTGGCAGCCCCTTAGTCCAACTCATATGTGGCAGACCGTCCGCGTGCCTGATCGGAGGATTGATTGGGTAACATCAATGTCCCGGTCTATACTGCAATTCTACTTAGAAATTTTATGCTGGCCCGACGGTTTGGGGTGTGTGTGGATGCGCGGACGTTGGGCCAGTGTATGTCCCCGCTTGCCTATTCGGGGTCGCGCGCAAATCTCGACCATCCAGAAGCCATCATTGCTGTCGCTGGTTTGGCGTACCGACCGTTAGATATCTGGCTGCGCCACTCGTTCCTTGGGCCCCACCTCCGGCGCTCGCTCGCTTCTGCGCTATGGTCAGGGGCGCACTTAGCGGGACGCCCGGTGGTTCGAAGCCGACCACGGCGCGGGGTCCGACCAGGGTTGTGGCCGCGGAGCATCATCCACGTTGATGGTCTCGATGGCCCAAAGCGGGGGCATCTCATCCCGTCCACACCACCGGAAACAGCGGATGGTCCATTTGCGCGCCGGCTGGCAGTTCGTTCGCCAGGCCGGGGAAGTCCGGCGACGTCGTCCAGGGGCGGGGCGCATGCCGCACATCCTCCCCGATCACCCGCATTGAAAACACCCGGCGCATCCGGTTCGAGCCAGGGGCTGCGTGCAGGGTCAGCATATTGAAGGCGACCGCGTCGCCCGGTTCCAGCGCCCAGCCGATGATCCTGAAGGCCTGCCGGTCGGCATCGATATCGGGCAGTTCGCCAAGGCTTCCTTCGGGAAACCACTTTGCCTGGGCGTCGCGAAACGTTCTCGGCATCATCCAGGGGCCGCGATGCGATCCGGCAATGAATTCGAGTGTCGAGGCGCGATCCACCGGGTCGACCGGAATCCAGAAGCTGCAAGTCTGACTGCCCTCGATATTGTAATAAGGCTGATCCTGATGCCAGGGCGTCGGCTGCCGCGTGCCACTGGTCTTGGTCAGCATGTGGTCGTGGTGCAGGCGGATTTCGCGCGCGTCAGTAAGTTCACCGGCGACGCCGCCGAGACCGCTCTCGAAGATGAACCGTCGATAGGCCGGGTTATCCCGCCAGTTGCAGAAATCCTCGATGAACAGTCCGGGATCGCCGTCGGTGCTGGCGATCTTTGCCCTGGGGCTGGGCGAGGTAAGGTTGGCTTCGATGCCGTCCTGCAAGACGTCGATCATCGCGGCACTGACAACGCCACGCAGGACGACGGCGCCGTCGCACCGAAACGCTTCGATGATGTCCGCGTCCACCTTGCTCACGGGATGGGACCGTCAGACGCCGCCGAGGGTCGCGGCGTGTCGGCCGGCCAGGAAGCCGAACACCATGCCGGGCGCGATCGTGCCGCCCGGTCCGCCATAGGTCATGCCCATGGCCGAGGCCATCACATTGCCCGCCGCGTACAAGCCCTGGATTGGTCGACCATCGACATCGAGTACATTGGCGTTCTCGTCGGTCTGCGGTCCGCCCCTGGTGCCGAGCGCGCCGCTCTTGATCTCAAGGGCGTAGAACGGACCCTGATCGAGTGGTCCAAGGCTGGCGCGGGGGTCTCCACGATAGTCGGGGTCGCCCCACCAGACGTCGTGTGCCGCTTCGCCGCGGCGGAAGTCGTCGTCCCGGCCCGCCGCGCACTGTTCGTTCCAGCGTGAGATAGTCTGGCGCAGACCGTTGGCCGGAACGCCCAGTCTCGCGGCCATTTCGTCGAGTGTCTCGGCCCGGGTGACCCATTGGGGAGGTGGCTCGCCCGGCGCCCCACCCATCATGCCGAAACCGTATTTGTCGATATAGCCCTTATCAAAGATCATCCAACAAGGCAGGTTTCGGTAGTCGAACGCCGAAACGTCCTGCTCATGGAAGGCTGCGCCGAAGGCGTTGTAGTTGGCCGCCTCATTGGTGAACCGTTTGGCTTCCCGGTTGATCATGATCGTGCGCGGCAACGAACGCTGGCCGGCCATCAGCGACACCCCCGTCCAGATCTCCTCGGTCGGGACCTCGATCACAGGCATCCACCAGGCTTCGCGCATGTTGCCGAGCATGGCGCCGACCCGCATCGCCATCTTCAGGCCGTCGCCGGTATTGGTCGGGATCGAAACCGGATGCGTCATCGGTCCGCGCAGAAAAGCCCGCTTCAGAGCCTCATCGAATTCGAACCCGCCGGTGGCCAGGATTACCGCGTCGGCCGCGATCTCGGCCTGCCCATCGGGCGTTTCTAATTTTACGCCCTTGACCGCGCCATCAAGCGAGATCAATTCCGTGGCGCGGCAGCTGGTGCGGGGCTCGATACTCCGGTCAAGGCAAGCCCTAAGCAGCCGACCGATCAGGGCCTGGCCGCTGCCACGCTCGTTGAGTGACTTCCGCCGCGCCATCTCATCGGGGTCTAGCGAACGCGGCCGAGCCTGACCCAGTGAGGTGTCATAGATCGAGACATGGGGGTTGGGATAGTACGGCGAGGGCGTTACGCGCCCGGCCCATTCACCCAGCTCATTGAATGAATAAAGTGGGCAGTCCAGGGAACGCCCGCCGCCTGGCCGACCGCCTGGATGCTCGGCGTGATAGTCGGGAAAATCCGCAATCGGGCGGAACCGCACCGGTGTATGGTCCTCAAGATACTTGACCATGACCGGCCCCGCGTCGAGGAAAGCCTCGGCCATCCTTGGCTCGATCAGGCCATGCGACAGCGACATCAGATAGGTCAGCGCCTGCGCGCGATCGTCATTCAGGCCGAGCGCGTCTTCGTGGTGGTTGTTGGGAATCCAGATCATCCCGCCCGACCATGCCGTGGTCCCGCCGACCTTGTCATATTTCTCATAGACGCTGACCCGCGCGCCCGCGTCATGCGCGGCGATGGCGGCGGTCAGCCCCGATCCGCCGGTCCCCAGGACGACGACGTGAGATTGCGGCATTGCGCGGACTCCCGAATGGCGTGTTATGCAACAATCGTTGCATATAAATAGCGCCAGAGGTCAATGGTCAATGCCCGCCTCCGTCGATCATCAGGCCCGCCGCGCCGCCCTCGCGGGGCTGGCGGCGGATATCATCGCCGCCAAGGGCATCGAGGCGGCCACGGTGCGGGCGATCGCGGAGGCCGCCGGCGCCAGCACGAAGGTCGTCAGCCACTATTTTCGCGACAAGCGCGCCTTGCTGGTGTCCACCTATCGCTCGGCGACGGAGGACTCTGTCAACCGCGCCCTTTCGAGCCAGGCCGGCGCCGGGGCGGACACGCGCGCCTACTTGCTGTCATTGTTGCCCTCGTCCGCGCCCATGCTGCGAAACTGGAAGGTCTGGCTCGCCTTCTGGGCCTATGCGATCGCCGACCCGGAGTTCGCACAAGAGCAGAGGGCTCGGGTCCTGGCCGCGCGAACTCAGGTGGCGGAAATTCTCACGCTCGACCCGGCCTTTGCCGGACTGGCGGCGGATGTGCGTGAAAGGGCTGCGCGCGATCTCTTGACCGTGGTGATCGGCGTGGCGCTGCAGGCCGCCTTCGATGCCGAGGACTGGCCGCCCGAGCGTCAGGCGCGGGCGATCATCGATCGGCTGGACACCATGTCGAGCGGAACGCGGGCCCAGGGTCCAGGGTGACAAGTGACGCCTGGCGGCGCCCGGCCTTCGTTCAGTTCACCGAAAATAGTCGATGAAACGTACGCGGCGGCTCTGTCGCGCCACCGCGATCGGACGGACGGGCGTCAAGCGCCGGGCTGGATCGCGCCCGGCCTGAACAGGGCTTTGAGCTCTTCGTCGTCGGCCGCGAGAAGAGTATCCACCCATTGGTGGAAACGTCGGGCGCCGCCCTCATTCTCGCCGAACAGAACGAACTCCCGGCCGCCCCCTTCGAGCGCGCGTTGCTGGCGCAGGCCGGTCGCATAGTCCTCGTCGCGGACGACGACCTCCAGGAATTTGAATTGCGCGTCCACCTCGGCGAGCATCTGCTCGGTCGGCGGATCCTGGGTAAGGTACATCTGGGTCGTGAAGGACTCGCCGACGTGTTTGCCCGGCATCAGCTGCGAGACCATCACCCCGCGCCCACCGCCGCCGAAGCTGGCGATCGAGATGTGCGGGAAGATCGTCCACACGCCGCTCATCACGTCCTCGTTCGACCACTGATCTTCCGGCAGGGCGTCCATTTCGATCAGGTTCGCCGTCGGCGCCCGCACGCACTGGTGCGGACCCCAGGCATAGAATAGCGCCTGGTTGAACATGTCCTCGCCAAAGGTGTTCCTGTGCAGAACCGGCAGGTGGTAGAAGTCCAGATAGCCGTCGTAGGCGATCTTCCAGTTCGGCCCGGCCAGAACCCGGCTGGAAAAGAAATGCCACTTGTCGAAACCGAAGTTCGCCAGCAACTTGTCGTAGCCCGACAGGAAGTCATCGATGACGAGGTCCGACTTGGCGTTGGCGATCACCCAGATCAGACCGGAGCGCTCCGCCGACGGCAACGGAGTCAGACCGTAGCAGGATTTGTCGATTTCGCCGAAGTCGTCGGCCGAGGCCACGCCCATCAGCTCGCCCTTCTGGGTGAATGTCCAGCCGTGATAGGGGCACATGAAGCGCTTGGCGTTGCCCGTGGGCGCCACGGCGACGTTGGTGCCGCGGTGGCTGCACGAATTGATGAACGCGCGCGCGATCATGTCCTGGCCTCGGACGATCAGTATCGGCAGGCCTACCGCTTCCATGGTCTTGAAGTCGCCGGGGTTGGGCAGTTCGGACGAGGCCGCCAGCATCAGCGGCACCCGCTTGAAGATCTGGTCGACTTCCTTCTGGAACAGCTCCGGGTCATAGTAGCGAGACGCCGCCAGCTTCAGGATACCCGGGGTCTTGGAGATAGTCCCGGCCTTGGCGTGGCCGATCGAGTCGCGCACCATCGCCGTCAATTCAGCGCCAGCCACCATCTTTGTCACAATACGTCTCCTGTAAGTGTCGCCCGTCTGACCCTCGGGGGTCACGCGGTGAAGAAATCGCCCCTCGGCTTGCCGTCCGGATCATAGACCGGCTCGACGATATCAACCCTGTACTTTCGCGTTACGGCGCCGAGAATTCCGGTCGCCGCCAGATGTCCGGCCATTTTCAAGTAGGGTTCGGCTGCCAGATGGGCAATCAGGTCGGCTTCGGTGTCCCATTCTTCGAACACGTGGATGCGTCCCGGCTTGGCGGGATCGCACGTCCAGGCATAGTGGACGCAGCCTTTTTCCGCGAGCGCATCGGCGATCAGCGGCTGGGCATCGAGAATGGCTTTTTCCCGAATTGACGGCTCGACATCGATCTCGCCCGAAATGACGACGCGGTAGGGACCGCTCACTATTCGGACCTCAGCACGGTGTAGGCGCGGCTGGAGAACACCCAGGTTCCGTTCTTCTTCACCAGATGGTCTTCATAGGAGCCGAAGATCTTGATGTAGACGCCGTCGTTCCGCTCCAGATACTCGGTGGTGTAGGTGCGCGCCTCGGCGGTGTCGCCGGTGACCACGATGTGCCCGGGGTTGCCGAAAAAGCCGGCGAACTTGTAGGCGCTCATCGCGTTGATCCACGCCGGCTTCATCGCTTCGTGGCCGGCGACTTCCATCCCTGGCAGCTTCCATACGCCGTCTTCCGCCCAGCAGGCGATCCAGTCATCGGCGTCCTTGCGGAACACCGCGTCGCAATAGGCTTCCACCCGCTCACGGATAGCCAGCCGGTCTTCGATCGGTCCAACGAACGCCATCCGCGTCCTCCCTGGTTGTTGCAGACTTCTATTGTTAGCGGTTCATCCACCGCGCGAGGTTCTCATGGAAGTAGCGCACGCGATCTTCCTGACCCGAAAGGTAATCGCGGCGATAGCCGCGTGAATGCAGGCCGCGCTGCTGGACTTCCCACACCGACACGTCCTGGTCGATACCGGGGCCCATGGAGACATCGCCCCACTTGCCCTGCAGGTGCGGCGCGGGAACCGTCAGGTCGACCATTTCGCCCATGCTCTGCGAATAGTACTGCGTGGTCCCTTTGGGGAACAACGTCATGTACCACATATCGAAATAGCACTTCTCGGGGTCGGTCTCGTGCGGACGCGCGCGCAGCCAGATGTTGCCGTCGGGCTTGAGGCTGAACGACAGGTTGGGGAAGATCGTGAAGTGCCAGTGATCGGTCAATTGGGCGTCGTGATAGGTCGAGAAGTCGAAGCCCTTCTCGGCGCCCAGCAGACGTTTTTGCCTTTGCAGGTCCGCGCGGATCTCACTGGTCTTGCCGCCCCGGTAGTTATCGGGATCGAGATTCCAGAATTTCAGTTCCTGTTCCATCATCCGCAGGGTGTCGTCCTCGCCGCCCTGCAGCGTTTTGGTTGGTCCGGCGCCCGGCATCAGCATGCGGGCATGACCGCTGGGAAACAGGTCGAACTGGCAGTTATCGTAGGCGTACTCCATCACGAACTTCGTCTGCGGATGCACGAACGGTACGTGATAGGATTCGTTGAAGTTATCCTGGATGAGCTTCCAGTTGAAGTTCGCCTCGAGCGTCACCCAATGGGTCCGCACCATGTCGTCCATCGGATAGGTGTCGATCATGTCGGCGATCGGATGCATGTACGAGCGCAGCGACGTGCAATCGGGATCCATGTTGTACCAGATGAAACCGGCCCAGGATTCGCACGGAATCTCGACCAGGTTCTTCTTGCCGCACGGGCTTCCCTGCGGGAAATCCGCCTCGTCCGGCACCGCTTTCAGTTCCCCGCGGGTGTTGAACGCCCAGCCGTGATAGGGGCAAACCAGCCGCTTCGCGTGGCCTTGTTCCTCGGCCATCAGCAGCATGCCGCGATGCTGACAGACATTGTAGAAGGCGCGGATCTGCTGATCATCGCCCATCACGCACAAGATGGTCTCGGTTCCGAGATTCGCGGTGATGTAGTCGCCGGGTTTCTTGATCTGCGCTTTGACCCCCGCGATCTGCCACGTCTTTGTCCAGACGTGATCCCATTCCTTCTGCCAGAACTCGCGCGACCAGTACCGGTCCGGCGAGATCGGCTCGCTGCCCAGTACCGGATGCGGGGTTTGCGAGATGTCCGCGAGGCGCTTGGCCACGTTGGGGATTTCGCTGTTGGTCGGCGCCTGAAGGGTTTCGCTCATGGACCGCGTCTCCGAGTGTTGGAACCGCCGCGACCGTGCGCTAGCCGCGCGAAAAAAGCAACAGCGCTTAAAAGGATCGCGACGTCAAATTGCGGCCGGATTGACTTCTAGCGATTCATCCAGCGCGCCAGGTTCTCGTGGAAATACCGCACGCGATCCTCCTGGCCCGACAGATAGTCGCGCTTGTAACCGCGCGAATGCAGGCCTCGCTGGTTGACCTCCCAGATCGCGAAATCCTGGTCGATGGCCGGACCCAGGCTGACCTCGCCCGCCTTGCCTTGCTGGTGGGGGGCGGGGACCGTGGTGTCGACCCACTCCTCCATGCTCTGCGAGTAGTACTTGGTCGTGCCCTTGGGGAACAGCGTCATGTACCACATGTCGAAATAGCATTTCTCGGGGTCGGTTTCATGCGGGCGCGCGCGTAGCCAGATATTGCCATCCGGCTTGAGGCTGAACGACAGGTTCGGGAAGATCGTGAAGTGCCAGTGATCGGTCAGCTGGGCATCGTGATAGGTCGAGAAGTCAAAGCCCTTCTTCTCCCCGAGCAGGCGCTTCTGCTTCTGCAGCGCTTCGCGCATGCCTTCCATCTTCCCGCCCCTGAACTGGTCGGGATCGAGTTCCCAGAAGCGCAATTCCTCACCCAGCATGTCCAGGGCCTCATCCTCGCCGCCCTGCAGTGTGCTGGCGGGCTCGCCGCCGGGCATCAGCATCCGGGCATGGCCGCTGGGATAGAGATCGAACTGACAGTGATCGTAGGCGTACTCGAGCATGAACTTCAACTGCGGGTGCACGAACGGCACGTGATAGGACTCGTTGAAATTGTCCTGAATGAGCTTCCAGTTGAACTTGCCCTCGACGGTCATCCAGTGCGTCCGCACCATGTCGTCCATCGGATAGGTGTCGATCATGTCGGCGGTCGGATGCATATAGGACCGCAGCGACATGCAATCGGGGTCCATGTTGTACCAGATGAAGCCCGCCCAGGACTCACAGGGAATCTCGACCAGGTTCTTCTTGCCGCAGGGGCTGCCCTGCGGGAAATCGGCCTCGTCCGGAACCGCCTTCAGTTCACCGCGGGTGTTGAACGCCCAGCCGTGGTAGGGGCAGACCAGCCGCTTGGCATGGCCCTCTTCCTCAGCCATCAACAGCATGCCGCGATGCTGGCAGACATTGTAGAAGGCGCGGATCTGCTGGTCGTCGCCCATGACGCACAGGATGGTCTCGTTGCCCATCGGCGTCGTCAGATAGTCGCCCGGCTTCTGAATCTGCGCCTTGACGCCGGCGACCTG
>JANXTX010000344.1 GCA_025352165.1 Caulobacteraceae bacterium | reverse complement strand
CCCCACCAAAGCAGTCCCGAAATCGCTCCATCCCGTCCCTCGCGTGCGCCTGTCTGTGCGTCGCGAAGAATCTTGTTCGTCATCCAGCACAACCCCAATTCCGTCTGCGATTCCCCTGGGGATTCCGGCGACTCCCCTTGTTCGAAAGGTAAATTCGCCTTACTTTCAATGGCACGGAGGCCCTTATGTCGAAGCTAACCGTCACGGCCAAGGGGCAGGTTACCTTGCGTAAGGACCTATTGAGACACCTCGGCGTGGCGCCGGGGCAGAAGATCGAAACGCACAAACTTCCGGACGGAAAGCTGGAGATACGCGCGGCGCGCGCCTCGGGTTCGATCGAAGATTTCATCGGCATCCTGGCCGGGAACACCAATCGAACCGCGACGCTTGAAGAAATTCAGGAGACGATTGCCGAGGGATGGGCCGGTCGCGCGTGAGGATCACGGCGGACACCAATCTGCTGGTCAGGGCCGCGGTGCGGGATGACCCGCATCAGGCGGACCAGGCCGCGCGGGCGCTGACGGCGGCGGACGCGGTCGCGGTTACGCTGCCAACCCTCTGCGAGTTCGCCTGGGTCTTGCGGCGGCTCTATCGCGTGGACGATGCTGGTTGCACCGCCGCGATCAAGGCACTGATCGACACCGAGAATGTCATCGCCGATCGTCCGGCCATCGAGGCGGGGCTCGCGATGCTCGCCGGCAGCGGCGATTTCGCCGATGGCGTCATCGCCTTCGAAGGGCGCCGCCTGGGCGGCGAGGTGTTCGCCTCGTTCGACGTGGACGCTGTCAGGCAACTGCGCGCCCTCGGCCACGCCGCGCACCTTGTCGGCGAGGCGGCTTCGCTACCGGCAGACTGAGGCCACGCTGGCGCCTCCGGATCGAAAAACAAAAAAGGCCTGGGTCCCCGCTTTCGCGGGGAAGAACGGGAGGGAGAGATCGCGCGGATGGGCGTGTCTCACGGTCATGAGCAAATATGGCGGGGCGCCGCTTCGGCTCAAATCTCGGGTTTTGCTCCCTGGTGGGAGGCGGCGAGGCTCTCGCGGCGAAGGTTCAGCAGGACTTGCGGCGTGTCGTGCCTGATGCCGGCGCGGACCAGGAAGGCGGGGGCGAAGAGGTTCACCGCGACGCGGTTGACGTAGATGACCCGGGTGGCCGCGCCGCCGTTGAGTGCTTCGAGGCGCCATTCGCCTTCTTCGATCTTCAGGTCGCCGGAGAGGCGGTGGAAGCGGATCAGGCTGAAGGGCTGGTAGTCGGAGCGGAAGACGTTGCGGAGCGAGGGAAAGAAAAGGCCGCCGCGCGTCACCTGCTCGCGGACGTCCCAGCCGGCCAGCGGGTCGCTTTGCAGCACCTTGCAGCTGGTGACGGAGATCACCAGTTTGGCCGCCAGACGGCAATCGGTCATGATCGACCAGACGGTCCTGGGCGGGGCGGGGATGTCGATGGCCGCGTGAATGAGGCCGGCGCCGTCCCTGTCGGGCAGAACTTCCGCCCAGGCCTGGCCCTGCCGCAGTTGCTGATCGACGCGCATGTCCGGAGCCCAGGCCGGCGCCTTCGTTGCGATTATTGAGAACGCCGCAATCATCGCGGCCACAGCTGGCGATCGTTTCATGGCGAGCAACTCCGGTCGACGTCGTGTCCGGCCCCGATGCAGGTACGCTTGCGTCGGCCCGGCAGATCATCCGCATCACCGAATTTGGCTAATACGCCGTAAATCGAGTTGGGTCAGACGGCGAGATGTCTGGCGGTTGCCTCGATCGCCTCGACCAGCCCGACCCGTTCGAGCGCCACGCCTTCCGGCAGCCCGGAGAACAGGCGGGTCGGCGCCGCCGCGTCCAGCATGACGAACACGCCCTTGTCTTCCGCGCGACGGATGAGACGGCCGAAGGCCTGGGCGATGCGGCCGCGGGCGACGGAGTCGTCGTAGGTCTTGCCGCCAAACCGGGCTCGGCGAGCCTTGTGCAGGATATCCGGGCGCGGCCAAGGCACCCGGTCGAACACCAGCAGCCGCAAGGGGCGGCCCGGCACGTCCATGCCGTCGCGCACAGCGTCGGTCCCCAGCAGGCAGGAGTCCGACTCGGCGCGGAAAATGTCGACCAGCGCGCCGACATCGAGCGGATCGACGTGCTGGGCATAGAGGGCGATGCCGTGCTCGGCGAGCGGCGCGGCGATGCGTTCATGAACCGCCTTGAGACGGCGGATGGCGGTGAACAGGCCGACCGCGCCGCCGGCGGCGGCGACAAACAGCTCGCGCATCGCGGCGGCGATCTGCCGTGGATCATCGCGGGCGACGTCGTTGACCACCAGCACGCGGGCATTGACGGCATAGTCGAACGGCGAGGCCAGACGCAGCGTCTTGGGGCGTTCCGGAAGCCGGGCGGCGCCGGTCCTCATTTCCGCAAGTGCGAACGGATCGACGAGCGAGGTGTCGGCCAGCGTCGCGCTGGTCACCAGCACGCCATGCGCAGGCGCGATCACCGCCGCCGTCAAAGGCTCGGTCGGATCAACCCAGTGGCGGCGGGCGGCGACGTCGACAACGCGGCCGTAGAGGAACACCGCATCGAACCAGTCGACGAAATCGGGATCATCCTCGCCATCCTCGTCGATCGCCGCCAGCATCGAGCGCCACGCCGGCAGGGTCATGCGAGCGCGGCGATCGAGGCCGCGCAGCGCCCCTTCGATGCGACCGCGCTCGCCGCCTTCCAGCGTGTCGGCATCGTCGTCGAGCAGGTCGCCGAGGCGACGGGCGAGCAACAGCAGCGGCCGCTCGATGGCGCTGACCGCCGCGGCCGCGGCGCGAGCGGTCTCCCTCACCCGGTCGAGCGCCGGCCGGGCAGCGCACTCCATGCCGATGTCGGACGCCGAAGAGCGCGCGCGCAGTTGCTCGAAAACGGCCACCAGAAACGTCTCGATCGGCCCGATGGGATTGGCGCCGCCCGTTCCGGGCGCAATCCGTCCGGACCAGCCTTCCCCAGGCAATGCAGCCGCGGCGTGGGCAGCCTCGACCAGCGCCTGGCGGGCGTCGTCGCGATCACCGAGCATATCGAGCAGCCGCGTCTCGAGTCCGCGACCGCGTCGGCCACGGCCTTCGGGCCCGCGAATCCATCGGCGCATCTCCGCGGCTTCCGCGCCGGAGAGGGCGGCGGAAAAGGCGCTGTCGGCCGCGTCGAACAGGTGGTGGCCCTCGTCGAAGACGATGCGGCGCAGCCTGGTGGTCTCGATGTCGCCTTTCTGACCGCGCGCGGTCCTTGCGCCGTCAAAGGCCGCCTGGCTGAGCACCAGGGCGTGATTGGCAATCACCAGGTCCGCGCCGCGAGAGGCGCGAATGGCCTTTTCCACAAAGCACGACCGATAGTGGGCGCAGGCGGCGTGGATGCACTCGCCCCGGCGATCGACCAGATTGGCCGAACCGGCCTGTGAAGCCGTCGCGACGGCGAACAGGCTCGGCAGCCAGGCCGGGAAGTCCCCGCCGGTCATGTCGCCATCGCGGGTCGCGCGGATCCAGCGAGCCGCGAGCCCCAGGCCGATCAGGTCGAAACCGCCCAGTTGGGCCGCATTCACCGCGTCCTGGAAGTTCAGCAGGCACAGATAGTTCTCGCGCCCCTTGCGAACGACGGCCTTGCGGGCGCGGACCGCCGGATCGGGATAGATCGCCCGGCTTTCGCGCTCGATCTGCCGCTGCAGCGCGCGGGTAAAGGTGGATATCCACACGCCG
>JANXTX010000281.1 GCA_025352165.1 Caulobacteraceae bacterium | reverse complement strand
TGGCCAAGCGCGAGTCGAAGAGCCGCCCCGGCCAGGGCATCGTCACCATTCGCACCATCGGCAAGAACCAGCGAGGCGAGACGATCTGCACGTTCCGGCGCGACATGCTGATTCCTGGACGTGGGCAGGCGGTGGAAGACAGGCTGGAAACCTATTGATGTCGTTCACGCTGACCGCGGTGGGCCATGTGCGCGGCGGTCGGGCCGAGGCGATTGATGATGACTGGGGCGCGAGCCGCGCGCGGATCGAACTGGTCGCCGGGACCTTCAGCCCGGCCGCCCTCACCGGGCTCGGCGACTTCTCCCACGCCGAAGTGATCTTCCTGTTTGATCGGGTCGCCGAGAGCGAGATCGAGTTTGGCGCACGCCATCCGCGCGGGCGGGCCGACTGGCCGCTGGTCGGGATATTCGCGCAACGCGGGCGCAATCGGCCCAACCGGCTAGGCTCGTGCGTCTGTCGGATCGTTGCGATCGATGGCCTCTTTCTGGAGATCGAAGGGCTCGACGCGATCGACGGGACGCCGGTCCTCGACATCAAGCCGGTGCTGAAGGGATTCCTGCCGCGAGGCGAGGTTCGCGAACCTGCGTGGGCCGAAGAGATCATGAAGGACTACTGGTAGGATGAGTACGCAGGCTGGGGCCCGCGCCGCGCCGGCTGCAGCCGGCCATCATGGAGAACTGGCGGCCAGGCTCGCGTCACGGCTGTGCCATGATTTCGCCGGCCCGATCGGGGGAATCCTTTCCGGAGTTGAGCTGCTGACCGACGCCGGATCGCCGATACCCGCGGAAGACGCCCTTGCTCTGGTTCAGGAAAGCGCCCGCACTTTGTCGAGCCAACTGGCCTTCGCGCGCGTGGCGTTCGGCTCGGGCGACGAGCCGTTCGCCTCGGAAGACCTCGTCTTGCTGGCGCGCAATCTGTTCGAGACCATTCGCCCCACACTCGAATGGGAAATCGCGGCGGTCTCGATGCCGTCGCCGGCCGCGCGGGTATTGCTGAATTTCGTGCAGCTTGGAGCCGTGGCGTTACCGGTCGGCGGGGTTGTGCGGCCGCGGTACCAACGGGAAGGGGAACTCCACCTGCTGACGGTCGACGCGGTCAGCGCGCGCGCGGTGTTGCACCCTGAGGTCGCCGCCGGGCTCGCGGGCGAGGGGCGTGGAGAAGGCCTGGCCGGCCGCTGGGTGCAGGGCGCTTTCGTCAATGCCATGGTCTGTGCGGGCGGCGGCGAGCTGAATGTCGAATCCACCGATGGCCTGGTAAGATTCAAGGCTCGATTGCCGGGCTGAATCGTCCCGCCAAACCTACAGTTCAGTCTGGGGTCATCCGTGACGCCCAATCGGAGCGCGTGGTCGTTCGGCCGGGCGTGTGCCTATGTCTTGGGAACGAAATGGAAATTTACTTCCACGCGTCGGCGGAACGGGCTGGCCACGGCGGTGGTGGACTGTGCGCCTGAGGTTCCGTCGGTCGGCGCGAAGTGAAAATCGGGGAAGCCGTGGCGTCTGAGGGCGCGCGTCACGACGTGGGCGCGCGCCTTGGAAAGTTCAGCGTTGACTTCAGGGCTGCCGGGCTGGTCGGCGATACCGATGACGTCGATACCCTTGACCTCGCATTTGCGCGCCCGCGCGGCCGCGTTGGCCAGTAGCTCGTCGGCCTCGCGGTTGAGGTGTGTCGAACCACGTTCGAAATAGATGCTGAACGAAAAATCCGCGCACGCCGTTGTTGAAACGATAAGATTGTCGGACGAGGCCTCCTTGGTTGGAGTCGTACATCCGATCAGTGTGGCCGCAGCGCCCAGCACCGCCGCTGTCGCCCAATAATTTCCGGTGCGTGACGGCGTTTTCATAGGTCCACTTCCATTTGGTTCAACCGAGCCAATTCAGCGCGGGTTGAGAAGATCACTTCCCCCGTTGCTTCGGCGGCGGCGGCTTGCCCTCGACGAACGCGCGGATCACCGATCCGAGGTAGCTGGGATTGCGCACGGCCATGAATCCCGCGCCGATCGCCGCCGATGCCGCCAGGATCGGCTTTTCTCGGACGAAGGCGATTGCGCGCTCGATCATTCCGCCGACGGTGTCTGATGACGAGACCTTGCGCGGCCGGGCCTTCGCCAGCGAGCCGATAGAGATCGCCGCCAAGCCGATCGACAGGGCGGTTACTCCCGCCAGAATCGCCGCGGCGCCGGCGCGGCCGACATACGGTTCGACCAGCGCGAACAGCGCAAAGGCCAATGCGAATACCAATACCGCAGCCGCGGCCGCGAAAGCCGCGGCGGCCGCCAAGCCCAGGAAGAGCCGGCGGATCATTATTTTGAACGATTGGAGAGCAGCACACCCAGCAGAAGGCCGACGCCCAGTCCGGCGAAGGCGGCCGTCATCGGACGTTCCTTGACCTTTTCGGTGATGTAACGCTGGGCATCGTCCACGTGCTGTCCGGCGTTGCCGGTGTACGACTTCGTCTGATTGCGCAGCATTTCAATCGCTTCCCTGGCCGCACGTTCCAGAGCCTTGCCGGCTTCCGTGAGGGTGCGCTCGGCAGCGGCGATTGCGTCCTTGAGAGCCTGCTGACCCTGTTCGGCGGCTTCGGTCACCTTTGCGGCGTCATCGCCGGTTTCTTCCGAGAGATCTGTGGTCATTGATCGTTCTCCGCGCTTGCCCAGATATCACGCCGGGCTGCCTTCAAGGTCAGGAAATCCAACGCCTTCGCCACCTGTATAACATCCAGGGACCTTGGCGGGTTCCAGCCCGTTTCAAATAGTCTCTGAGAGTACGTCTTTCCAGTGCCGACGCCATCGAGCAGGCGGCTGGCCCTAGACGATGCCTCTTTGTCGCAGGTCGGCGACCGCGTCGGATGATAGACCCGCCCATTCCTTGAGCACCGCTTCGGTATGCTCGCCCAACGGTGGCCCCGGCCAGCGAACTTTACCCGGTGTATCGGACATTACGGGAAAAGTGTTCTGCATGCGGACAGGTCCAAACACTGGGTGCTCGGTGGTGACGATCGAACCCCGCGCGACGAACTGAGGGTCCGCGAGCATTTCAGGCGGATGAAAGATTCGGCCACAGGGAATTCCGTTCGCCTCAAGCAACGCAAGCAGCGGAGCCAGCGCCTGGGTCCTGGTCCAATCGGCCACCAATTCGTCGAGCAGCGTCTGATTGATACCGCGTGATGAATGGCTGTCGAAGCGCGGATCCGTCGCCAGTTCCGGCCTGCCCATGACCTTCGTCAGTCGTTCGAAGACATTGTCGCCGTTGCCGCCGATCAAGATCATGTCGCCATCCGAGGTCGGATAGACGTTCGAAGGTGCGATGCCGGGAAGGATCGAGCCCGACCGTTCCCGCACATAGCCGGTGATGTCGTATTCGGTGACCATGTTCTCCATCATGGCCAGCACACTCTCATAGATGGCGGCGTCGACGATTTGCCCCCGGCCGGTGGTGCGTCTTGAATGCAGCGCCATCAGTATGCCCATCACCGCATGAACGGCCGCCAGGCTGTCGCCAATGGAAACGCCGGCGCGGGCGGGCGGGCGATCGGCCTCGCCGGTCACCGCACGAAGACCGCCCATGGCCTCGCCAATCAGTCCGTAGCCGGCCCTTTGGGAATAGGGTCCTGTCTGACCGAATCCAGAGACGCGGGCCATGATCAGGCCGGGGTTGTCGGCCGAAAGGGTCTCGTAGGACAGGCCCCATTTCTCCATCGTGCCGGGGCGGAAGTTCTCGATAACGATATCGGCGCGGCCGATAAGGGTTCGCGCCAATGCCTGCCCTTCCGCCGAACGAAGGTTCAGCGTCACGGATTTCTTGTTCCGCCCGATCACCGGCCACCAGGGTGAATGGCCCTGGGGAAGACTGCGGCCCCATTGCCGCATGGGATCGCCCTTTCCAGGGTCTTCCAGCTTGACGATGTCGGCGCCAAAGTCGCCTAGAATCTGTCCGCAGAAAGGTCCCGCGATGAGCGTTCCCAGCTCGACAACTTTCAAATCGCTCAGTGGCCCCATGGCCTAACCCCTTTCCTTTCCGCGCGCGCCTGAATAGATCACCACTTTTGTGGTGGGCTCGGGGCAATAGCGGTTCCCGCTTGCGGCAGACGCCGCTACAAAGTCAACGCCGTAGGAATCACTGATGATCACGCTGAGAAACACTCTTAACGCTGCGGTTGCCGCGATCCTGGTCTCCAGCCTCGGCCTCTCGGCCTGCGAAAAGGCCGCCAACGGAGGACCGGCACCCACGGCTTCCGATGGTGCCGATGCTGGCGCGAGTGGTTCCACAGTACCCGCGCTACCCGCGTTGGGTGGTCCCATGTTCAGCCCGGACCTTGTCGACAGGGTCGGGGGTCTGGACTTGTTCGCCATCGCGGAGGCAAAGGTCGCGCTTTCGCGTTCGCAGAACGATAGCGTCAAGAGCTTTGCCACGGCCTCGATTAACGCTCACACCAATTCCATCGCCGCGCTGAATGCGGCGATCAGTGCGTCCAATCAGACGATCTCGATGCCCGACGCCATGCCCAATGATCTCGCGAGCGAGCTCGCCGATCTGCAGGGCGTGGATGCCGGGCAGTTCGACAAGGCCTATCTCGCTGACCAGATCGGCGGCCTGCAGGCGGTCGACAATGCGCTGAAGACATTCGCCAAGCATGGCGATGTCGCGCAATTCAGAGCCTATTCCGATAAGTCGCTACCCGGGGTTGAGCGCAGCCTGGCCTCCGCTCAGACGCTTCAGGCGTCACTGAAGTAGTGATGTTCGCGGCGGGCGGGTCGCGCTCATGAATGAGCCGAAGCGCGGCTGGCTGCAACGCCTGACCGAGGGACTGTCGCGATCTTCGCGGCAGGTTACCGAGCAGGTAAACAAGGTCCTCACCGCAAAACCGCTTGATCGCGAGCAACTCGATGCTCTCGAAGAGATGCTTATCGAGGCGGATCTCGGTCCGCAGGCGGCGGCGCGCATTGCAGAGGCCTTCGGGGAGCAGCGCTTTGGCCGTTCTTCGACTGAACTTGAGGTCAAGGAAGCGCTCGCCGAGGCCGTCGCGGCTGAACTTGTGCCGCGTCAGGGCGTGTTTGATCCGCTTGGCGGGCCGAGGCCATTCGTGGTGCTGTTCATCGGCGTCAACGGGTCGGGCAAGACCACCACTCTGGGAAAGATTGCGGCCGATCTGACGGGCAAGGGCGCGAAGGTGCTGATCGCCGCCGGAGATACGTTCCGAGCCGCCGCCGTGGAACAGCTGTCGGTGTGGGCGGAGCGCGCAAAAGCAGATTTCATCTCGCGCCCGACCGGGGCGGACGCAGCGGGACTGGCATACGACGCCGTCGAACGCGCCAGGCGCGAAGGCCATGATGTCCTGCTGATCGATACCGCGGGGCGGCTGCAGAACAAGCAGGGTCTCATGGACGAACTGACCAAGATGATCCGTGTGATCCACAAGGTTGATCCGGACGCCCCTCATGAGGTGTTGCTGGTCCTCGACGCGACCGTCGGTCGCAATGCGCTGGCTCAGGAAAACATCTTCGGCAATGCGATCGGCGTTACCGGCATCGTGATGACCAAGCTCGACGGCACGGCGCGTGGCGGGGTGCTGGTTCCGGTGGCGCAGGCCTCGGATTCGCCGATCGTGCTCATCGGTGTGGGTGAAGGCATTGATGATCTGCAACCGTTCGATGCACGGGCTTTTTCGCGTTCTTTGGTTGGGCTGGAGGCGACTGTAGATGGCTGATCCCGAACAAGGTTTACCGACAAAAGCACCCAACGTTCCGTCGTGGTTTCACGTTGTCGTCGATGGCGCGCCCGCGCTCGTCTTCCTCGCGGTTCTTGTAGCGACCAGGGATTTCCGTCTGGCAACCTGGTTCGTTGTCGGCGGGTCCGCGATCGCCCTGCTGGTCAGCGTGGTCGTGGAACGCCGTCTGCGTCCGCTGCCGGCGGTCACCGGAGCGCTGGCCCTGTTGTTCGGCGGGCTCAGCATCGTTCTGCATCGGGCCGATATCCTGCAGATGAAACTGACCATCGTCGATGGACTGCTGGGCGCGGTCCTCTTTGGCGGACTTGCGATGAAGAAGAATCCCCTGAAGGCGCTGTTGGGTGGAGCGTTTCATCTGCCGGACCGCGCGTGGACCATCCTGGCGGTACGCTACGGGCTGTTCTGGTGGGCATGCGCGATTGCAAACGAGGTCGTGCGCCGGACCCAGACCCAGATTACCTGGGGATACTTCAGGATCGCGGTGCTGATCGCGGCGCTTGTCTTTGCCGTTGCCCAGACACCATTTATGCTGAAGCATCAACGGCCGCCCGGCGAGCCCGGGATTCCGGAATCGCCAGACTCTGGATTCTAGGGCCGCCTGCACCGTCTACGGATGGTCTGTCGTCAAACTGACGCGAATGGTGGATAGTGTCGCCTTCGGACGGTTTTCATTGGCGACGAAGGGGGCTGCATGTCCAAGGGTAAGGCAAAGCCTGAATTAGGTGGATTGGATGGCTCGGTAACCCATCTGCTGCATCGGGCGCTGCAACTGGCGCTTGATCTGCATGCCGAGTCGGGGCCCGCCGAAATCACCCAGCGGCAGTACACCGTGCTGTCGGCGGCGGCCGCGGCAGACGGGCACACCCAGAACGAGCTGGTTCGAGCGACCGGCATCGACCGTTCGACCCTCGCGGACCTGGTGGCGCGAATGCTCGCCAAGGGGCTGCTGGAACGCCAGCGATCGGCGACCGACGCCAGAGCCAATACGGTGCGACTGTCCGAGGCCGGACGCCTGGCGCTAACCGCGAGCGCTGGACCAGCGGCGGCGGCGGATCAGCGGCTGCTTTCCTACCTGCCGACCAAGAAGCGCGAAGGCTTCCTGAAGTCCCTGGGCATGCTGGCCAGCGCCGCCGATGGGGCGGAGGAGGAGGATGCAAAGCCTGCGAAAGACAAAGTGGCCAAGGTGAAGCCGGCGAAGGTCAAGCCAGCCAAGGAAAAGCCTGCCCGCGAAAAGACAATGGCGAAAATCGCCAAGCCCGAGAAGAAGAAGAAAAAGAAGCTGAAGAAGCTCAAAGAGGTCGCAGCCTAGGTCGCTCCCGCGCGGCGATCGTGGCTGACCTCAGTGGTCGTGTGCGTTGCTGTCGTCGCGGCGCATTGCTGAGACAGTCACGATGAAGCCGGCCAGTACGTCGAGCAGAACCATCAGCGCCAGGAGAAAGAACGTCGACGTGGCGAACGCCGGCGTAAGCAGAAGTTCCAGCAGGCAGATCACGAACAACAGCATTGAAAGCGCGTGATTGATCAGGGCTATCCGGTGGGTGGCCGTGGATTTGACCAACTCCACAAACAGCACCAGCAGACCGATGGCCACCAGGATATCCGAAGCGCAGATCGGCCAAGCGCCTCCGGATGCAGTTGTCAATTGGATCAGCGGGTGCATGAGGGTTTCATAGGCAACCCGCGAATGGAAGCCTCCGGGGAGCAGTACGGCGAAGAGGTTGTAGGCCGCCACCGGCATCATCATCAGCGGCGTCACCGCTACCAACGCGCGCCAGTTCATTTCAATTCCTCCACGCCACCATGGTCACGCGCGCGCGATCCCAGCCAGATGACGCCGGCAAGATCGGTGAACGCCGCAATCAATCGACCCAGGTTCGAATATTTTGAGCGACCGGCGTGGCGCGGGCGATGACCGACAGGCTGGAACGCCACTTCAAATCCCTCGCGCAGCATCAGCGCCGGCAGATATCTGTGCATGTGATCAAAGTACGGCAGGCGAAGAAACGCCTCGCGACGCATGGCCTTGAGGCCGCAGCCGGTATCGACGGCGCGATCGTTCAGTAACCGGCGGCGAATCCCGTTGGCAAGACGCGAAGCCCAACGCTTCGCCGCCGTGTCCTTGCGGGAAGCGCGCTCGCCGCCGATCAGTCCCAGGCCATCCGGGGCGGCCTGCAGCGCCATCGCCAGCGCAGGGGCGTCGGCCGGGTCGTTCTGTCCGTCGCCATCCAGAGTGACGATGATCGGCGCCCGGGCAGCCAATACCCCGGTGCGAATAGCGCGGCTCTGCCCGGCGTTGCGCCGGTGCGCCAACACGCGAAGCTGAGGTATTTCCGCGGCAAGGGCGGCAATCGAAGCGAGCGTGCCGTCACGGCTCGCGTCGTCCACAAACAGAATTTCAAAATCCATGCCGGCGAAGGCGGCGGCGATCTCCCTGGCCAGAGACGGCGCGGCGCCTTCCTCGTCGTAGACCGGTACAACGACGGACATCATTGGCAGGGCCTCGCGCGAGGCCTTTAGCGGCGTCTCAACGGGCGCCATTGGCTGCGGGCCTGACTCCATGGCCTGTCATACCCGAAAAACCCTCATTCCAAAGAACATGCTAACACAGCGAGATGACGCTTGAGGACCGACTCGATCTTTTTGCGAAGGGGTGGTGTGGACCCTTGATGGCCGCGCTGGTGGCCCTTTTTGCCGCCTTGCCGGGCGCAATGGGCCTGCCGCCGCTCGATCGCGACGAGTCACGCTTCGCCGAAGCGTCCGCGCAGATGCTGGAAACCGGTGACTTCGTGACCATCCATTTTCAGGATGCTCCGCGTTTCAAGAAGCCGGTCGGCGTCTATTGGTTCCAGGCGGCGGCGGTGAGGGCTCTGTCGAAGGTCGAGAGCCGCGAAATCTGGGCCTACCGGATCCCGTCGGTCCTGGGGGCAATGCTGGCCGCCGCCGCCTGTGCATGGGGGGCCGTGGCATTCTTCGGGGCCCGAGCGGGCATGATCGCGGGAGTCCTGTTCGGCGCGAGTTTTTTGCTGTCGACCGAGGCCGATATCGCGGCGACCGACGCCGCCCTGACCGGCGTGGTAACGCTGGCGATGGCCGCGTTGTCGCGCCTGTACCTGGCGGCAAACGGCGGCCCCGCCGCATCCTGGCGTTCGAAGGCCCTGCTGTGGACCGGGCTCGCCCTGTCGCTGCTTCTCAAGGGACCGATCGGTCCGATGGTCGTCGGACTGACGCTGGCGGCGCTGTGTCTTTGGGAAAGGCGCGTGACCTGGCTGAAGTCGCTCGGCTGGGGATGGGGAGGGGTCCTGACGCTGGCGGTTGTCGGTCCATGGGCGATCGCAATCACGGTTGCGACGGATGGGGCCTTCTGGGGCGCCGCGATCACTGGAGATCTGGCCCCGAAGCTGGTGTCCGGCCATGAAGGCCACGGCGCACCGCCGCTCTCCTATGCGCTGTTGGCTCCGTTCCTGCTGTTTCCGGCGGTTCTCCTTCTGCCGGCGGGACTTGTCTCCGGTTGGCGACAGCGAGCTGAGCCGGGGGTGCGTTTCGCGCTTTGCTGGCTTGTCCCGTCATGGCTGGTGTTCGAACTGACGCCGACGAAACTTGTCCACTACACCTTGCCGCTTTACGGCGCGCTGGCCTGGCTGATGGCGCGGGCCCTGTCCGAGCCTATCGGGCGCGCGAGCCGCTGGACCGGGGCCGCGCTGACCGTATTCGCCGGCGCGATATTTGCCGCCGCCGGGTTCGTGGCCATGTTTCGCCTGCAGGATTTCACCGGCATGCCCTCGGCCGTGGGCGCGGCATGTCTGTTCCTTGCATCGGCGGGGGCTGGCGCCTGGCTGCTGCTGCGCCGGCGCGCGTTGGCGGCAGTCAGCGTGGCGGCTGCACTGGCCATCCTCGCGCACGGCGTCCTGGTTGGCTGGCTCGCGCCGTCCTTGCGGCCGCTGTGGCTGTCGAGTCGGGCAGCGAAGGCGCTGGAGGCCGCGAACCTAAGCCCCACGCAGGGCGTTACGCCCGGACCGGTGACCGTGGCCGGGTACGAGGAACCCAGCATGGTGTTTCTGCTCGGAACCAACACCGAGCTCGGCGACGCGGACGACGCCGCTGACGCGATCGCCGAGGGGCGACCGGCGATCGTCGAGGGAAGGCTTGAGGGTGCGTTTCAGACCGCTCTTGCGGCCGATGGCGTCAAGGCGGAGCGGGTAGGTGAGGGCGCGGGTCTCGACTATTCGAACAATCGCCAGGATATCCTGCGAATCTACCGACCGCTGCACCCGGCGCCGGTAACACGGGAGACGGCGCCATGACCCGCAGCATAGAGATCGTCGAGGTTGGGCCGCGCGACGGGCTGCAGAACGAAAAGGCCATTGTGGAGATTGCCGACAAGGTGGACTTCATTGGCCGCCTCGAAGTAGCCGGCGTACGACGGATCGAGGCGGTTTCCTTCGTCAATCCCCGGCGGGTGCCGCAGATGTCCGGCGCTGAGGAAATAATGGCGGCGCTGCCCCGCCAGAATTCGGTCTCGCGCATCGGCTTGGTGCTGAACGAACGCGGATGGGACCGGGCGGTGGCCAGTGGCTGTGATGAAGCCAACGTCGTTGTATGCGCCACCGACGCATTTGGCATCCGCAACCAGGGTGCGTCGGTCGCGGACCAGGTCGCGACGCTGGCGGGGATCGTGCGTCGACGCGAACTGGAGGGAGGGCCGCCTATCTCGCTGACTATTTCCGTCGCCTTCGGTTGCCCGTTCGATGGCGAGGTTTCCGCCGATCAGGTCATCGCGATCGTCCGCGAGGCGGCCTTTCTGGGCGTGGGCGAAATCGCCCTGGCCGACACCATCGGCGTCGCGGATCCCTGGACAGTCCGCAAGCGAGTCGAGGCGACGCGCGCGGCTGCCCCGGATGCCCGGTTGCGCATGCACTTCCATGATACCCGCGGAACCGGCCTGGCCAACGCCTTCGCCAGCGTCGAGGCCGGTGTCGATGTGCTCGACGCCAGTTGCGGCGGACTGGGAGGGTGCCCGTTCGCGCCCGCGGCAACCGGCAATATCGCCACGGAGGATCTGGCCTACATGCTGCATCGCGCCGGCTTCGAGACCGGCCTGGATATCGGCGCCCTGGTCGCCGCCGCGCGGTGGATCGGCGAGAAGATCGGCAAGGCGCCGGCTTCCTCGATCAGCCGCGCCGGCGGCTTTCCCGCCTGAGGCGTGAGAGCGGTCCTGCCGTTGCAATCAGCCGTTGATCGAAAGGTCCTCACCGGCCAGCACGCGCTCGATCAGGCGCACTGTCTCCGACAGTCCGAAGATAGCCGCGAACGAGCCAAACCTCGGGCCCTGGCTCTGCCCCAGCAGCACCTCGTAAAGCGCGCTGAACCATGCTCGGAGTGGCTCGAACTCAGCGGCCTTGCCGACGGCATAGACCTCGTTCTGGATGATCTCACTGTCCTGGCAATCGGCCGGCAGCGCGCGGAGACGGTCCGCCAGATCCAGGAATGCCGCGCGTTCGCGCTCGTCCGGCGCCCGGAACTTCTTGGCCGGCCGGACGAAGTCCTCATAGTAGTTGATCGCGTAGTCGGTCAGCCGGTCCAGCAATGGCTCGCTGGCTGGAGTCGCTCCGGCGATATGGCGGGCGATGAAGCCCCACAGGATGGATTTGTCGGACGCATTGGCGGCCGAGACGAGGTTGAGCAGCAGGCTGAACGACAGCGGGCTGCCCTTGGCCGGCGGGGCGCCGCCATGAACGCTCCAGACTGGATTATCGATACGCGCGGTAGGTCGCGCCTCGGCGGAGAGCGACGCATTGTACGCGTCCAGCTGTTGCAGATACTCGTCGACCGCCTTGGGGATCACCTCGAACGCAAGCTTTTTCGCGGAACGCGGAGACTGGAACAGATAGTAGACCAGGCTCTCGGCGGCCCCGTAGCGGCCCCATTGCTCGAGCGTGAGCCCGTTGCCCTTGGACTTCGAAATCTTCTGGTTGTGCTCGTCCAGGAACAGTTCGAAGTTGAAGCCTTCGGGGGGGACGCCATCGAGAATCCGGCACATCTGCGAGGAAACCTTGACCGAGTCGATCAGGTCCTTGCCCGACATCTCGTAGTCGACACTTAGCGCCGCCCAACGACAGGCCCAGTCCGGCTTCCATTGCAGCTTCACCGCGCCGCCGGTGACAGACGTTTCGGTCAGGGTTCCATCCTCGTCTTCGAATACGATGGTTCCGCGGGCGACATGCCGCTCCAGCGTAGGGACCTGCAGCACCCGGCCGGTCTTGGGGCTGATCGGCAGAAACGGCGAGTAGGTCGCCCGCCGCTCGGGGCCCAGCGTCGGCAGCATGACCGCCTGGATCTTGTCGAACCGCTCGAGCGCCAAGCGCAGTGTGTCGTCGAACATCCCCGAACCATAGCATTCGGTCGACGAGAGGAATTCATAGTCGAACCCGTGGCCGTCGAGGAACGCCCTCATGCGCGCGTTGTTATGGGCTCCGAAGCTATCGTACTCCCCGAACGGGTCGCGCACCTTGGTCAGCGGTTTGCCCAGGTCGAGCGCCAATGCCTCGCGGTTCGGCACGTTTTCGGGAACCTTCCGCAAGCCGTCCAGGTCGTCGGAGAACGATATCAGCCGGGTCGCGATGGTGTCGTCCGTCAGCGCCCTGAACGCATTGCGCACCATGGTCGTGCGCGCGACCTCATTGAACGTGCCGATGTGCGGCAGACCTGATGCGCCATAGCCGGTCTGGAACACTACAGGACGGCCAAAAGCCGGCAGCGTGATCAACAACTCATCGATCCTGCCCGCCGTCAGCAGGGCGGTTGCGAGATCGCGTTCAGCGCCATCGTCGAGGCGCACGCGAATGAGACGCGCCAGCAGATTGCGGGCCTGCTCGAAAGGCCATGCCCTCGCGTCTTGGGCAAGCTGGGAAAGTCCGGTCAACATGGGTGCAGCGGCGTAGGGCCCCGCAACGCCGTGGTCAATCGTTGCATCACGATTGTCAGTGCGCCCAACTGCAAAACAACGGTCCGTTCGGCCTGGTTAGCCGAGGGCTGCCGACACCGCGCCGACGACCATCTGCGGGGTAATTCCGAAGGCTTCGTACAGTCGTTCGGACGGCGCCGACGCGCCAAATCCGGACATTCCGACGAACAGGCCGTGCTCGCCGATGAACTGCTCCCATCCCTGCCGCACGCCCGCTTCAACCGCGATGCGCAGCGGCGCCGTCCCGATCACTTGGGCACGGTAGTCCGCGCTCTGCCGGGCGAACAATTCCCAGCAGGGCGTGGAGACCACCCGGGCGCCAACGCCCATCGCCTGCAGCCTTTCCCTTGCCGCCAGGGCGATTGCGACTTCCGTACCGGAAGCGAAGATGGTGACCTTGGCCTCGCTGTCCGCCGGCCGAAGCTCATACGCGCCGCGTGCCGAAAGATCGCCGGCTGTGTCCCGCGAAGCGGCGGTCTTCTGGCGCGACAGCACCATGATCGACGTCATCCGGGCGCTCAGCGCCGCCTTCCAGCATTCCGCCGCTTCCACCGCATCGGCGGGACGGAACACCAGTACGCCCGGCATCGCCCGGAAACTTGCAATGTGCTCGACTGGCTGGTGTGTCGGGCCATCCTCGCCAACGCCGATCGAATCGTGGGTCATGACGTGGACGACAGGGGCGCCCATCAGCGCACCCAGCCGGATCGCCGCCCGGCTGTAATCGGAAAACACGAGGAATGTCCCCGAATAAGGGATGACGCCGCCATGCACGGCCATGCCGTTCATAGCTGCCGCCATCGCGAATTCACGCACGCCATAGTGGACGTACCGGCCACTGTAGTCGGGCGCGTCGAACGCCGTCATGCCCTTGACAAGGGTGTTGTTCGAGCCGGTCAGGTCGGCGGACCCGCCAATCATCTGCGGTATCGAGGACGTAAGCGCCGCGAGAGCTGCGCCGGAATGCACCCGGGTCGCCGCGGCCGTCTGTTCCTGGATCGATGTCGCTATATGTTGATCCAGAGCGTCGAAGGCGCCGACTGGGAGTTCTCCGGCCATGCAGCGCTCGAATTCCTCGCGCCTGTCGGATTTTTCGAGTCGGTCGACCCAAAGACGGCGAACGGCTTGGCTTCTGCGACCAGCCTTGCGCCACGCCTTGGCAATGTCCGATGGGATTTCGAAAGGCGGTGACCGCCAGTCCATGGCTTTGCGGGCCGCCGCGATTTCCGCGTCAAACAGCGAGTAGCCATGGCCGTTGGCCGAGCCCTCCAGGGGACCAGCCCCACGATTTATCACGGTTTTGCAGGCAACCATCGTCGGGCGGTCCTGACGGGTTGCCCAGCGCAGGACGCTGGCGATCTTGGCGGGGTCGTGCCCATCCACCGATTTGACGGCCCATCCCGCGGCCCTGAACCGCGCCAGTTGATCGCCGGCCTCCACAAGGCTCGCACGCCCGTCGATGGTGGTGTCATTGTCATCGAACAGAACGGTCAGCTTGTGCAGCCGCAGCCGGCCGGCGAGGCTGATCGCCTCGTGGCTGACACCTTCCATTAGGCAGCCGTCGCCAGCGAGGACCCAGGTCCTGTGGTCGACGAGATCTTCGCCGAAGCGCGCCGCCAGGGCTCGTTCCGCCATCGCCAGTCCTACCGCGGTCGCGAGTCCCTGGCCGAGCGGTCCGGTCGTCGTCTCTACCCCCGGCGTATGTCCGTATTCGGGGTGTCCCGGGGTAAGCGATCCCCATTGACGGAAATTCTCGATCTCGGCCATCGTCATGGCCTTGAAGCCGGTGAGATGCAGCAGGGCGTAAAGCAGCATCGAGCCATGGCCGGCGGAGAGGACGAATCGGTCCCGGTCCGGCCAGTTGGGATCGATGGCGTCGAATTTCAGAAATCGTGCCCAAAGCGTGGTGGCGACGTCGGCCACGCCAAGCGGCATGCCCTGGTGGCCGGAGCGCGCGCGATGCACCGCATCCATGGAAAGAGCACGAATGGCATTGGCCATTGCGAGAGGAGAAACGGGCATCGGCCTTGGCCTCGAAGGAACGTCAGTCAACCGGCGGGCCGGGCGCGGGGAAGTTGCATGCGCCGCCGAAGGGTCAAGCAACGCGCTTTGCCCGAACTGGCCGCACAGGTCTATATAGGATTATCGCGGACGAAAAGGAGCGATGCGGCAAATGAGCATTGAAACGGCCCAAAGCGCCCGCCTCGACGTCGCGGTGCGCCGTGTCGAACGGGCGATGTTGCTGTTGGAACAACGGCTTGCACGCAAGGTGGCCGAAGCCGGCGCCCAGGCCGGCGATCTTTTTGATCAGGACCGTTCGCAACTGGCGGCGGATCTCGATACCTGCCGAGCACGACTGCGACAGCTTGAGGAAGCAGGCGCGGAGGCTGCCGCCGCTCTCGACACCGCCATGGCCGAAGTGCGCGCCGCGCTCGCCGAAAAGGCCGGCCAATCATGAGCCAACTGACAATAAATGTGCATGGCAAACCCTATGTGGTCGGCTGTGAGGATGGCCAGGAGGGGCATCTGCGCTCGCTGGCGGCGAAGTTGAGCGAGAAAGTCGCCGAACTCGCGGAGAATGCTGGGCAGCTTGGGGAAACCCGCCTCCTGCTGCTTGCCGCCCTCGTGTTCGCCGATGAGTCGGGCGAAGCCGAAGCTCGCGCGCGAACCGCCGAGGCCGAAGTGGATCGCCTGCGGGAGGATCTCGCAAGGGCCGATTCGCGGGCTGTCGCCGTTCTGGAGGCCATCGCCGCCAAGATCGAATCGATGGCTGCGAGGTAGCACCGACTACCGCTCCAGCCATTGCGTGGAGCGCATTTCCTTCAGTCGCGAGGCGGTGCGTTCGAACTCAAAAGCCAGGTCGCCGGCGAGGTACAGTAGATCCGGCTCGGCGGACGCCAGCACCACCAGTCGCGACCTTGCCTCGTAGAGCGTGTCGATCAGCGTCGCCAGCCGACGGGCCTCGTCTCGTTTCTCCGGGCCCAGCCGCGGGATCGCCTCGATGAAGACGGTGTCGAAACGATCCGCGATCGCCAGATAGTCGGACGGACCCAGCGCATGGCCGCACAGGCTGGCGAAGTTTGCCCGCAGCAACCTTCCGGCGGCTCGCGGCCAGTGCTCGCGGCGACCCAGCACCTCCAGCGTGACGCCGCTCTCAGGCTCGCCGTCGAGCATGTCGCGCCAGAGTCTATCGAATTCGCGCTCGTTGTCGGGGTCCACGGGCGAGAGCCATGTGCGCGCCGCCCTCAGGCGATCTAGTCGATAGTCGCGTTCACCCGCAACGGCCACGATCGACATGTTGGCCTTCAGCAACTCGATGAAGGGAAGAAACAGGCCCCGATTGATACCGTTCCTGTAGAGGTCGTCGGGGGGACGGTTGGAGGTCGACACGAGGGTCACGCCACGCGCGAACAGCGCTTCGAACAGCCGTCCAAGAATCATCGCATCGGCGATGTCGGTCACCTGCAGCTCATCGAAGCATAGAAGGCGAGCGCTGCTGGCGATCACCCGGGCCACGGGGGCGATGGGATCGTCGCCGCGCGATTCACCGAATCGCGTTCGCCGGGCCGTGGCGTCGCCGGTACGCCAAACATTCACCATCGCGTGGACTTCGGCCATGAAGACGTAAAAATGCACGCGCCGCTTGGGCTGCACCGGCGCGAGTTCGAAAAACAGGTCCATGAGCATGGACTTTCCGCGCCCGACCGGACCCCAGAGATAGGCGCCTCGCACGACATCCGGCTTGCGGAAAAGGTTGCCGGGTCTGGCGACGGAGAGATCCGAGGCTACCCGCGAAAGCGCGGTCACGGCCACCACCTGCGCCGGGTCCGGCGCGATGACACCCGCCGCGAGGCGTTGATCGTAGACCTCGCGCAAGGCGTCTGGCATGCGGCGCGGTTAGCGCGGCTGAGCGGACCTGACAACCGGGCAACTGACGACAGGATATTGGCCAAAGACGGCCAATCACGTTAGAGTCATAATTCGTTACGCTCGGGGTGAGCCGTACGACGATAGGATGGACGGGTGGCCCGACTGGGGCATCCGCTGAATGTGAACCGGGGAAAACCCATTGCGACGCGTACCCGATGGCGCGTCTGTTTGGAGAGCGATGAGAATTTCGACCCAAATGGCGGACGCGCGCACAGCGTCACACTCGTCGGCATCAGAGGGCGCCGGCCCGGCCGCGACCAAGGCGATTTCCTGTGTTGTCTGCGCCTACAACGAAGAGGATCGTATCCGTAATATTCTTGATGCGGTCGATCAGCACCCGGTGCTGGCCGAGGTCATCGTCGTAAATGATGGCTCGACCGATCAGACCGAGGCGCTGCTGGCGACCTATCCGAACATCAAGGTCATTTCCTACTCGCCCAATCGCGGCAAGACCTACGCGCTAAGCCGTGGGATCGAGGCAGCGGTCAATGAGCATATCATGCTGCTCGACGCCGATCTCGCCGGCGTCACGCCCGCGGATATCGACGCCCTCGCCGCGCCAGTTCTGAACGGTGATGCCGACCTCAGCATCAGCCTGAGAAGCAACAGCCTGGCGCTTTACCGCGCAATTGGTCTCGACTTCGTGTCCGGAGAACGGGTGATTCCAGCGTCTCTGCTGAGGGACGCCGTTGAACAGATGCAGCGCCTGCCCCGGTGGGGTGGTGAAGCCTTCATGAATGAACTGATCATCCAGCGGAAGCTGCGACTGGCCGTGGTCTATTGGCCCAATGTCGTCAACGTTCGAAAATACACCAAGTTGGGTCGCTGGCGTGGCATGCTCTCGGAAATCTCGATGATGCGCGACGCCGTCAATGTTCTGTCACTAGGCGGCGTCCTGCGGCAGAATCTGGCGTTGCTGAAGCTGATCCAGCGAAAGCAGGGCGCCGCCAGACGCGCGCGGCGTCAGAGCGGCGCGTCGTTTGAGATTTCCTTTTTAAGATATTTTCTGACGCGGTGATACGAATAGAGCAGGACGGCTCCAATCCCGAACAGGATGAACGTCAGGTAGTCAAAATACTTCATTGAATGTGTAATGCTCGCGCCGAGGAAATAGCCGGCGCCGGCGAACAATAATACCTTTGGAACTGTCGCCAGAAGATTGAACATCATGTATCGGCCGACTGGCATCTTCGTCGCGCCGGCAAAAAACAGGATTACTGACCCGAACGGCTGGGTCTTGCCGATCAGAAGAATCTTCCAGTCATGGCGCCGAAATCCTTCCTCGAGCGGCTTGAATCTTTCCTCAGTCAGGGAAAGCAGTTTCTCGAGACGGCGCAGGAACGGCGTGTGCCCCCAGCGACCCAGCGAATAATAGAGAGCGTCACCGACCAGATCGGCGGCGATCAGCATCAGCGCTACGATGGCGCCATCGAACTGTCCCGACGCGACCAGGGCGCCCGCGACGACCGAAACGGCGGGGCCTTCCACGACAGCGATGGGGAAGAGCACCGCCAGACCGTATTGCGAGACCAGGGGGCCGATCTGGGACAGAAAGTCGTGATGCATCCGCCCTCTCTTATCGAAAACCCTTCCCGGCGAACCCCAGGTCTTTTCCTGACCTGAACGCCGCGCCGGGGGCCACCCTAGCGTATGCATGCGCGCTTCCAAAGCAAGGATCGAAAAGGCGATTGCGCCAGATCAGCGCGATTGCTTCGCGCGCTCGATCCCCGCCAGCACCATCGTCTGCGCCTCGGCCGCGTCGCCCCAGCGAATGATCTTTACCCACTTGCCCGGCTCGAGGTCCTTGTAGTGGGCAAAGAAGTGCTCGATCTGCTGGCGCGTGATCAGCGGCAGGTCGGTATAGTCCTGGACGCTGTCGTATCGTTGCGTGAGCTTATGGGCAGGCACCGCGATCAGCTTCTCATCACCCCCCGCCTCATCCTCCATGATCAGGACGCCGACGATTCGGCAGCTCATGATTGCGCCAGGCACGATCGCACGCGTGTTGGCGACGATCACGTCGCACGGATCGCCATCGCCTGACAGCGTGTGTGGGATGAAGCCGTAGTTCCCAGGATAGCGCATCGCCGTATACAGGAAGCGGTCGACCATGAGCGCGCCCGAATCCTTGTGGATTTCGTATTTTATCGGTTCCCCGCCGATGGGAACCTCGATCAGGACATTGACCTCACGCGGCGGATCGCGGCCGATTGGGATGGCGGAAATGTTCATGGGCGAGGGTGTTCCATCAGGCAGGTCGGTGTCGCGTTGACACCCAGCTAGTAGATCACCGCAAGCGCCATCGCCAAACCCATAAAGCCAGGAGACAGCCCGGAGGTCACTATTGAGGCGGCTGGAAAGCAGCATGCTCTGGCGTGGGCGAGCCCCTGCGTTTAGGGGAGGCGGTTCGACCTGTTTGGAGCCTGCGCCATGACCAAGAAACCGGATGGAACCTGGGATAAGTCCCGCCTTCCGAGCCGCCATGTGACCGAGGGGCCGTCGCGGGCGCCGCACCGCTCCTATTACTACGCCATGGGGCTCGGCACTCGGGAGATCAGCCAGCCGTTTGTCGGTGTCGCGTCCTGCTGGAACGAGGCCGCTCCCTGCAACACGGCGTTGATGCGACAGGCGCATGCCGTCAGCACCGGCGTCAAGGCGGCGGGGGCGACGCCACGGGAGTTCTGCACCATCACCGTCACCGACGGCATCGCCATGGGCCACGAGGGCATGCGCTCCAGTCTCGTCAGCCGCGAGGTGATCGCCGACTCGGTCGAGTTGACCATGCGCGGTCACGGCTACGACGCGCTCGTTGGCGTCGCCGGCTGTGACAAGAGCCTGCCGGGCATGATGATGGCCATGCTGCGCCTCAACGTCCCTTCAGTGTTTCTCTATGGCGGTTCGATCCTGCCCGGCCGCTGGCGGGGTCGCGACGTGACCGTGGTCGATGTGTTCGAGGCGGTCGGACAGCATTCGGCGGGCAATCTCGCCGAAGCAGACCTGATCGAGCTCGAGCGCCACGCGTGCCCGGGCGAGGGCGCCTGCGGTGGCCAGTTCACCGCCAATACGATGGCCTGCGTCTCCGAGGCGATCGGCCTGGCCCTGCCACTTTCATCGGCATTGCCCGCGCCATACCTCGACCGCGACGCCTACGCCGTCGCTTCGGGTGAAGCGGTGGTGCGCCTGATCGAACGCAACATCCGTCCCCGCGATATCTGCACGCTCAAGGCGTTCGAGAACGCCGCCGTAGTCATCGGGGCCACCGGCGGCTCGACCAACGGTGGATTGCATCTGCCGGCCATGGCGAACGAATGCGGCATCCATTTCACCCTGCGCGATGTCGCGGAGATCATGCGGCGCACGCCCTATCTGGCGGACCTGAAGCCGGGTGGTCGCTTTGTCGCCAAGGACATGGGCGAGGCCGGCGGCGTGCCGGTGCTGTTAAAGACCCTGCTCGAAGGTGGGCACCTGCATGGCGACTGCATGACGGTGACCGGCAAGACCATTGCCGAGAATCTCGCCGACGTTAAGTGGCGCGATGATCAGGTGGTCATCCGCCCGGTCTCAAATCCTCTGTCGCCCACCGGCGGCGTGGTCGGGCTGTGGGGCTCGCTCGCGCCGGACGGCGCCATCGTCAAGGTGGCCGGCATGACCTCGCACCGCTCCCATCGTGGTCCCGCACGGGTTTTTGATGGCGAGGAAGCCTGCTTCGCCGCCGTCGAGCGCGGCGACTACAATGACGGAGACGTGCTGGTGATCCGCTACGAGGGACCCAAGGGCGGCCCGGGCATGCGGGAGATGCTGTCGACCACCGCGGCCCTCTCTGGCCAGGGCCGTGGCGACAAGGTAGCGCTGGTCACCGACGGACGCTTTTCCGGGGGGACACGTGGCCTGTGCGTCGGTCACGTCGGGCCGGAGGCGCAGGAAGGCGGGCCGATCGGGCTGGTCAGGGACGGCGACATCATCGCCATCGACGCGGACGCGGGGACCATCGAGCTCGAAGTCGACGCCGCCGAACTCGAAGTCCGCAAGAGCCAGTGGAAGCCTCGCGAAACGGCCTATGGCTCGGGAGCGCTGTGGAAGTTCGCCCAGGGTGTCGGACCCGCCTATCTGGGCGCCGTAACCCACCCTGGAATGAAGGGCGAGCGTCACGTCTACGCCGATATCTGAGATGAAGCCTCTGCGAACGGCTTGGCACGCGGCTGGATCGAATCGATCTCACGCGTAAGCTGCGGTCCCAACGACAGGGGCTGCGCATGACCGACGTCATCAATACGTTGCAAGGGACAGCCTTCGACGAGCTTTATACCCGGGAAATTGAACCTGACCTGAGCCAGCGGGAGGTGGCGCGTCGGGAAGCCGTCCAGACGTTCGCTCTGGTGCTGATCGCGGGATTGCTGCTGGTGGTTGTCGAGGGACTGATGCTCCATTCGATGGCGCATGTTCCGGGCTATGTTCCACCGGTGCAGCTGCTGGCGGCGACCATCGTCAGCGCCGCCTACCTGGGCTATCTGCCGATCCGCAAGGTCTCGCGCGCGGCAAAGGCAGATGTGATCAACGCGCTCTGCAAGCCGTTTAACATTGACTACCGGGAGCGTCTTTTCGACCCGCCGGACCTGCAGACCTTTCGCAGTCTGAACATGTTGCCCGGCTTCAAGACATCGAGGTTCGAGGATCATTTTTCAGGCGCGCGGGGTGAGCGTCGCTTCGAGCTTTGCGAGGCGAACCTGGTTCATGGTTCCGGCAGGAACCGCAGGACGGTGTTTCGCGGCCAGCTGTTCAGAATTTCTTTCCCAAAGGCGTTCGAGGGCACAACCGTCGTGTTGCGCAACAGCGGCTGGCTCAGTCGCTTCGAATGTCCGTCCGGCCTGGCCAAGGTTGGTCTTGTGGACCCCAGGTTTTCGGAAGTCTTTGTGGTGTTCGGCTCCGATCAGGTCGGCGCGCGCGTGGTGCTGACGCCAACCGCCATGGAGCAGCTGGTGGCCCTGGAGACCGCATTTGCCGGGGCGCACCTGAGATTTGCATTCACCAAGAACGACGTGCTGATCGCCATCGAAGGCGCCAACCGGTTCGAGATCGGCAATCTGTTTTCCACGCTAGTCGATCGTCGCCGGGTCGACGGCATTGCTGGCGATCTCTCCGCGGTATTCCGGCTGATCGATTCGTTCCCGGTCTGAGCGTCAGCCTTAAGCTCAGCCACTCGCGATAAGGACCCGCAACTTCGCCAGGATCGCCGGCCCGTCTCCTCGGATGGCCAGTCGCTTGATCCGCGCCGTTTCTCCCGACACGATCGTGATGTCGGAGCGCCTTACCTCCAGCTGTTTGGCGAGAAACGCGACTACCGCCGCGTTGGCCGCGCCCTCCACCGCCGGCGCGGCCACGCGCACCGCCAGCAGGGGCCGCCCCGCTGAATCGGCGATCACCCTGGAGATGGCGTCGCGCGACGTGTTCGGCGATGTCCTGACCGTCAGTCGCAGGCCGTCGGGAACAATCTCGTATGGATTCACCGGGCACCCCCTGTTTGCAATCCAGGGTTTGCCCTATTCGGTTTCAACATGAAAACCCTTGGTCTCCTGGGCGGCATGAGCTGGGAAAGCACCAGTGTCTACTACCAGCGGCTCAACCGCGTGACCCGTGAACGCCTCGGCGGCCAGCATTCAGCGCCGCTGTTGATCTGGTCGGCGGACTTCGCGCCGATCGCCGCGATGCAGGCTGCCGGCGATTGGGATGGCGCCGCCGATGTGCTGGTCGAGGCCGCGCGCCGCCTAGAGGCCGCCGGAGCGGACGCCTTGCTGATCTGCGCCAATACGATGCACAAGCTTGCGACGCAGGTCGGCGCGGCCGTCACCGTGCCAGTCCTGCATGTCGCTGACGCCACGGCGGCAGCGATCCGCGCCGCCGGCGTGGTGCGACCGTTGCTGATCGCCACGCGCTTCACGATGGAGGAGAGTTTCTATCGCGATCGCCTGCGCGCCGGTGGCGTTGAGGCGGTCGTGCCGGAGGCCGGCGCGCGAGACCGGCTACATTCGATCATCTTTGACGAACTGGTGCAGGGGCGGTTCGAGCCGGCCTCGCGCGCTGAAGTCGTCGCCATAGTCCATCAGGCTGTCGCCGAGGGGGCGGACATCGTCATTCTTGGCTGCACCGAGTTCGGGCTGCTGCTCAGTCCCGACGACCTACCGATCCCGGTCTTTGACACCACCGAAATCCACGTTCTCGCCGGCCTGGATTTCGCGCTGGCGCAATAAGCCGACGTTCAGGGCGCGCGGCGCTATTTCCAGAACGGCCTGATCGACGCCCAGGCTTCGAAACTGTGGCTTGCCGATTTCAGCAACCGAGGTTGCCCGCGCTCTCGCCATCCGACCATGCGGCCGGCGGCGAAGGCAGTCCGGGGCTCTTGCAGTTCAGGGTCATCCAGCAACCGGTCGCGCGCCACGGCAATGTCGTTCAGCTCCCCAAGCTGGTCCTGTAGCTGCTTCAGGTGCGCAAGAAACGCCGCGAGGCGATGCTTGTGGCCGTGGAGGGGGCCGACGAACTCGGCGGCGTAGCGCAGGCGTTTGGCCCGAATCCGCAACTCATGCCTCTGCTTCGGTTCCAGCCGACGCAGATCATCGCATCGCTTGCGGACGCTGTGGCTGAGGTGATCGAGCGTTACACGGCTGAACGCTTCGATCGGCTCCATTCTGCGCGCGGTGGTGCTGGAACGATCGTCGGTTATCCAACGACCCACCTCAATCCACGCAGCTGTCTCCAGAGCCAGACGACGATAGCGAATTGAACCGACCGAGGTGATTGCACTCCGGTAGGCGCGCGCCCTCGCGACCAGCAGATGGCGGCCGACCGGCGTGAGGTCCGCGCCCAGCGCCTTTGTGGCCGGATCGAACGTGTCATGCAGCAGGACGTCGAGGTCCCGCGCCGCGTTCAGTTTGCCGGCGAGCCATTCGAGTTCGCCGTCGATCCACGAACTCTCATAGTCATCGAGCATTCCAACAAAGACTCTTATGGCGGTCCTCAGGCGTCGTACACCGACACGAAGCTGGTGAAGCGCCTCGGGCCGGCGCGTGCGGCGCAATAGCAGGCCGTTTGCGGTGACCTGGGCGAGGCACTCCCGCGCAATGCACCGGAACGCCTCCGCGGCCTTTGGTGCGTCCCTGAACGGCGCAACACCTAGTGGGCGGGAGTCCCACCCGGGCAATGGTCGGTTGGCCCGGTAGCTGACAGGCGGCGTGGCTGGGTAACTGGTCGGGTCGAAGCCCTGTGACAAAGGCCGCTTTTGGCGGT